>JAYVNV010000176.1:0-9170 GCA_043758265.1 Acidimicrobiaceae bacterium
GGCGCTGTGGCGTACCGGCGCTGTGCAGTACCGGCGCTGTGGCCGCAGCGGTATTCGCCTGCCCGCGATCTCACTCGGCCTGTGGCACAATTTCGGCCACGAGAGTCCGCTCAAGACCCAGCGCGCGATCCTTCGTGGGGCCTTCGACCGAGGCGTGACGCACTTCGACCTGGCGAACAACTACATCCCGCCCCAAGAGCGTCGAGACAAAGTTCGGGTACCAGCTGGGGAACGACTTCGCAACCCAGCGTGATGAGCTACGTATCTCGACCAAGGCCGGCTGGGACATGTGGCCCGGTCTCTAGGGCGACCTCAGCTTGAGGAAATACCTGCTCGCGAGCTTTGATTAGAGGCTCAAGCGTCTAGGACTCGACTACGTGGATATTTTTTTTCAACCACCACTTCGACGTCACGACGCCGCCCGAGGAGACGATGGGCGCGCTCGACACGGCGCTGCGCCAGGGCAAGGCCCTTCACGTGGGCATCTCGTCGTACTCCGATCAGCGCACGATTCAGGCAATCAGCATTCCGGGAAGCCTTGGTACGTCGCTCCTGATCCACCAGCCTTCGTAGACGACGCTTCAACGTTGGGTCGAGGGCCGACTGCTGGACGTCCACGAAGAGCTGGGCGTGGGTTGCATCGCTTTCTCGCCACTCGCTCAGGGTCTCTTGCCCGATCGTTACCTTGCAGGCGTCCGCGCCGGATCGCGAGCCTCGAAGGTCGACTCGTCGCTCTCGAGTGACATGTTTAACGAACGAAACCTCGCGCACGTGCGCGCCCTCGCCACTATCGCCGCCACGCGGGCAGCACCTCTCGCAGATGGCGATCGTCTGGACGCTGCGCGACCCTCGCGTGACGACTGCACTGATTGGCGCCAGCGTCGTCGAGCAACGACACGAGAACCTCGACGCGCTCGCCAACCTCGAATTCAGCGTCGAGGAGCTGGCAACAATCGACCAGTTCGCGGTCGAGAGTGGCATCGACCTCTGGCGCGAACGGGCGACCAGCTCGCGCCCCCCAGGGATCTCTGACCGCCTTCGCTTTAGAGGAGCTCCTCCATCTGCTCTAGCTCGAGCTCTTGGGCAACCCGGTCAAGCTTGCTGGGCACCTTGAAGTACGCCGCGCCCTTCCACCAGTAATAGCTCATTGGAAGCAGACCCAACGCCATCGCGCCGAGGCCGACGGTCAGTTGAACTGCGTTCAAAGTGGGGATTGCCTGATAGAGCAGGTAGAACATGAAGATTGCGCCGAGAAGTGGCCAGAGTCCAATGAAGATGAAGTTGTTCACCGAGTCGAAGAGCTGGCGACGATAGAGGATGACGACGGATAAGCCCGCCAATCCGTAGTAGATACAGATTTGAATGGCGATCGCATAATACCCATCGATCAAGATGTTGCCCACCGAGCCGATGTACTGGCTCAACACGAACAGAACCAGCGACAACACTGTGACGACCATGGTGGCGACGAACGGCGTCTTTCGTACTGAATGCGTACGTCCAAGAATCTTGGGCAGCGTCTCGTCGCGGCCCATCGTGTAGAGGGTTCGCGTCACCTGGATCAGCGTCGTTTCGAGCGTGGCGACGGTCGAAAGCAGCAGCGCAACGATCAAGAGCTTGCCGAAGAAGCCGGGCCAGACCGCCTGGCCGAGGTTGTACATGAAGTCGGCCACATTGCTCGAGTTCGTCAACTGCACTGGCTTTAAGACCAAATTCGAGGCCACCGTGAACACTTCGAAGAGTAGGAATACGACAAAAGTGCCCAACAGTCCGCCCAAACCGGAGGTCTTCTTGGCGTTCTTGGTCTCCTCATTGAGGTTGGCGGTGACGTCCCATCCCCAGTAGTAGAAGGCTGCGAGGAGCGCCCCGGCGACGAAACCCTGCGAACCGTGGTCGTGGAAGACCGAGGGTGAGAACCAGTGCCACGAGAACTGCGTCACGTGATGAGCGTGAAAGAGCGCCAGGCCGGCGAAGAGCACGAGCAAGAAGACCTCGATGCTCGACATGATGATCTGGACCTTCACGGTGACGGTCACTCCAAGTGCCACCGCCGCCACCATGGAGAAGAAGAAGAGTGCTCCGAGAATTGTGACCGGGCCGGTCTGCTTATAGAGCGTATTCGAGAAGAGTCGTAGGACGCTCGATCCGGCCGGAAAGGTGGCGATGACCATAAAAATGAGCGCGGAGACGATGAG
Source organism: Acidimicrobiaceae bacterium (assembly GCA_043758265.1). Taxonomy (GTDB): domain Bacteria; phylum Actinomycetota; class Acidimicrobiia; order Acidimicrobiales; family RAAP-2; genus RAAP-2. Next base: position 2,196 of record JAYVNV010000176.1, read on the forward strand.
CGCCCACCCCGAGAGATACCCGAGCAACGGGTGCAGTGCTCTGCGAACCCATGAGTAGGCCGCGCCAGCGTGCGAGTCATCACGGCTGAGATAGCTAAACGCCCACACGATCCCGAACATGAAGAAGCCGCAGTAGAGAAGCGCTGCTTCGCCACCGTAGGCGACGGCGACGAACAGCGCGCCCGTCGTTGCGCCAATGGAATAGGCCGGTGCAGAACCGGCCACGCCCATAATCACCGAGTCGAAGAGGCCAAGGACGCCGGGTCTCAGGGCCTGATCCGACGCGGCACCTTCGCCCAGCTCGGTTCCTTCGGACATTTCCACCTCTTTCTTCGTGATAACACTTTCGACGTTCTTTTAGGTACCGAAATGTAACATGCGCAACGACCTCGTTATGAGTGTTCAACGGCAGACTCTTGTCCGGTCAGGGTCCGTGCGCCTTAGGAGTACCCTCAACTTCACCAAGGCAACTAAAATCGATTTGCGAGGCGAATTGTCGCGTATCCCATCGACCGAAGGCTCTCCTGCGTGCCAGTATTCCAGCGTTTCGACATTGACGCAGCGATTGACCAGCACGTCATTTCCGACCATGAAATGAAACAACGGTGGGCTGCGTTCCACGGCGACATGCGACGGATGTCGGGCAAGTGGTGGCGGCGCGTGGTTGGGCGAATCCTCGGCGAGGACACCTGGCGATACCAGACAGCGCGCTTCATTGGTCGTCCGATTCTTCGCGTCGTGCGAAGACTGCGCGAGGAACCCGACGTGGCTGTCGCGGCGCGAGCCCAGAAACTGGTCTGGGCCGCCGATGCGTTCTTCCCCAAGAACTACCTCCCGTGGCACGCCGTTCGCTACGTGAACCAGGTCCGTACCGAGGTGGACGTTAACGACGTCGACGTCGTAACAATTGACGAGCACAACGCCACACCCGAATCCGTGATCGCCGAACTGAACCACGTCGTAGACAGTTCCGCGTCAACCTGGATGTTCCTCATTGACGCGTCGGTCAGTGACCTCGACCGCGCGACGGCGCTGCGATCCCTCGTACTGCGCGCCAAGGATGAGGATGACGTGGTCTTCGCCGACGAACATGGTCCAAATGCCTACACGCCAATCTTCAAAAGCGCCTTCGTGGCTCCACATACGCTGCTCAGTTACAACCTCGTCGGTCGCCCAGCCCTCCTTCGACTCTCGAAGATTCGCGACGTCGGTGGCTACGCCGCTGATTCCGGGTGGGCCTTCGAGCATGACCTCTACTTACGGCTCAGTGAGGCGCACGCGATCTTTCACCACGTGACACTTCTGTTGCCGGCCGGCCGGCCGGCCGTCGCCTTCTCGCGCTCGCACATTGACGACGACACACTACGGGTCGTGTCATCAGCCCTCGCGCGACGTAATTGGCGAGGCGTCGTTGCGTTGGGTGATGTCGCCGGAGTGGCGCACTGGACCATTGAACCTCCCTGGCCACCGCCGTCGATTGACATCATTATCCCTACTAGAGACCGGATTGAACTAGTTCGTCGGTGCATCGAGGCAATTGAAAGCCTCACCACGTACCAGAACTTTGACATTATTTTGCTCGATAACGACTCGGTAGAAACTGAGTCCCTTGACTACTTCGCAACGACGAAGTACCGCGTCGTGGCCTGCCCTGGGCCCTTTAATTACGCCAAGATTGTCAACCGGGGGGTTCAGCATTCGAGCGCCGACTTTGTCCTCACCCTTAACAACGACACGGTCCTGCAGACGCCCGACTGGCTCGAGCGGTTGGTCTCGCTGGCCTCGCTCCCGGACGTGGCCATAGTCGGCGCCTCTCTAAACGATCAGTACGGGAACCGTGAACACGAGAGCATCGTCATTTCACCGTACCCACAGCATCTGCGCACCGACTCGAACTATCCCCACGTCGATCAGTTCTCGGTGTCAGTGCGCGACGTTGCGGCCGTTACTGGAGCGGTGCAGATGGTTCATCGCGAACTTTGGAACTCACACGGTGGCATGGACGAATCACTTGCCGTCACGATGAACGATGTCGACCTGTGCCTGCGCGTGCAGGATGAGAACCACTTCGTGCTCTTCACCCCCGACGTCCAGCTAGTGCACTTCGTCAGTTCATCACGCGGCACACTCGACCCGCTCGAGGACCGAAATCGCTTCATTCGCCGCTGGGACATTTTTGGCACGTTCCGTGATCCCTTCTTTCCCGAAGCGCTTTTGCTGCTCGGCGAGACGATGTACTACCTGCCACGTTGACGTCGACGTAGACCATTCGAAATCACGGTCTCTTGTAGCCTTGCCAGGTGATCTCCCAATGGGCTCGTTTTCTGGCCTTCTATCGCCGCCTGCCCTATTCGACCTCACCACTGCTCCTCATTTTTCTCGGCGTGCTGATCGGCAACGGTCTCTATCTGGTTGGCGAGTCAACGCAGAACCCGATCTGGTGGACGACGAATCTGACGACTGTCGTCTGCCACGTGACCTGTGGGCGGCCAATGATCGACCCCAACGTCGGCTTCATCACCCAGCCGCTGGGCCATCTGGCGGCGATGGACCTGCTCCACGGCCATCTGCCGTGGTGGAACTACTATGAGGGTCTCGGTCAGCCCCTCGCTGGTGAGATGCAATCGGCGGCCTTCTTCCCGCTCACCTTGCTGTTCGCCCTACCGAGCGGACTGCTCTGGTTCCACTTGTCGTTGGAACTCATCGCCGGTTTCTCGACTTACTTTCTCATCCGGCGACTGGGCATCTCGACCGTCTTCGCCACCTGTGCCGGTGTTCTTTTCGCGCTGAACGGCACCTTCGCGTGGCTTGGCAACGCGGTCCTCAATCCCATCTGCTTCCTGCCAATGCTGTTACTCGGCATCGAGATGATCTACTCTTCGGCCGGATCATCATCACGCAGGGGCTGGTATTTGGCGGCGATCGCCGTCGCGCTCGCCTTCTACGCCGGCTTCCCCGAAGTCGCGTACTTTGATGGTCTCTTCGCTATTGGTTGGGCCACCGTGCGGCTCTTCTCGCTACCGCAAAGCCAGCGCCGCGTCGCACTCGTACGACTCAGTTTGGCCGGCACCGTCGGGACGGCACTGTCGTTGCCGATTCTCGTTCCTTTCGCCGACTTCATGAAGGTCGCCAACATTGGCCAGCACGTCGCCGGGGTCGATGGTTCAACGCGGATCTCAGTGCACGCCCTTCAGATGTTCTTCGATCCGTACTTGCACGGAACTATTTTCTCCAACGTCAACGTCAATGCGATCTGGGGGAACATCGGCGGTTACTTCCTCGCCAGCGTTGGGGCACTGGCGCTGCTCGGCCTCTTCGGCAAGCATCTTCGACCACTTAGGTTGTACCTCTTCGCCTGGACCGTGTTCGGGCTCATGGGTGCCTTCGACTTCCTCGGCCTGCGCAAAGTTTGGAACCTAATTCCCTTGGTACAGAATGCTTCGTTCGGTCGCTACATCATGGCCAGCTGCGAGATGTCGGTCGTCATCCTCGCCGCGTTCGGACTAATGGATTTGGCCACCAGTGCGCAGGCGAAACGGCTCTTCACGGTGACGTCGACGGCAATGCTGCTCGGACTGGTGTGGATTGTCTTCGTCGCCGGCCCCCTCAACAATGGCGTCATCTTGGGCCACAAGGCCCGCTACATTTTCATGGTCCTCGACGCCGCGCCGTTCGTGGCGGTGATCGCGCTTCTCGTCCTTGGACGCTTCGCCAGCGCCAAACTAACGCCCCTTCTGGTCGCGCTCGTGCTGGTCGGCGAGTCGATGATGATGTTCGCCGTGCCGTCTGGCGAGGCCGCTAAGTACGTCACTGTTGACTCGGCGCCCATCACTTTCCTTCAGACGCACCAGGGCCATTTTCGTTACTTCGACTTCGCAGTCCTCGCGCCGAACTGGCCATCGCAGTTCAGCATCAACTCGCTCAATGCTATCGACCTGCCGATTCCGCGCTCGTACAGCAACTACATCGAGGACCGCCTCTACCCCGGTCTTTATCCGTCGAACCAATTCGTTATCCACAACGGCCTGAGTGGCATGATTGCTCAGGAGAACGAGATCATCGACCACTTCCGCTCCTATGAGGCCGCGTCGGTCAAGTACCTGATGCTCCCCAAGGGGGTGACAATTATGCCCGCGCTCACCAAGCTCGGCGTGAAGCAAGTCTTCGCCGACGCCAAAGCCACCATCTATCTGATGCCCAATCCTCGGCCATTTTTCTCAACGTCGTCCTCGGACTGCTCAGTGACCGCCACCAATGTCAATCACGTGACCGTCAACTGCGCAACGGCCGGAGCGACGCTGATTCGCACCGAACTCTCAATGGCCGGTTGGCGAGCATTCGTAAATGGTGCGTCCGTGCCAATTAAAACTAGCCACGGCGTCTATGAGGCGATCACGCTACCCAAGGGCAAGGCAATCGTCACGTACAGCTTTTTCCCGCCTCACGAGAAATACGCCATCCTCGCCGGACTCCTAGCGGCCCTCTTCCTCGTTGGCACGTGGCTCTTCGAGCACGGTTACCTCCGGCGGCCAGTTAAGCCCAGGTCCGGTGTCTAGTTACGTCACGATCTTTGGCGTCACGGCGCTCAGCTTTATGATGATCATGTACGCGCTCGAATCGCGCGGGCGCCACTTCATCCTTCTCTTCGCTCTCGGCTGCGTCCTCTCGAGCGCCTACGGATTCGTTAGTGGTGCCTGGCCCTTCGGCGTCGTGGAAGGAGTGTGGACATTCGTAGCACTTCGTCGGTGGAAAATGGCACAGTGAGTTTTTACGCGTCGTCCGAGCACCTTGAACCGATCTGAGCGTCTGAGCGTCTGAGCGTCTGAGCGTCTGAGCGTCTGAGCGTCTGAGCGTCTGAGCGTCTGAGCGTCTGAGCGACAGTAGTCACAAGCGACAGCCCAGTCTCCGTGCAGATCTCGCCGCGCAACCTTCACCAGACAACTTTCGCGACAAACTTCGCGGAGCACCCTAACGAGCAGTTAAATCAAATGTCTCGCAAAGTCGCGAACAACACCAACGAACTGGACGTCACCTATTCTTTCCGAGGACCAGGTTCCCCAAGTAGTAGACCGGCATTCGACCGTGTGGCGCCAACGTGAAGCCACACGACGAACTTGGTCGCTTTGAGCGCTGCACGAACGATGAGCAAAGGCAACAAGTGGACTTTTTCGGTCGTCGGTGATCGAGGATGGCGCGAAAGTGATGGAGAAGATGCGCATTAGTCCCTCGCGCCAGACGATTTGCACCGGCTATTGCGATAAACCAATGCCCGACGCGACGAGTGCGTCACGCGCTACCACGGTTGAGCCTCACCGAGCCGATGCGTCGTGTACACACTGAAGAAGTCCTTAATGCTCGGGTAGAGGAACCGGCCGGGCGTCTGATTGGGGTTGGGCACGATGAGCGCCGGTCCCCGGGCACCGGGGCCAGCGTAGGAAACGAAGATTGGCCACTCGGGATTGATGTCCAGTTGCATGCCTCGAACGATGTGCAACTCGACCAGGATCGCCGCTAGCGAGGACGACGTCTGCTCGGGCGCCGCGACGTAGACCAGGTTGCCCTTTGGGTCAATGCCTAGCGCCGACCGCCAGACCGCCGCCACGCCACCGAGCGTCGATCCCCAGTTGGCGTTGTTGGCCGAGAGCGGCGTTGGCCGGCCGGCGTTGACCATGAGTGGGAGATTTTGACGCGCCATCTGAATGTTCGCACCAGGTCGCGCCGGGCCGGTCCAGCGCACGACGTCCACCCGGCCATTGCTGAAGCGCTCGACTGTCGCCAGACCATTAATCATGGCGTGATACAGCGTGTGATTGACGTAGAAGCCAGCCGCGCCATCGGCCTCGTAAAAGCCCGAGTTAAACGTTGCGAGCAGGCGACCGCGAACGCTTGGTGGCACCATCTCTGGACCGCGATTCACGTACGACGGATCGGGGCCCTTGTAACCCAAGTAGAGCGACAGGTCAGTTGTCGAGGAGCGGATCCACGTAGCAGTTGCGATCACCGACGGCACGGCGGCGTTGGGCGCAAAGCTCGTCGTGAGGATCGAGGCAGCGTGGTACCACGTGTCGAGGTGGCGCCACGGGTGACAGGTGAACGTCGCGGTAGGGCTGTTGACCGACCCGACAGTTCGTACGCAAACTGGCTTCGGCACGAACAGCGTCGTCGTCGTGTGCCTGGTCGTCGTCGTCACGAGCCTCGGCGTCGTGGTTAACGCAGTGCTACTCGACGTCGTTGAACTGTCGGCGTGGGCGCCGAGGCTGTTCCACGACAGGCCGCCGCCCAGTACTAGGGCCGTCACCAGCACCGTGCCCACCGACCTTCGCATGACTCTCTTCCGCTTGTTTTGCACGCTCAATCCTATGGGCGCACAAAGTACGTCACCGCACGAAATTATTGGCACTCCGGTGCGCTACCTTAAGCCTTGAGCCAAAAAAAGCAATCTCGTGCAATGACGTGGCTGGAGGGAGTTTCTCGTAATGACCAAGCGAATCGACGAGATTGACCTCACGAGGACCATGGGTGTCGATGAGTCTGAGCTGAGAATCGTTGCTGCGCAGCGCCGACTGACCCAACTGAGGCTCTTCTCCGCGGGCCTGCTTGATCCAGGGGTCGTTGGTCCAGGACTGCTGGTCCTCTTCGAGGGCTTCGACGCCGCCGGCAAGGGCGGCGCAATCCGAAGACTCACGGCCAGCATCGACCCCCGTCACGTGCGCGTCGTTCCGATCGGCCCCCCAACACCCGAGGAAATGCGCCACCACTTCCTTTGGCGCTTCCAGCCCAACATCCCGGGCAGGGGCTCGATGTCGGTCTTCGATCGGTCGTGGTACGGACGGCTCCTCGTCGAACGCGTGGAGGGATCGATCGACGAAGCGACCGCGAAGCGCTCGGGCGCCGAGATCGTCGAGTTCGAACAGATGCTCGTCGACGACGGTGTGACGCTAATCAAGTTCTGGCTACACATCTCGGACGAGGAGC
>JAYVNV010000177.1:0-9156 GCA_043758265.1 Acidimicrobiaceae bacterium
ATCTCGCTACGCCAGCGCGCGCCGGGCCACGAAGGCGACCCCGAGCTTGCGTATCTGTTGACGCGGGTATCGAAGAAGTTCGATGGTGTCGGTCGAAACGATCCCTGTCCTTGTGGATCGGGACGAAAGTTTAAGTCGTGCTGCGTTGCGGGAGCCAAAGAGTCAATCGAACAGCGCGCCGAATGGCTATACCACAAGGTCGTCGTGTACTCACTTCGTGCACCGAACCGCTGGGGACTGGAGGAACTGTTCGAGGTGGCGCTGGAGGCATCCGGTGGTGACGCGACCAATCTGCCGATGGCGACGTTGGGCGACCTCGCGGCGTTTTCACCGGGGTTCGTGGGCCAGTTCATTGAGGCGAGGGGCAACCTACTGCCTGAGGACGAACTGGCCCTAGCTCGCGAGTGGGTCTCCTCGCAACCATCACTATGGCAGGTCGTCGGCGTGGAGCCCGGGTCCTCGATCGACGTGTTCGACACACGAACGGGTGAGAAGGTGACTGTGACGGAGCGCACTGCGTCAATGAGCACCCACGTGGGTGACTACGTGTTCGCCCGGGTTTTGCTCGCCGGATCACAGCACCAATTTATGGGTCAACCAATCTCAGTGCCCATGGCTCATCGAGCATCACTGTTGACCTTGCTCGATGATGGCGCCGATTCCCTCGAACTGGCCTGGTGGGTCGGTCGTCTGTACGCACCGATTTCAATGGTGAACTACGAGGGTGACCCTACGGTTCTGTGCCGCGCTGTCCTTCGTTCGCTGAGCACGCCCTGGGATGAGATCTCAGGGACGTTGAATCGGACCTTCGAGCGCACGGCGGAGGGTCGCTGGACCGAGCTTGTGGAGATTAAGGGCGAAAGTGTGGCGAGGTGCTTCCTCGAACGTGAACTCGACACGCTCGTCGTGACGACGAACTCCATCGAACGTTTCGATCGGATATTGAACGTCTTGCACGAGGTGATCGGTGACGTAGAGATTCTCGAAGAGACGCGCAGTGATGTGGCGTCATTGCGCGACGAAGCAACTCGAGCCAAGGGCCCAGTGGCGAGGGCTAACGATGAACTCTCGGATGAGGCTCTTCAGATGGTTCGAGAATTGATGCACGAGAAGGAGACCGGTTGGCTCGACGAGTCCGTGCCGGCGCTCGGGGGCCTGACGCCACGCCAAGCGTCCGAGGATCCAACGCGCCGTGAAGACCTAATAGCCCTGCTGAATGAGTTCGATCGTCATAACGGACTGCCGTCGGGTGCTGTGACCTTCAACGTCGCAAGACTTCGCGAGCAACTTGGCCTCGCGCCCTAGCGCTAAACGTTGGTTGTGGAGTGCGACTGAACTCGCTAAGACTTTTATTCGAGTGCTTTGACGCGACTCCTTCGTGGAGCACCCCTCACCGACGGGGCCACTGGGCAAGGACTGCTGCTTTGCCTTGACTCTCAAATTCTTTGGAGCGGTACCTAAGTCAGTTCAGGGTCAAGGAATTCAGTGCACCTGGATGTATCGGCCGTGCTGCGCCTTGGCCAGCGCGACACCTCACTGGAACAAGTACTACGCCGATTCGCACAACTTTAAAACGGGACCTCAAGGTGATGTGGTCACCGCCAGTTCGCTAAATATGGCCGCGCCACTCTTTGCGGGCGAGGATCATCTGTACGACCGAGACGTGGCGCTCCGCGAAGCCGGCCGCGCAGTAGGCGAAGTAGAAGCGCCACATTCGAAGGAAACGGTCGTCCAAGCCGAGCGACGCTGCCACGGCGCCGTGTGCGTCGAGACGCTCGCGCCAGAGATCTAGCGTTCGAACGTAGTGCGATGCGAAGTCCTCGAGGTTGACCAAATCGAAGCCGGTGGCCTTGGCGATCGTGCGACTGAGAGCGAGGGTCGACGGCAGACCGCCGCCGGGGAAGATGTAGCGACGGATGTAGTCCACGCGGTGCTTGTAACTTTCGAACTCTCGGTCGTCGATGACAATGCACTGGATCGCGGCGAGACCGTCGGGCCGCAACAGCCGCTCACACGTGGTGAAGTACGTCTCGTACTGTCGCCAGTCGACCGCTTCGATCATCTCAATCGAGACCAGGTGGCTGAAAGTCCCCTCAAGATCGCGGTAGTCACGGTTGAGAATCGTGACGAGGTGATCGAGCCCCGCCTCGTGCACAACGCGCTTTGCGTAGTCGTATTGGTTCGCAGATATCGTCGTGGTCGTCACTCGAGAGCCGTAGTTCGAGGCGGCGTGGAGCGCGAAGCCGCCCCAACCCGTGCCGATCTCAATCACGTGGTCGTCGGGTCCGAGGCCGAGCTTTCGACAGATTCGGTCGAACTTCTCGACGGAAGCCTCCTCCAGCGTGCTCTGCGCGTTGGCGAAGATGGCGCACGAGTACGCCAGGGAAGGGTCGAGGAAAAGCTGGAAAAAGTCGTCACCAAGGTCGTAGTGCGCGGTGATGTTCTCGCGGTCCTTCTCACGTGTGGTAGCTCGCCGACGCGACCTCGGGGGTCGAAGAGCGTTGCGCAGTGGCGCCGTTCGCGCTGACCACCGGTTGATGCGATCGAGGTTCAACGTGAGGAGTCGCAGGACAGCGACGATGTCGTCGCTGTCCCATTCGCCCATGATGTAGGACTCGCCGAGTCCTACTCCGCCGCGGGTGAGGACCCTTCGCCAGAATGAGGCGTCGTGGACGTCGAGACGCGCCTCGATGAGACCCCCGTCGGACAAGCCAAAATTGGTAGTGCAGCCTGATTCGGTGACGTGAAGTGTCCCGTGGCGCAGTGACCGGCCAAGAATTTTCAGGGCGCACCGTGCGACGCCAGCCCCCTTTGAGGCGGGGGGCAGTTGCAGCGAGGGTCGTTCACTCACGTGGCAGTCCTGGTGTGCGCGATCACTGGGGTGCGGCGCAGCCAGAGGCGCGCGGCGTGGAGGTAGATCGAGAGCGACACTCGCTGGGTCTGAAACGGGTGCAGCAAGAGGGCGCGGACGACCTCTGGCCGACTGAACGCTCGCCGTCGAAGCGCGAGCGAGGCCCGAAAGACGAGCTCCTCGCCGCGCAGCACTGTCACCGAGAAACCGCATCGCTCCGACGGCGCATTGAGGTGAAACCGGTACGACAGTTCCATGGGCAGGAACGGGGAGACGTGCAGATCCTTGGGTTGGTCGGCGAGGTGATCGAGTCCACCTCGCGCGTCGATTACGTACGCGTGCGACTCGCCCCACGGCGTGTTGGTTACGTCGGCGACCACGGCCGCGAGCTGTTCGCCGTCGAGCTCATAGCAGTAGTAGAGCGCAATCGGATTAAAGCACCAGCCCCACGTGCGGTGATGTGCCAGCAGCCTGATCGGACCCTCGGGGCGCCAGCCGAGGCGCTCTGCGACGAGGTCGCGAACCGCACTGCTCAGTGGCTGTGACCGGTCACCGAGGTAATCGCGACGTCGAAAGGCCATGGGCGCCCAGCGCTCCGCGCGCCACAGGGGCGCCAGCGCGAGTGACTGAAGATCGTCGAGATCGAGCATGGGCATCGTGATGCGGTGGGTGAAGCGACGACGCGGCCCGCCGGCGCGCTCGTGCACGACCGTCCCCTCGTAGAGTGCGGACGCGCTCACGGTGCCGTGGCCACCTCAGCGGCGAGGTTGCCGAGGATGCGAGTTGCTACTAGGTGCGCACTGCGGACGCCATCTTCGTGAAATCCATATCCCCAGTACGCCCCGACAAAGTGCGTACGCTGACGACCGTCGATTTCGTGGTGGCGACGCTGGGCGCGAATGGTCGCCTCATCGAAGACTGGATGGGTGTAGTCAAAGGATGCGAGGACCCGTGAAGGGTCAATTGCGCCGTCGGCGTTGAGCGTGATGCAGTAGTCGTTGGCCGAGTTGAGACCCTGAAGTCGGTTGGCGTAGTAGGTGAGGACCGGTGCTGAGGAGTCCTCATCACGCTGGAGGTAGTTCCAACTAGCGCGGGCCCGGGGGCGCCGTGGGAGCAGGCTTGAGTCGGTGTGGAGCGTCGCGCGGTTGTGCTGGAACCTCATTACACCCAATATTGCAGACTCGTCGTTGGTGGGCCGCTCAATCAAGGACAGAGCAATGTCGGCGTGCGTCGCGAGAACGACACGGTCGAACCGCTCACCGGCTGGATGCGCGGCGGAGTGAACGCTGACACCGCTCTCGTCGCGCACGACGCTGCGTACTGGGCAGGCGGTGCGCACGCGCTCGCCTAAGGGCAGGATCAATGCCTCAACGTAGCGGCGCGCGCCGCCGGTCACTGTGCGCCAGCGAGGCCGTTCACCGAGCGAGAGCAACCCGTGTTGGTCGAGGAATCGGACCAACGGCACCGCGGGGAACTCAGTGAAGGTGCGGGGATTGGCCGACCAGATTGACGCACCGAGCGGCACCAGGTAGTCGTCGACAAACGAGCGCGAGTAGCGGCCCTCATGGAGAAAATTGGCCATCGTCAGTGACAGATCGTCACGGGTGAGCAGTTCGCGAGCGGCACGATTGAAGCGTGTGACGTCAATGAGCATCCTGACGAATGATGGCCGCAGGGCGTTGGTGCGTCGGGCCAGCAGAGTGTTGAGGTTCGTTCCGGCGTACTCCAGTCCGGTCGTCGACGAGCTCACGCTGAAGCTCATCTCGCTCGGCTGAGTCTCGACGCCTAGTTCGTTCAGCAGTGCGCTGAAGCGGGGGTAATTGCGCTCGTTGTAGACAATGAATCCGGTGTCGATTCCGAAGCTGTGCCCACCGTCGTCCACGGTGACTGTGTTGACGTGGCCGCCCACCTTGGAATCGGCTTCGAAGATCGTGACATCGGCGTGGGGGTGCAGGAGGTGGGCGGTGACGAGGCCCGATACCCCGGAGCCAATGATGGCTACGCGCTCGGTGTTGGCGGTTTTTGACACATTTTCTAGTTTAGTGCTAAACTCCACATTTGACGACACAACCGAAGAGGCAACCATCGCGCGCTACCGCACCACCATTCCGTCCAGCTGGGAAATCGACCAGGCGTTTAACTTCATGGCCGACTTCTCGAACGCCGCGCAGTGGGACCCCGGCGTCACCTCGGCCCATCGTTTGGACGACGCTGAGATCGGACTCGGCTCGCAGTTCGACCTGAGCGTACCCATCGCGGGACGTGCCAAAGTGCTTCGGTACCGAGTTAGCGAATTTGAGCCGGGACGACGAGTGGCTTTTACCGCGACAACATCGATGTTGCGTTCAGTCGACACGCTCACTTTCAAAGCACGACCGGCGGGCTGTGAGATGACCTACGACGCCGACCTGCGGCTAACGGGATTCGCGGGAATCGCTAATCCGTTGCTGGCCCTCGCCCTACGGCGAATCGGTGACCGCGCTCGCGACTCTTTACGCCACGTGCTGGGCTCGGCCCGTGACGCCGACTGAACGAGTCGCTGGCACGATCGACGCCGTGCTCGAAGCGAGTGTCGTTGGAAGTTTTTCACGTGTCGGAGCTCTAGCGCGTCGTGCGCTTTTTCACTGGACTGAGCCCCAATGGTCATCGCTTGAGGGCCGTGTCGTCGTCGTCACGGGGGCGACGTCTGGTCTAGGGCGAGAGGTCGCCACGCAGTTTGCACGCGCCGGTGCCCGAGTAGTGCTCGTAGCTCGCGATCGCGATCGCGCGCAACGTACTCGTGACGAGATCGTGGCGTTGACCGGCAACGACGAACTATCAGTCGTACTCGCCGACATGGGCGACCTCGAGAGCGTGCGCAGCTGTGCGAACGAACTGCGATCATTTCAGATGATTGACGTCCTGGTGCACAATGCGGGAGCGCTGACGCGCTCACTCGTTACGACCCGTGAGGGGCTCGAACTCACCACTGCGGTGCACCTCGTGGGGCCGTACCTCTTGACGAGATTGATTGAGCCCGAACTCGTCGCCGCATCGGCCCGCGTTATCTGGGTCACCTCGGGTGGCATGTACGCCGAGCCCCTGGACCTCGAGTGGTTGGCGATACCCGGACCGCACTACGACGGCGTGAAGGCCTACGCGAAAGTGAAGCGCGCCCAGGTCGCGCTCGTCGAGCGTTGGGCGCCGGAACTGGCCTCTCGAGGCGTCACGATGACGGTGATGCACCCCGGTTGGGTTGATACGCCCGGCCTTCGCCAGAGCCTGCCGGCTTTTTACCGCTTAGTCAGGCCGTTTCTTCGATCGTCTGGCGAGGGCGTCGACACAATTGCCTGGTTGGCCACTGCACCAAAGGACTCCGTCGAGCCGGGCACGCTGTGGCTGGATCGACGCGCTCGCTCGCCGCACCGTCTGGCGCGAACGCGCCGCAGCGACACGCCAGCACGGCGAGAGGGACTTTGGACATTCTGCCAACGAAGCGCGGGGCTCGACGAAAGAGGTCGCAGCACGTCGTGACCGAGAGCGACCGCCTCACTTTGGCCGAGGTGGCGCAGCGACTGGGCGTGCACTACATGACGGCCTACCGCTACGTTCGTACCGGACGTCTGGTGGCGCAGCTCGAGGGGACCCAGTGGGTGGTGCTCGAGTCCGAACTGAGCCGTTTCGACGTCGAGCGACACACGATTGCCGTCACCCCACGCGATGCGACGGACGCCGACCGCGTCGCACGACTCGTGCAGCGACTCGTCGAAGGTGACGAGAACGGAGCCTGGACGATTGCGCAGGAGGCGCTCGCCGGTGGCGCGTCGCCGACTCATATATATCAAGCACTGTTCGCACCCTCCATGCGAACAATCGGCGAACGCTGGGCCAAGGGAGAGGTCACAGTCGCTGGTGAACACCGCGCATCGGTGGTGATGACACGACTCGTCGGGCGAAGCGGCCCGCTGTTTCAGAGCCGAGGTACGCGGATTGGGACCGTGGTCGTAGGTGCTCCGGCCGGCGAGATGCACGGGCTGGCGACGTCGTTCGCGGCCGACATTTTGCGCGCGAAGCGCTTGGACGTGATTGACCTGGGTGCCGACGTCCCGACCGACGCCTTCGTGCAATGTGCTCGCGGTGCGAATCGGCTCGTCGCCATTGCGGTGTGCGTCGTGACGGCTCACAGCTTGTTGAGCGCGGGCCAGCTCATCGAGGCGTTACGAAACGCGGACTTTGGTGTGCCCATCTTCCTCGGGGGCGCCGGCGTCGACGCGGCGTCGGCCCGAGAGCTCGGCGCTGATCACTGGGCTTCTGACGTGATCGCCGTGGCCGACGCACTCGGGATCTGAAGCGGTCCCCCGAGGGGGTGGCGAACGATTGGCCAGTGACTCGTCGCACACTGGAGGATGAGAGTGCGCCGGGGCTAAGGCCGCTCTCAACAGTTCATTGCCGTGGTTTTCGCGTAACTCGCCGCGCCAGCGAGACGATGCAAGCATTGTCGCTGAGCAAGCTCGGCAAATTAGGGTGATGGTATGCGCGTTGCTAATTCCCTGCTCGACCTCATTGGTGAGACGCCGTTAGTTCGCTTCAACCGCCTGCTCACTCCCGACGGCGTCGATGTCCTCGTGAAACTCGAATCCATGAATCCGGGCGGCAGTTCGAAGGACCGCCCGGCACTCACGATGATCGACGCCGCCGAACGTGACGGGCTCTTGAAGCCCGGCGGCGTCATCGTCGAACCGACCAGCGGTAATACCGGCGTCGGCCTAGCGATCGTCGCGGCCCAGCGGGGGTATCGTTGTATCTTCGTCATGAGCGACAAGATGGCGGCCGAAAAAGTCCGGCTGCTCGAGGCGTACGGGGCCGAGGTGATCGTCTGTCCGACGGCTGTCGCGCCCGAAGATCCCGACTCGTACTACTCGACGGCCGAACGACTGACGCGAGAGACGCCCGGTGCATTTCGCCCCGATCAATATTCAAACCCAGCTAATCCTTTCGCGCACTACACCACGACCGGTCCTGAAATCTGGCGCGACACCGATGGCACAGTGACTCACTTCGTCGCGGGCGCCGGAACCGGTGGCACAATTTGTGGCGTCGCGAAATACCTGAAGGAGCAGAATCCCTTGGTTCGGATTATCGCAGCTGACCCCGAGGGCTCGGTCTACTCAGGCGGCGAGGGTCGTCCCTACCTCACCGAAGGAGTTGGCGAGGACTTCTGGCCAGCCAACTACGACCCCAGCCTGGTCGATGAGGTCATCGCTGTCAGCGACGCGGACGCCTTCGAGATGGCTCGAAAAGTCACCTACGAGGAGGGCATGCTCATCGGGGGATCGGGCGGCACGGCCGTGGCCGCCGCCTTGCGAGTCGCCGCGTCGGCGCCGAAAGGTTCGCGCGTCGTGGTGCTCGTCCCCGACTCCGGGCGGGGCTACATTTCTAAGATCTTCAACGACGACTGGATGCGCGGGTACGGTTTTCTTACGACGGCGACGGGGCCGACGGCTGGCGATATTTTGGATATGAAGGGCGCGAACGCGACCGACCTCATCCTCGCCACGACCGAGAAGAGCGTGCGCGCAGTCACCGACCTGATGCGCCTGCGCGGCGTCTCCCAAGTCGTTATCTCGGTGACCGACGAACTACCACTCGCCGCCAAAGAAGTCGTGGGGACCGCGATCGAGCTTGACCTCATGGAGTTGGGCTTCAAGGACCCGTCCGTGCTTGATCGACCAATCGAGTCGGTGATGGGGCCGATTCTCGAGATCATCGGCGTTGGCGAACCGCTGGCGTCGGTGACGCGACGTCTCGCCACGACGCCCGCGCTGTTGGTTCTAGCCGACGGACGACCTCGGGGCATACTCACCGCCTCGGACGTCCTACAGTTCCTCTCAGGCCCCGCGCTCGAGAAGCCCGAGGGACTGCAATCTTGAAGTTCACTACTCGAGCGATCCACGACGGCCAAGAGCCTGACCAGGAAACTGGGGCTGTCAACGTGCCCGTCTATCTCACGTCGACCTACGCGCAGGAATCGGTCGGCGTCGTTAAGTTTGCCGACTATGGCCGGGGTAACAATCCGACCCGTGCGGCCTTGGAGTCTGTCCTCGCGAGTCTCGAACAAGCGCAGTTCGCGATCGCGTTCTCGTCGGGCCTCTCCGCGAGCGACGCGGTGTTGCGGACGCTGACTCCGGGCAGCCGCGTATTGATGTCGACTGACGCCTACGGCGGCACCTATCGGCTTTTGACAAAGATCTTCGGACCGTGGGGGATCCACACCGACATCGTCGACCTCTCCGACATTGACGTTGTCGCTAGTTCGTGGCGCGATG
>JAYVNV010000178.1:0-2918 GCA_043758265.1 Acidimicrobiaceae bacterium
AGGCGCTCCGCGAGGGCGGTCGCAAGCTTGAGGGCGGCCGACTCATCGGGTGCCTCGACGTCGAACCGGAACGATTTGCCGGCGTGCACGTTGGAGACACCGGTGAAGCCGAGGGCCGGCAACGCCCGCTCGATGGTCGAACCCTCCGGGTCGGCAATGCCCTTGCGTAGCGTCACGTCGACGATCACGGAGTAGTTCATGACACCGCACCGTACCAGTCATCGAGTGAGCGTCCGGTCACGCGCTCGTACGCCGCGACGTAACGAGTCGACGTCACCTCGACAACCTCGTCGGGAACCGGCGGCGGCGGCGGAGTCCGATCCCAGGACTGCGCGCTGAGCCAATCGCGGAAGGGCTGTTTGTCGAATGATGGTGGCACCTCGCCCGAGTGAACCTGTTCAACGGGCCAGATTCGTGACGAATCCGGCGTCATCACCTCATCGCAGAGGACGAGTGCTCCTTCGACGAAACCCAACTCAAACTTGGTGTCGGCTAGGACGAAACCGGCCGTCGCCATCTTCGCCGCCGCGAGGTTGAAGAGCGTGAGGCAGAGCAGCTGTGCTCGTTGGAGCGTGTCGCGCCCGACGAGGTCGGCCGCTTGTGCGAGATTGATGTTGAGATCGTGGCCCGACGCTGCCTTCGTCGACGGCGTAAACAAGGCTTGTTCGAAGGGGTCGGTCAACGCCAGTCCAGGCTCGACCGCCATACCATGAACCGTGCCGTGAGCGACGTACTCATCGAAGGCCTGACCGGCGAGCCGTGCGCGCACAATGCACTCCAGGGGCAGCATCTCCGCCCGGCGTACCAGCATCGTTCGACCGTGGAATGCACGTTCGCCCATAAAACGCGGCACGTGCTGGTCAATCACCGTGGGGTCGCAACTCACCAACGAGGTTGCCACGCTGTTCTCGAACTCCCGGACCCAGTAGTCCGTCATCGCGGTCAGCACTCGACCCTTCTTCGGAATCGGCTCCGCCATCACGACGTCGAAGGCGCTCAGACGATCGGACGAGACCATTAGGAGATAATCGTCATCCACGTCGTACAGATCGCGAACCTTACCGGAGTAGAGGTGGTGGAGATGCAGCGTCACGAGCGCCAGGTGAGTGCGTCAAGGAAGCGTCCTCGGTGTCGAAGCAGCCGATCAGCGTCGAAGGCGTCCGAGAGCGCGTCGTTGCTCAACGTCACTGCATCGTCCTCCTCGATGACGTCACGAAAGTTGCGCCGCTCGTCGACGGCTCGTCGGGCCGCCGCCTGCACCACGCGATAGGCGACGTCGCGCGACATGCCCGACTCCACCAGCGCCAACAAGACGGACTGTGAGAAAACGAGGCCGAGTGAGCCGAGGGTCAGGTTCTCGAGGGCGCGCTCGGGGTGCAGCACCAGTCCGTCGGCCAGCCCGGTGGCCTTTCGCACCATGTACACGGTGAGCGCCAACGCGTCGGGCAGGATGACCCGCTCCACACTCGAATGCGAGATGTCGCGCTCGTGCCAGAGGGCGACATCTTCGAGTCCGGCCTGCAGGTAGCCCCGCAGGACGCGGGCCAATCCACAGAGCCGTTCCGAGAGCACCGGATTGCGCTTGTGCGGCATTGCCGACGAGCCCTTCTGGCCAACGGTGAACGGCTCTTCAGCCTCGGCGACTTCGCTCCGAGCGAGGTGTCGAACTTCGAGTGCGAACTGCTCCACCGCAGTGCCCAGTGAAGCGCAGGCGTAGAGGAGCTCGGCGTGACGGTCGCGCGCGATAACTTGCGTCGCCGGGACGGGAATCAGACCTAGTCGCTCGCAGACGAACGCTTCGACTTGGGGATCGATATTAGAGAACGTCCCCACCGCCCCCGATAGTTTCCCCACGGCGATCGACGTGCGCGCGCGTTGGGCTCGTTCGATGTCACGCTGGACCTGCAATGCGAACAGTGAAAACTTGACGCCGTAGGTCGTCGGCTCGGCGTGCATGCCGTGCGTTCGACCAGTGATCGCAAGATCAATTGATTGAACAGCGCGACGGGTCAGTGCATCTCGCAAGTGCGTCGCGTCGGCGATGACGATGTCCATCGCTTGGGTGAGCGTGTGGCAGAGTGCGGTATCGACGACGTCTGATGACGTGAGCCCGTAGTGAATCCACGCCCCCTCGGGCATGCCAATTCGTTCCTGCACGACGTCAACGAACGCGGCCGTGTCGTGATTGGTGACCTGCTCTCGTTCGTCCACGGCCGCCACGAACTCTGCGTCGACGATTGGTCGGCGTGCTCGAAGCGTCGCGACGTCGTCAGCGGGCAGCTCGCCACTCGCCGCGAGGCCCTCGGCGACCAATAGTTCGACCTCGAGCATCGTGTCGAAGCGGTGCGCGTCACTGAAGAGAGCGGCCACGTCCTTGGGCGAATACCTCGGAATCATGTCTCTCCTCTCACTGCGTCGCGCGCAATGTCGTGTCGCATGACCCGACCCTCAAAGGTTACGAGGGTGGCGCCCTGGTAGGCGCGACGACGCGCCTCGCCCAGCGACGCCCCGACGGCGGTGACGGCGACGACGCGCCCGCCCGCCGTGACGAATCGCCTTTGATCGTCACGTCGCGTTCCGGCGTGAAAAATCGTCACTCCCTCAACCGGTTGGGCGAGCTGCCCGTCGTCACCGAGGCCCTCAATCACGTCACCGTCACGCGAGGTCTGCGGATAGCCGTGCGACGCGAGTACGACTGTCACCGCCGCACCTTCGACGGGGACAGTGACATCACCTAGTCCGTGCGACGCCGTCTGGAGCAAAAGTGCGAAGAGGTGCTCGCCGTAGAGCGACGCCAGGACTTCGGTCTCGGGGTCCCCGAATCGAACGTTGTACTCAAGGAGCCTTGGGCCCTTTGACGTCAGCATTACGCCGGCGTAGAGAACTCCGCGAAAGTCGATTCCCCGGCGCGCAAGCTC
>JAYVNV010000179.1:0-25346 GCA_043758265.1 Acidimicrobiaceae bacterium
TAGTCACTCGTTGCACCGTCACGGTTTTCATGAACGCCTCGAGGCCGAGGCCGCCCGTGGACCTCGCCCAGCCGCCGGTCGGTAACACGTGATTACCGCCGGTCGCGTAGTCACCGGCCGGCACCGGCGAGTAGGGTCCGACGAAGACTGCACCGGCGTTTCGAATGCGATCGGCGAGTGATTCCGCGCGCGCACCCAACAGCGCCACGTGTTCGCAGGCGTAGCCTTCGACCTCGGCGAGCGCCGCCTCAAGATCGTCGCCGACGCGAACCACGTAGGCGCGCGAGTCGGGACCGTGCTCCATCTGCGCGTCGAGTTCTTGTTGAATTATTTTCTCATCAAATCCCTCGTCGGCCACGACGACTACTTCACTCGGCCCCGCCGGTAGATCGATGGCGACGTCGCGGCTGACGAGCAGCTTTGCGGTGTTAACCGGCCCGCCGCCCGGTCCAAAGATTTTGTCAACTTTGACGATTGACGCCGTCCCATAGGCCATGGCGGCGATTGCCTGGGCCCCCCCAATTGCCCACACCTCGTCGATGCCCAGTAAGGCCGCCGTCGCGGCGACCTGCGCCGATCCGCTTGGGGGTGTGCAGACAACGATGCGCTCGACGCCGGCGACCTGCGCCGGCACCGCGGCCATGATGAGCGACGAGACGAGACCCCTCGGAACGTAGATGCCGACTGACGGAATCGCGGTCCACCGTCGTTCCAGGGTCACGCCGGGCGAGACCTCTAGTGTCAGGTCGGCCGGACGTTGGGCGGCGTGCCAAGTTCGCACGGCGTCAGCGGCCGCGAGAACAGCCGACGTGGGTATGTCTCCGTAAGCGACGGCCCTCTGTGGTGAAGACGCTGTCGTGCCGTCGAGACGCTTCGACCACTCAACCAACGCGGTGTCCCCACGCTCCTTCACGTCGCTGACGATCTCTTCGATTGTGATCGCTCGGTCCGTCTCCACTGGCTTACTCATGGCACCATCCGTTCAACAGGCAAAGTGAGGATTGAGGTTGCACCACACGCCTCCAACTGTGGGAGGAGCGACCAGATGTCGGCCGCGGGCACGAGTGCGTGCACGGCAACGAGACCCGGCGTCGCGAGGTCCATGATCGTGGGCGAGCCCGACGTTGGCAGCAACGTCGTGACTTCGCTCAGACGATCCTTCGACACATTGCACAAGAGGTAGCGATTCGCCCGCGCGTTGATGACTGAACCCAGCACCATCGTCAACGTTCGCCGTGCCTCGACGTCCTTGGAACCGAGACGACCAATAAGCACCGCCTCTGATTCGAAAATCGTGCCAAGAGAGCGCAGTCCGTTCGTTCGCAACGTACTGCCGGTCGACACGAGATCAATGATTGCGTCCGCCAATCCGAGCCGCGGCGCAATCTCTACCGAACCGGCGACGCGCACGAGGTCGACCGACACGCCGCGATCGGCCAGGGCCTTCGCGGCGATGCGCGGGTGCGACGTCGCTATTCGACGACCCTCGAGGTCCTCGATCAGATTCGCACTGTCCTCCATCAGCACCGCTGCCTGGAGTGAACAGGCACCGTAACCGAGGTGCAGTAGTACCTCGACGTCACACTCTCGCTCGTAGATAAGATCAAGTCCGGTGATGCCGCAGTCGACGACGCCGTCCTGCACGTACTCGGGTACGTCGTCGGCTCGCACGAACAAGAGGTCGATGTCGGCGTTTTGACAGTGGGCTTGTAATACTCGCTCACCCGGTTCCTGTGGTGAGACGCCACTCGCTTCGAGGAGTGACCACGACGGTTCACGCAGGCGTCCCTTGGACGGCAACGCGAGTGACAGACGGCGATTCATCGACGGCCCCGCTTTAGAACTGCGCGGTACCCGCCCTCACCGTGGTGGAGCCACTGGGCAACCCTCGTCACCGTCGCGGTCGACGCGCCCGTTCGTCGTGAGATCTCTTGGTACGAGAGACCGTCGTCGACCAGTCGAGCGACTTGAAGCCGCTGACCCATGGCATCAAGTTCGGTCGTGGTGCAGAGATCGCGTAGAAAAGCCGCGACGATGTCGGGGTCGCGAAGCCGGACGAAGGCGGACACCAGCTCGTCGAAGCGAGCAATGGTTTCCGGATTTTTTTGAGCGGATGTTACTTTGCCACTGGTCATTTTATCATGTTAACATGCTAATACGCTGCTATGCAACTCATCCCCGCCCTTGACCTCCTCGGCAACGACGCCGTACGCCTGCACCAGGGCCGCTACGACCACGTCCTCTTTCGCCAGCCGATTGAGGACTTCATGGGGCGGATTGTCGCCACCGGCCCATCTCTAATTCATATTGTCGATCTCGAAGGCGCCCGCGATGGAGTAATCCGCATTGAACTGATTGCGCGCTGCGTGGCCGTGGCCGCCGGCATCCCTCTACAGGTGTCGGGTGGCATCCGTTCATTGGACAAAGCGCACGACTCAATAGCCGCCGGCGCGGCGCGCGTCATTGTCGGCACGGCGGCCTGGGAAAGCCCCGAGTCGCTGAGTCGATTCGTTGACTCACTCGGTGAACAGTTACTCGTCGCCTTTGACGTAAAAGACGGCCAACTCGCGGTGCGCGGCTGGCGAGAGTCGACTGGCCTCGATGTCGATCGGGCGCTCACGAGGTGTGTGGAAGTTGGAGTGCCGAGGCTTCACGTCACCGCGATCGAACGCGACGGAACAATGCTGGGACCGGACCTCGAGCTCTACAGGCGGGTCTGTCAAAGTGGCATTCCCGTGGTGGCGGCCGGTGGTGTCCGAGACGACCGCGACGTGGAAGCTTTGGCGGAGGTCGGCTGCGAGGCTGCGGTCATGGGGCTGGCGTACCTCACGCGCCTCGGTCTTTCACTCGACGCTGAGTGCTCGCCGTAGATCGTCAAGCCAACGCGCCCGTTCCACTGATAGGACCGACGCTCCTTATCTAACACGAGAACTTGCGGGTGGTCCCACTCTGTGTCGAAGTGCTCCGGATCTCGTCGTTGTGTGCGAGTCGTTCAATCGAGTGGTCGCGTCAACCGGTCAACTTCGTTGTCGGGTGGATGTCGAGTCACGAGCTACCCCTTGGATGCGGTCGCGACGCTGCGTTCCACTGACGCCAAAGGGACCGAGATGCTCGAGCGAAGTGTGATCGTCATCGACTCAAATCTCCTTTTCTAATCGGTACGACCCTCATCGAAGTCGCGGGCAATGAACGCCGAGTCGTACTTGCTCGCGAAAAACATCCGGGCGATCTCGCTCCAGGGGCTGACCATCGCTGAGAAGTCGAGATATGTAGGAAAGTTGTGTTTGCGACCCTGAGTTGAGGAATTGCGCTGGCCTCGTTAGGTAGGCCGGGTTCCGTGTTGAATTGTCATTGACAGTTCGAACCCAACAAGGAGACCCCAGCCCATGACGATGCTAACCCCTGACTTCTCGACGCGCCCCGAGACGCCTGTCAGCAACGAAGTTTCCGATCCCATCACCGAACTGCTGCGCGGCCACGCGAGAGAACTCATCGCCGCGGCCCTCGAGGCGGAGGTGCGGGTAGTGCTCGACCAACTGCGCGACGACGGCCGCGACGTCGTGCGAAACGGCTACCTGCCCGGTCGCCTGGTCACCACGGCCGTCGGTGACGTGGCGGTCGAGGTCCCGCGGATCCGCTCGCGTGACGGTGAAGTGGTGAACTTCGCGTCGTCGATGATTCCGAGATACCTTCGCCGCTCCCAGTCGATATCAGCCTGGGCCGCCTACGCCTATCTGAAGGGCATCTCCGAGCGCGACGTGTCCTGCGTGCTCGAGGTCGTGCTCGGCGAGGGGGCGAAGAAGCTCACGCCGGCTGTGCTCTCAGAGCTAAAGAAATCCTGGACCAAGGAGTTCAACGAATGGAACCAGCGCGATCTCTCCGAGGTCACCTTCACCTACCTCTTCGCCGACGGCATCTACCAGGAAATCCGCGGCGACAACGGCGATCTGCGTGCTGGTGCTGATGGGCGTCGACGATCACGGCCAGAAGCACCTGATCGCCATCGAAGACGGAACACGCGAGTCCACCCAGAGCTGGCGCGAGGTTCTGCTCGGCGCCAAGGCCCGGGGGCTGAACGCGGCGAAACTGGCGACTGGTGACGGCGCCCTGGGTTTCTGGGCGGCGCTCTCGGAGGTCTTCCCCTCGACCACGCACCAGCGGTGTTGGATGCATTATGTTGAGTGCCGGATTATGTGGAGTTCGCTGAATCCCTCAACCCCACCTCCTGATCAATGCCTCTTCGCGGCGTGAGGTACTCAACATAATCGGGGCGACTCACCGTGACCAAAGATTCCTCTTCTAGTGCAGTTCCAAAGAGGAGGACATCATGGGTGGAGATTCATCAAAGGTTCGGATCACGGGGCCGCTCGCTCCCTACGCCGCGGCATTCTTGGCGGAGCTCGAGGCGCGGGGGTATCGACCAAATTCGGCGTGTGATCAGTTGCGATTGCTGGCTCAGGTCAGTCATTGGCTGGAAGAGCATGGTCTCGGGGCGCGTGACCTGACGGGCGAACGCGTGGGCGAGTTCCTCGCCAAGCGCCGCGCCAGTGGATGTGCCCAGTGGAACTCGATCAGGGGGTTGACGCCACTGCTGGACCATCTCCGTCTACTCGGAGTGATTCCGGAGTCGACGCCGAGTCCCAGCACGCCACTGGAGGAATCGTTGGGGACGTTTCGCCGTTATCTCATGGAGGAGCGTGGACTCGCACCGACCACCACCACCAGCTACTTGGGCGTGGCGCGTCTGTTCCTGGCTGAACACCTGGATCTCATCGACGGACGACTGGATGAGCTCACGACGAGCGACGTGCTGGGTTTCCTAGGCGAGCAGTGCCACGGGCGTGGAGCGGCCAACGTCGCGTGCGGACTACGGGCGTTCCTGCGCTACTGCCACCACCGCGGACTCGGCGGACCTCTGGCCGACGCCGTCCCCTCGGTCGCGAGTCGGCGCGGTTCGTCATTACCCCACATGCTCAGCGCCGAGCAGGTCCGATCACTGCTGATCAGTTGCGAACGCAACACCACACTCGGCGCGCGGGACTTCGCAGTCTTGACGTTGCTCACCCGCTTCGGGCTGCGCGCCGGTGAGGTGGCGGCACTCGAACTCTCGGACATCGACTGGCGAAGTGGGGAGATCGTGGTGAGAGGCAAGGGTCCGCGACTCGATCGCCTGCCCCTGCCCGTCGACGTCGGTGAGGCGTTGGCCCAGTGGGTGCGCGTGCGCCAACGCTGCAGTATTGCGAACGTTTTTCTTGGTTGGCGGGCACCGCGACAACCCCTCACCAGTGCCGGAGTGTCGGCGATCGTGCGCGCGGCGTGTCGCCGGGCCGGTCTGGTGCGAGTGAGCGCCCACCGCCTGCGCCACGCGGCGGCGAGTGAGATGCTGCGCGCGGGGTCGAATCTTCCCGAGATCGCCCAGGTGCTGCGCCACCGCAGCCTTACGACCACCGCGATCTACGCCAAGGTCGATCTCACCACGCTCTCGGTCGTGGCCCAGCCCTGGCCCGCATCATGACTCTGCGCTCATCGCTCAGGGACTACCTGGCGCTACGACGTGAGCTCGGCTTCACGCTGCGCCGCGACGAGTTGCTGCTCACCCAGTTCGTTACGTACTGCGAGGAACAAAACGCCGAGATCATCACGGTGGAGCTGGCTGTCGCCTGGGCGACGCTGCCCGAACGCTGCAGTCAGGTCTGGGGAGCCCTACGGCTACGCGTCGTGCGCGCTTTCGCTCGTTACCTGCACTGCCTCGACGCGCGCCACGGCGTTCCCCCGACCGACCTCTTACCCGACGGACCCCACCGCGCCACGCCTCGCATCTACTCCAATGACGAGATCACGTCCCTGATGGCGAGGACCTCGTCAATGCGCAGTGCGCTGCGCGGGGCCAGCACCACGGCCATTATCGGGCTGCTCGCGAGCACGGGCCTGCGAATCGGTGAGGCCCTGGCGCTCGATCGTGACGACGTGGACCTTAACCGAGGCGTGCTCACGATCCGCCACGCGAAGTTCGACACGTCGCGCCTGGTGCCGCTGCATTCCACGAGCGTCGTGGCGCTGGGCGCCTACGCGCGAGAACGCGACCGGTTGATGGTGCGAGCGAAGACTCCGGCGTTCTTCCTCTCGGCGACCGGCACCCGGGTCCTGCACTGCAATTTCCACAGCGCCTTTCACGAGTCGCTCGCGCGGGTCACTCGCGCCGGCGAGTCGGGGTCTGGGCGTGTTCACGACCTACGCCACACGTTTGCCGTTTCGGTGCTCGAGCGATGGTATGAGGAGGGCGTCGACGTGGCGGCGAAGTTGCCCGCACTCTCGATCTATTTGGGCCACGCAAGTCCCTCCTCCACGTACTGGTACTTGAGCGGATCACCGGAACTGCTCGGCCGAGCGGCCCGGCTTCTCGAAGCCACGTACGAGGATGCGTCGTGAGTGCGCTCGCCCCCACGCTCGAGGCTTTCTTCAGCGAACGGCTCATCACACAACGTCACGTCAGTCCCCACACGCTCGCCAGCTACCGCGACACCTTCAAGTTGCTGCTCACCTTCGCGAAGGACCGCACCGGCATCACGCCCTCGGCGTTACGCATCGAGGACCTGGACGCCGAACTCGTCGGGACGTTCCTGTCGCACTTGGAGAGTGAGCGAGGCAATAGCCCTCGCACGCGCAATGCACGCTTGGCGGCCATCCACTCGCTGTTTCGCTACGCCGCATTTCGTCACCCCGAGTGCGCGGCGCACATCGAGCGCGTGCTCGCGATTCCCTCCAAGCGTTTCGAGCGCGCCCTGGTCTCGTTCCTCAGTGACGAAGAGATCGAGGTGCTGCTCGGTGCGCCGGATCGCTCGACGGCGCTCGGCCGACGGGACCACGCACTGCTCCTGCTCGCGGTGCAAACCGGACTGCGGGTGTCTGAGCTGGTCGCCCTGCGCACCAGCGACGTCATGCTCGGCGCTGGTGCGCACGTGCGCTGCACGGGCAAGGGACGCAAGGAGCGCATCACGCCGCTGACGAAGTCGACGACCACGATACTGCGAGAGTGGATGAACGAGTGCGGCGATGAAGCCGATGGTCCGCTCTTCGCCAGTTCGCACGGTCCGCTCACCCGTTACGCGGTGAGTGTGCTCGTCGAACGCCACGTCGCAACGGCAGCGGAGCATTGTCCGTCCCTCTTAACCAAGCGCGTCACGCCCCACGTCCTTCGCCACAGCGCGGCCATGCGACTGCTGCACGCGGGAGTCGACACCTCGGTCATCGCGCTCTGGTTGGGTCATGAGTCCGTTGAAACGACGCAGGTCTATCTGCACGCCGACCTCGCTCTCAAGGAGAAGGCCCTCAATCGCGCCACGCCCCTCGGCGTGGCTCCTGGTCGATATCGACCACCGGATGCACTTTTAGCGTTTCTCGAAGCGATCTGATTATGTGGACAACATCCGGACCATCGCCATAGAAACTTGGCAAATTCACTCGGACTCCACATAATCCGGCACTCAACATAATGGATCTTATGTAGATATCCACATAAGATGCACAAGACATCGAATGTGCTCAACTACTTGCCCAAGTCCACGAGATCCAAAGCCAAGGACGACCTGCACCAGATCTGGATGGCCGAAGGTCGAGAGGCGGCCGAAAAGGCCATGGCGCTGTTCGAAGAGAAGTACTCGGCCAAGTATCCAAGAGCCGTCACCTGTCTCACGAAGGACCGCACCGAGTTGCTCGCCTTTTACGATTTTCCCGCTGAGCACTGGCTACACGTCAGGACCTCAAACATGATCGAGTCCACGTTCGCCACACTGCGCCACCGCACCAAGCGAGTGAAGGGCGCCTTCTCCAAGGACAGTGCGCTCGCGATGATGTTGCAGCTCGGTCTCGAAGCACAGAAGCGTTGGCACCGGATCACCGCGGTCGAGCGACTCGGTGAACTGATTGAGGGCGTGCGCTTCGTCGACGGCGTGGCCCAACTCGCTGCCGCTGCTTAACCAACGGCGTCCGGTGGTGAACACCCGGTTGTCCAGACTGATATCGTCACGTCCACGAACGACTCGTCGCGCTCGTGTTACACGTCAGCGCTACGATCACTGATGACATTGACACACGAGGTCACGAGTCCACCAACGAAGTCAGTCGGCTCCAAACTTCAAGGCGTCAAACACAAGATTTCCGCATAACTCTGAGAAGTCTGATCATGTCCGTCAAAGTGGCCCGCGTAACCCTCTAAGCAGTGCGCGAAACCTAGTGCGCTCTCGCAGCATCGGCTCAAAGTGCGGCACCGGCAATAGGATTACCTCATTATCAAGCACCGGCTCCGTCAATTGCTTGCGAAGTACCTCGCACAACCCGCATTGTCTTCCCACCACCCAACGTTAGACAGGGCACCGTGACCATACAAACGTCAATCGTCATTCCGGCCTACAACGAGTCGAAGCGCCTGGCCGCGGGCTTCGAGCGACTGCGACCAGTGCTCGAGCGAATGGGCACCGAAGAGACCGAGGTGATTGTCGTTGACGATGGTTCGAGCGATGACACACTGCACGTCGTGCGCGACGTCTATGGGCACCTCCCCCACCTTCTCGTCGTCCAGCAACCGCGCAACCGTGGCAAGGGTGCGGCTGTGCGACTCGGGATCTCGCTCGCCCAGGGGCCGAACGTTATTGCGACCGACGCCGACCTCTCAATCCGTCCAGTGCACCTCCCCGACATCGTGACGGCGCTGCACGACAGCCCCCTCGTCCCCGGATCGAGGTTCCACGAAGGCGGTATCGGATACGACACCGGACTGCGCACTTTGGCGGGCAAGGTCTTCAACCGCGTGGTTCGCCACTACACCGGCACCACGCTGCGCGATACCCAGTGCGGCTGTAAGGGCTTTCAACTCGGAACGGCGCGAATCCTCGGACTGCTCGGCTTCTACGACCGTTTCATCTACGACGCCGAGATGCTGTATCTCGCCGACCAACTCAATCTCGTGGTATCGCCCATTGACGTGACTTGGGACGACATTGCGGGTTCGTCAGTGCACCTCGGCCGCGACTCGCTCCAGATGATCCGCGACCTTCGCTCCTTCAGTCGCACTCGCTACGAGAACCCCGTCGTTGAACTACCGCGCGCCATCGACGTTGCGACGATTCGCCCGCATGCGCGTGAGGCACGGCTGCAGGGTCTGGTCGTCGCCCGAGGTGCGCTCGACGCGCTCCTCGTGCTCGCGCGCGACGGCGCCCTCGGCGGGCTCAGCGTCGCAACGGCGCTCGGCGGCACTCTGCGAACCGCGGGTCTGTCGGAGTTGCGCGGACGTTCGTTCGACGCCGTGTGAGACCTCAAGCAATTCCCCCGGTCCGAACCCGCGCGCTTCAACGGGGCGTCCCGACTAGAGGCGTCCCTCTAGGGTCGCGAGGAATCGGTTGAGTGAATCGAGCGTTGCCTTGACCGCCGAGACGAGATCGTCCTCGGAACGTGCAATGCCGAAACGATCGGCCTCACTGGTCAGGGACCGTAGCGTCACAATGACGGGCCAGTCACGGCCATTCGTGACGTTGGTGACGGTCATCAATGAAAAGGGCACGTCGTAGCCGAGGTCCCGTAGTGCCGCCAGCGTTGCCTCCGCGCCGCCGATGAGCGGACCGCTACCGGCGCGACCAACGCCGGTTCGACCATCGACGGATAGTTGCACCTCGCAATATCCATCAGTCGTGTCGTAGTCGGCGCGAATCAGGGCCACGCGCGGGTTCCCTCGCTGAGCGTCGGCGAAGGCGCGGTTCGCGTTCTCGACCACGACCGCCGCTTCGGGGTAGTACAGGCTCGCGATCTGGGTGGCGGCACTGCGAGTCGCCAGCGGGTCCAGGCTGTTGGCAACCAGCGTGACGACGTCGACGTCACCGTTGTCGTGTTTGGAGATGCCGACGTTCAACACGCCGGGTAGCGATCGTAGCTCGAGTTCGAAGTCTTCCTCGGTCCTAGACATCATGAGATTCGTGTGCCCTTCTTCTCGTAGAGCCGTCTATCGGCCATACGCATTAACTCCGCTGGATCGGTCGAGTCGCGAGGCGACGTTGCAGTGCCGATGGAAAAGTCGACCGGGTTACCCAACGTCACGAGAGCACCACGCAGTCGCTCAGTGAATCCTGACGACTCGTGGCCCTCGGCGTTGCTCAAAATGACGGCGAACTCGTCGCCACCGACGCGCGCCGCAGTGTCGCCCTGGCGCACGGCCTGGCGAAGTGCGTACCCGAACTGGCGAAGGATGTGATCGCCGAACCCGTGACCGGAACGATCGTTGACAGCCTTGAAGTTATTTAGGTCGACGAGCACCAACGTAAAAGCCCAACCGTAGCGGGCACTACGAGCGGACGCCACTTCGAGCGCTTCATCAAAACTGCGACGGTTCGCAATATTCGTGAGCGGATCGCGCGCGGCACTGAAGCGAGCGAGGTGTAGGGACATCGCCAACTGGCACGCGGTACGAACAGCGTCACACTCGGTCGACGGGACAGTGTCAGGCTCGCAGTACACCCCGGGCGACGCGCTTAGGTGGGCCGCCATATCGGGAGTGACGGCGACGTTGCCTAGACGGAACATCTGAGTTCCGAACGACTCATGGACCAAGACGACGGCCACGTCATCCAGACCGTGGCGTTGCACGAAGAGTTCGAGAACAAAATAGATGAATCCGACGCCGAGTTCACGCTCGGACAGCTGGCTCAACATCGTCTGGAAGAGCCAGGGTTCGTAGTCCTCATCAGTTATGTCACTTTGCTCGTTGTCAGCGACATGAAGCGACGTGAGCGTCGCGGTGGCCTGGGATTCGTCGTTGCCATGATGGCGTGTGGACTCGGTGGTCGAACCGTTCTTGGAACTCACAGCTGTAAGTCTGCCAGTTCGACTGCGGGTGTCTTCCCCGGGTGCAGAATCGCCGTGGGAACTGCCCCCGCACGAAGCATCTCGGAGAGTTCATCCGCCGGAACGGGTCGTGAGATGAGATAGCCCTGACCACGGTGACACCCGAGTTCGAGCAGCTTCTCAATGATCGCGCCCGACTCGATACCTTCTGCAATGACGCCAAGATTGAGAGCGCCACCCAATCGAATGATTGACTCGACGATGGCACGGTCATAATTATCGGAGGTGATTCCGCGTACGAAACTCATGTCCAACTTCAACAGGTTGACCGGCAGGTTCTTTAGGCCGGTCATCGAAGCGAAGCCGGTGCCGAAGTCGTCGAGGGCGATCTCGACGCCTAGGGCCTGGAAACCTTTGAGAATCTTTGCAATCCGCTCAGGTTCGTCCATGACGGCGTATTCCGTAATCTCGATGCAGAGACGGTCGCCGGGCACGTTGTTGTCACGTAGGCATTGCTCCACGAACTCGACTAGGTCGTCCATCTTGAAGTCGGCTGGCGACATGTTGATACGAACTATGAAGGGCAGATCGGAATATTCGAGTTGCCAGCGCGCCAACTGGCGACAGGCCTCGGCGAATACCCAGCGGCCCAGTTCGGTGACGAGTCCCGTCTCTTCGGCGACAGTGATGAACTCTGACGCGGCCAGTAAGCCCCGTGTGGGGTGCTGCCAACGCACGAGCGCCTCCGCCGCCAAGACTTTTCCGGTGCGCAGGTCGACCTCAGGCTGGAAGTGAAGACGCAGTCCACCAATTTCGATTGCTTCGCGAAGCATCAACTCCGTGCGCGAACGATCGTTCACCTCCTCGCGCAGTTCGCGGTCGAAGATGACCGCTTGATTGCGGCCGCGGGCCTTCGCGGCATACATGGCGACGTCGGCCCACCCGAGCAGGTCGAGACCGCTCTGCCCATCGGGCTCGGCCATGGCCACGCCGATGCTGGCCGTGTGCGTCACTTCCTGGCCCAAGATTGCGACCGGTTGGGCTATCACGTCAAGGATGCGGTACGCCGTTGCGAGAATTTCCATCTCACTCTTGGCCCGATCGACAATAAAGACGAACTCATCGCCGCCTAGGCGCGCGACGAAGTCGTTCACCCGGATGCTGGTGCGCAGGCGGTCAGCAATCGTAACTAGTAACCGATCACCGCTGCCGTGCCCTAAATAGTCGTTCATAATCTTAAATCGGTCAAGGTCAATCACCATGACGGCGGTCACTCGGCGAGCCTCGAGGCGACTCTTCAACTCTTGGATAAGCGCGCGTCGATTCGGTAGTCCCGTCAATTCGTCGTGGTTCGCGTTGTAACGAGTGCGCTCCTCCGCGTCGATACGCGCTTGGAGTTGCACGAGCATCGAGGCTACGGCCTGAAGGGCGTTGATCTCGGCTGGCATCCAATTGTGCAAGTTGAAGTGCAAGAAGCCGAGTACACCCCAGGTTGATTCGCCGAGGAGCAGTGGCACGGCGGCGCCGGCGGCCGGCGAGATGCCACCACCCTCCATCGAGCGGTCGCGGTAGTCGTCGGTCAAGTCGTCGGTGCCGGTGAGGTAAGGGGCGCGCAGATCGCGTAACGCCATAAAGATCGGGTCGGCACTGAATGGCACTTCACCCAACGGGTCAGGGTCGGGCTTGTCAGTTCTAAGCGGCCACTCGGCGACGAGTATCGAGAGCCCCCTGGTCAGGTCGTTTCGGCGAATGAACGCAACGTCGGCACTGAGGAATTCAGCAAGGACGAGGCAGACCCAATCGAGCGTCACCTGACGGTTCGTCGCCGACGCCGACATGAGTCGCTCGGCGACCTGGGCGACTAATTCATCAAGGCGCCGCTGATGTAACAAGACGCCTTCACGTGTGGCCAGGGTCGCCACGTGGCTCAGAAGGCTGCCGAAGGCCTTGGTTAACGAGCGCTCACGTCCTGACCAGGTACGACCATGACGTGCCACGACCAAGGCGCCAGTGACATCACCGTCTTGAACCACGATCGGGTCGACGAGGACACCCCATTCAACACCTTGCACGACACAGGAGAAGGAACCGACGGGCTCACCTCCGGCGAGCTGGCTGCTGACGCGCGCACCGATGATTGCGAACGCGTTCTCTGAGTCCATTCCTACGAGTGGCTCGAGCTGGAAACCGGGGATCGGCTTTGACAGATTCGTCACGACAGCGACTATTTGTGTACCGGGCACAACCTGAAGAAGGGTCTCGACGACGAGACGCGTCTCTTCGCCCGCTCGGTCTAGATACGAGTTGTTGGGACTTGTCATGGGGAATCTACCTTCGCCGACAGAAAAAGGCCACGATCAGTACTTTGGCACTGCAGCCATGGTCCATCTCGCAATTCTTCCTAGGAAATGATTATCGCACAGGGAAACCACTAAGTAAACACAAGATTCTCACCTATTTTGTGCAGGAAGTGGCACCACGGGCGCTGGCAACTCGGAATTTCGACTGAGGACGTGCGTTAGGGGCAATCGCACGCTGTGCACGGACGGCGGCGGCGCCTGAAACACCCGAAAGACCATTATCGCGGTCTCGCCGTCTGCAATGCCCCAAAATTCGTTGAATCGCTCATACAAGGTATGCATTTCGTCCAAGTAGCGCTCTCCGGCCAAATTTCGAATATCGCCGTTGTCGACGGCGTAGAGAAAGACGGGGGAGGTCGGCTGCACCGCAAGACCGTGCTGCTCCGCTGCCAACCAAAAGCGCTCCATGGCAGCCCCGCCACGGACGTACCACATGGGGTCCGAGTGCGGCACGGTGACAATCGCCAACGCCGAGCTCGTCATGACCGAGACCTGAGTACGCATGCCCAGGACTGACCCGGCGCGCCAGTCGGCCAGATGGGCCATGACGTCAGGACGACTCAAAAGTTCCATAGCGGCGTAGCCACCTGCATCCATCTCGAGAGTGCGCACGTCAAGACCCTCTTCCAGCGAATCACGTCCGGGCCAGCGAATTTCGGCAAGCATCTCTTCGTGAACGCTCGGGAGGAGGAATCGGAGACGGTCAGAGGCCGCGAGAAGTTCAGCGCCGTCATCTATTCGCTCGCGCTCAATAGCGAATCTCAGTTGCGCGCCTTCGCGCTCGACGCCACGAACGAGCGCCTGGACCGTTTCGAGCGGGATTGGCGTGGGCTGGCCCATCCGACGATTCGAGGCACGTGAGTGGATGAAGTCATTGAGAGGCGCCAGCGCCACGTCGGTCGACGTGCCTAACGTCATCGACGCGACGTGATGTGACGGGCGTCCCTCGGGGAAGAGTTTGACGAGCCCAAGATTTCCTAACGCCGCTGCGCGTACGCGAGCGTTGAAGAGCGCCGCGCCGATAGCAACGTAGGTGCCACGATATGCGACGTCCATTGAAGACGAGCGCTCGGGAATCATGAAGAAACGAATCTCGTCGCCTTCAGCTTCAAATCGCCATGGTTGGACGTTCCCACCCGACGGTGCCCGTCGCGCCGCGTCCACGATTAAGTCGATCGGGTCGTCGCTGATAAGCGGCGGGTCCTCAGGCGGCGGCGCGAAGAGGTCGGCTTCCGCCGCAAGGTCCACCTCGACCGGCCCGAGTCCATCGAGGATCTCTTCGATGTCGAAACGCACTCGACCGGAGGGCAGTTGACCGGCCAGACCGATTCGGCGCACCGCGGCCGCGACTGTTGCGGCACCCAGAGTGACCTCGCTTCCGAGTTGCGGCCACCCGGTGATGGTCTGGCCCACTTCGAGCAATGACGCAGCACCGCGTGACGACGCCTCCTTCGCACCAATGAGGCGCACTACGTACGGGCCCTTCTGCTGTGGAGTGAGTCCGGCGAGTTTCGATGAGTCCATATCCCCCAGCAGGCCGTGAAAGATTGGCCGGTCCGGTTCGAGGTCGAAACGCTCGACATCGAGCACGCCACGGTCATTGGTCTCCATGACGACGGGGATACGGCGTTCGCGAGCCGCTTCGCGCACCATGAACTTCATGTCAAGCGAATCGCACTCTTCAATTACGAGGTCGAGTCCCTCCAGAAACTCGCTGAGATTCTCCTCACGAATACCGGTGGGCTCCACAATCACTCGAAGATACGGGTCGATCTCGGCAATGCGTCGGGCCGCGACGATGGCCTTATTGACACCGAGGTCGAGCACGCTCGCGGGGATTCGATTGAGATTCGACAGTTCGAGCGTGTCAAAGTCGGCCAGTCGAATCTCGCCTGCAATGCCCTCCATCGCGATGACGTGCGCGATTGTGTGACCGGTACTTAGCCCGACGATGCCGACGCGCAGCGTTCGCAGTCGTGCCTGCTCAGCTCTCGTCATCTTGTTACGGTTCCGATCGAGTCGAAGTGTCGTGAACGATCGCGGTGACAGAAGGCGCACTACAGCGCGGCGCCAGGGATAATAGACCCACCTTGATCCCTCCTCCAACACTGCTGCGGGGGGCACCGGGATGAGCTCGCCTAACTGTTCACGTTGTTCAGTTAAACGGTCAATTATCTGTAACGACGAGTTTTCACGAAGGATTCGCAGCACCTCTCGCTGCGCTCGTTCTCCCACGTCGAGGACCAATGGCCGCCACGCCCGCGTCCGAGTCGACGCCGGCTCGATCGGACTGGCGCCCAGTCTGGTGGGGCCGCGCAACAATTGCTCGGCCTCGCGGCGCAGGGCCTGCTGATTCGCCGAATTACAAAGCTCGTAGGACCGGGCACGATGCCACGAGACAGCGACGGTGCGGTAACGCTCGTCGGGGAATGGCACCCACTGCGTTCCCACCTGAACGGCGCCGGTGACGTCACCGACCGGCAGCAGAGTGTCCGACACCGCAGCGATGGCAAACTCTGCCCCTAGCCAGTTCATGGCGTGAGTGACCGAGCGTGAGATTGCCGCCAGGAGTCGTGCGCCGACCACGGAAGCGCCCTTCGACCATGCGCCTTTCACTTCGAGTGCTCCGAGGCGGATCTCTCGTTCAATCAAATCATGAATCTCACTGATTTCAGACGAAGGCGCCATCTCTTCGATAATTGCGGCCTGGAAACTGCCTTCAATTGGACCATGGAAACGAACGCCAGCCACCGGTGCACCATCGGCATCAAACCCCAGAATGAAGAGTGGAACTCCGTTTCCCTCTTCGAGCTCCTGGCGACGAAGCGTTCCCTCGAAGCCGCGACTGCGAAAAATTCCCTCCGCCTCGTTGAGATACACCTTCCAGAGGTCCGGACGCTCAAGGGGATGATGTCCTTCAAAACGAACACCTGACTCCTGGTCAACGAAACTCGAGCCGTACCGGTAACGACGACCGATTGAGCTTGCCACTGACCACCTTTTCTGCTGTGCGAATTCGATTCGACGACCGTCAAATTGTCGTCATTTCCCTAGAAATCATAGTGAAACACTGCGCAAATTTGGTGGACCATTCGTAGTCTATGTGATGACGATTTGACCCCTCTCGTCGCCCAACCACGCCCTGCACCTGACTGAAATTACTGCCGTCATCGATTTTCGAGTTCAAAGAAATCCCTTCGACTCCTCCCGAGATTCACACGCAATGTCCATAGAATGGTCAACGTGTCGACCACTAGGACACCGAAAGAACGTATCTTTAGTGCGTCTTCGGTTGATCAAAGCGAAGTTGTGGAGGTTTTGTGGAGAAATTGGTAATTGACGCGGATGGAGAGCGATGACAAAGATTCTGGTTGTTGATGACGACTCCGAAATGACGACGCTTCTCGATACCTTTCTCACCGGCGAAGGCCACCAGGTATTTGTTGCCGCTGACGGGGGTTCCGCCGTGCGCTCAACGTCGTCAACGGAGCCTGACCTTGTACTGCTCGACATCGTCCTCGGCAACGAGGACGGGCGTGACGTTCTTCGCGAGATTCGTCTAATCAGCGATGTTCCGGTCATTTTTCTCACCGGCCGTGGACTCGAATCCGAACGAATCGCCGGTCTGAAACTAGGGGCCGACGACTACATCGTGAAGCCCTTCTCATTGGGGGAAGTCTCGGCCCGCATCGAATCCGTCCTGCGCCGTGCTGGGGCCAACGTGACCCAACTCCATATCGATGCCCCGACCCTGCACTTCGGCGATCTTTTAATCAACGAGAACACGCACGAAGTCCACTTCCGGGGCACGCGGCTCGAACTCACGTCGAAGGAGTTCGCCCTGCTGGCTTTCCTCGCCCGTTCGCCGCGACAGGTCTTCTCGCGCGAACAACTCCTCGAGCACGTGTGGGAGTCATCAAGCGAATGGCAAAATGAGGCGACCGTGACCGAGCACATTCGCCGACTCAGATCTAAGTTGGAAGTTGATCCCGATCACCCTCGTTGGATCACCACTATTCGAGGCGTGGGCTATCGATTCGAACCGGAAACGTCGGTTACTTCGTCTTAGACAACGTGCGTTGAGGTGCTCAGGACCGGTGTGTCAGGAGATCGTGAACGTGATCGATTAGTTGACTCGGCTTGAATGGTTTCTTCAAGAACGCTGCGGTACCCGGTATCAGGTCCACGATGACGCGCGGATCGGCGGTGCCTGACACCAAAAGGACCAGCAGTGCTGGGTTCGTCCCTTGAAGTGAGTGCGCGAGTGCTGTTCCGGACATCTCACCCATCAAGACGTCGCTCAGTAACAGGTCGATTCGACCCATGGACTCCTCAACCATCTCCAAAGCACGTTCACCGGAATCGGCCTCGAGCACGTGATAGCCGTTTCTGGCGAGCACTCGACCCATGAGACCTCGCAGGCTTTCATCATCGTCGACAATGAGGACCGTGGCCGAGCCGCGGGGCCGCTGAACCACCACCACCCCGGTCGCAAGTGCTGGTGTTCCCTCGACCATCGGCAGGAAAAGCTCGAACGTCGTTCCCACTTCAAGCTCGGAGAGACACACGATGGCACCGTGGCTCCCTTCGGCAAGACGGCGAGCTGACGAAAGTCCCATGCCAGTTCCCTTGAGCGGACCCTTCGTAGTGAAAAACGGATCAAAGCACTTGGAGCGGGTCTCCTTATCCATGCCAACACCCGAGTCGACGACCGAGATCTTCACGAATGGGCCGGATTTCAGCCCCGCCATTAACGCGGCCTCCCCACCGAAAGTTACGGTCGAGACTGAAATCGAGAGCACACCACCGTCGGGCATCGCGTCACGGGCGTTGTTGGCGAGATTCAATATCGTCTGCTCGAACTGATCGGCATCGACAAAGATGTGGCCGGCGTGTTCGTCGAGGAACAAGCGAAGTTCGATGGATGAGCCGAGGATCCGCTCGAGGAGTTCGGCGTGGGTCTGAATCAGTGAGACCGGATTAAAGATGATCGGCGCGGGCGCCGTCATTCGCCCGATTGCTTGGAGCTGAACGGTCAACATCGACGCGCGCGACGAGGTCGCCTGAATCTCCCTCGTCATCTGTAACGACCGTTCATTGCCAGCGAGATCACTGGACAGAATCTCGGCGTATCCCGAAATGAGAGTGAGGAGATTGTTGAAGTCATGGGCGATGCGACTCGCTATCTGACCACGCATCTCCATTGCGTGGGCGTGGCGCAACTCGGCCATGAGCTCTCGATTGTTCGTCACGTCATCAATCAATGTGAGGATGCCTGTTGCCTCACCTTCGGGCGCTGCCAGGAGCGCCGCCGACGCCGTCAGCACCCGTGACTTACCAGCAATGTCGATGTCAACAAAGTCACGACTATCGACCGGACTGCCGCGCAACACCTCATCCCAGAGTTCTCTAAGTCCAGGGAGTGCGTCGTCGGGGAACGCCGCCATTACGCGGGGCGAATCGTCGTTGTGGATCGGCCACGCAAACACTCGACTCGCTGAACTATTCCACCAGCGAACATTGCCCTCAACGTCGGCTTCAACAATCCCGACCGGCGCGGTCTCGATTAAAACGCGCAGACGTGCCTCACTCGATTGGATGGTGCGACTGAGCTCGGACGCGCCGAGCGCCGTGGCCGCCATCTGGGCGAGCAGCGTCAAAACTTCTCGATCTTCGTCACCGAACTCGAGCGCCGTTGCGCGCCGAACCGCGATTACCCCCCGCGACTGATCGCGTCCCTCAAGGATCGGCGCGACGAGCCATCGATCTGCGATTCTCGCCCCACTTAGGGTCCCCCAGTCGCTCGGGACGTCAACAGCCGCACTGTCGAGAGGGCCTTCTATCTCGGGAACTCTCCCCCGACGAGCAATGGCGCGAAGTGAGATCGGAGCATCACTGTCGAGTGCGACGACGGCGGTCTCGGCATCAAAGACACTGCGCGTACTGGCCGCCAGGCTCTTCAAAATATCGCGCTCGCTTCGCAAGGCGGTGACAGTGATCGACGCCGCGATCAGTTGGTGGAGTTGGCTCGCGATTCGTTGGGTCTTGCGTACCGCGTCTCGATTGTCGGCAATCTGTTTTGAGCGTTCGATGGAACTCACGGCGCGCCACTTCACCTGCTCCGCCGCCGCGGTCTCGATGGGACCAAACGGGGCACCCTCTTCGTGACGAGCGAAGGTGACGGCCCCGAGGGGCCGTTCGTCCACGTGCAGGCCAATCACAATTCCGTGGGCCTGCGCCTTCGTGGGCCCGGGCCAGATCTGCACTTCAGGACTGATCAGGGCTCGTTGCAGCGTCACTTCACGTCCACTCGCGTAGGGAGCGAGGTCGCTTCCGCAACATTGGTCGTGTGATCCACCTTCAATTCGAGTACACGACGAAGAACGAGCCGCAAACAGCACAAACTCGCCCGTGGCGTTAACCAGCTCGACGGCGCACCAGTCACAAAACGATGGCACGGCTGCCTCGATGATGGCGTTGAGACTCGATTCGTAGCCGAGCAGACTCAGTGGACGTCGAGACTTATCGAGTACCTCTCCAAAAGCACGAAGAAGATTCAGTGCAGTGGTGACACCTGTCTGCCCCTGCTCGTCGCCACGCTGATCGGCCGAAACGCTCGAATTCGCCACTGGTCGTCTCTTCGCTACCCAAGCCATGACTGGAGATCCCGAACAACCACACTCACGTCGTCAACTCGAGATCTGTTTGCCGAGTCATGAGTCGGGTCGCCACATTCTACAATCATCAACCAATGAGCCGAGGTGCGCCAGTGGCCGCACGACGTCAGAGAGGCTTTCCAGAAAAAATCGCGAAGTCTTGGAGGTAGCGATCAATCTCTTGCGCCTCGTGGGGTCTTGAGAAGTGGAAACCTTGTCCGATGTCAACCTCTTCGAGCTTTAGCTTTCGCCGTTGCTCCTCATCCTCGATTCCAGAGGCGATGATATGCAGATTCGACTTCTTGGCGGCGTCAACAAGTGCGTGTACGAGCTCGCTCGACCTCGATGAGTCCGACAGTGTTGCGATAAAGCCTCTATCAAGTTTGACGATATCAATCGGCGAGCTCCGAAGATCTTCGAGTAGCGAGCGTCCCGGTTCGAAATCATCGACAGCGAGTCGAACACCGAGTGCCTTTAACTGGCGCAGTGACGTCGACGAAGCAGCAAGGCCAGCGAGCGTCGACTGCGAAAACTCGAGGACCAGGAGCCCCGACGGAAAACGTGACGACCGAAGAGATTCGTCAACTTGACCCACGAAATTCGGGTGTTCGGACTGCTTGGCCGAAATATTGACTGATACGGAGAAGCGATAACCCTTATCGTGCCACTCTGCCCCTTGTACGCAGGCCGTGACTAACGCCCACTGGCCAACCTGGACAATCTGTCCACTCGCCTCGAGTTCGGGTACGAAGATGTCGGGACTGAGCACACCGCTTTGTGGGTGTCGCCATCGAATCAGCGCCTCCACCCCGGCAAAGGCGTTGGTGTGCAGGTCAATCTCGGGTTGGTACACCAAGAAGAACTGGTCGCGTTCGAGGGCGCCTTCAAGGTCCGCCCCCGTATAGAGGGAGTCCCCAATTGGATTGGGACTCGTTGATTTAGGCGCCACTTCTCTTCACTTCCCCAATGTCCATCGCCAAAACTATTCGACGCGACAATGACTAGTACTCCAAGCAACGACGATACCAGTCGTAATTTTTTGCATCAACGCGACAGATTTGCGCGGGCTAGTGGCTCCCCATTCCTCCGTAGGTAAATTGCAGCTGTATTGCGATTCCCCCGAGAGTATTTCGATCAGCGGATTGAGTTACCCGAGCGTTAGAGACCCAAAGTTTCGGACACAATTGTGCGTTTCGACGCCGTTTTAGGCAGCCAATGGTAAACCAGCACAAAAAAATTGCCTCGCACGGTCCCTGAAGAATCAGACGTGACGATCACGACTGATCCGCGTACCGAGTGTGGAGCTGTCGGTACAGGCACACTCCGTGCGTGCAAACGCGTTCTTTGAAACCAGTGGTCCGCTAACCCATTTCGTCAGGACTCACTGCGCGGTCCCGGCTGCGCAATCAATGACGTACCGGTTGGAATTACTTTGGTGCTAGTCGTCTCGGTCCAGAAAGCATTTCCCGCTCGGACGTCGTCACCTGCAAATTTTGTAGCGACCTGATTGACAATAAGAACTCACACCCCACAGCATTGATTTGGGCCCGATCAAGCAGCTCAACACACCTCTTTCGCTTTGATGGTCCCGACTGCGCGATCGCAAGAACTACCGGGCAAGGCAGATTTGCGACCGCAGCATCATTGGAAAAAATCATTGAGGCGAGAGATCTTCCTGCCTCGAACGTCCAGTGCGCGGTTCCAATGATTAAATCGGGACGACCATTGCCACCGACTACCTGTTCTGCTCACGCGCGACTGCGCCGGCCACCGCACCCCCTTGTGCGGTCGACGCCAGCCTTAGCCCCACGACGACCATGACCGTCAGCGAACCCACAATTTTCTGCGAAACTGTCGGATGTAATGTTTCTTCCTGACTATGAGGGGATCAGTCGCCATTCCGGCACCCGTCATATGCGCCAGCAGCGTCCACATCGGGCAACACCGCGCTAGCCAGTGGCCAAACTTAAAAGTGAACGCAACTCTGCTGGATGAACAGTCTTTGAACTTCGCCATCGTCGATGTCCGTCATAACTGAAGGGGTGCATACCTTTTAATGTCGACTACGGCCACCTCGATATTTTTGCGATTCACCAAATGACTTTTCGCGTGAACTTCAATTGTGTGACGCATCACTTGTGGTCGAACCTGATCATTTTCTCGTGAACATGTAGTCATTCATTGCCCGTCGGCACTCATGCTTATTCCATTGAGGGAACTACCCACAGCGATCCTCGTTCAAATATAAATAGCGAACAGCCGTCGCCACCAATTCTTTGAAGTCTGAATCGCGGATTTGGGAAAATAGATGAAAATAGCAACGGGGCGACAAAGTCTCGCCAAATCGAGAACAAGTGAGGCGTAATTGTCTTTATCGATGCAACACTCGAATTGCCTCGTGCTTCGCGAGGGCAATTCTCAGAACTCTCTGAGGTGGACCACCAGCATGCCCTTGCGTGATGGTCCACGTCTGGATTCCAATCTAGGACATTCAAAAAGTTCGCAGGGGATCTCTTGAATTACCTGATCAAAAGTTATTTATTACGAACTTTGGGTGTAGAGCGAGAAACGAATCGGCGCACGATGAGAAACTTGTTGCACCAACAAATGATTTGAGTGCTCACATTGAGGGCCCTACTTTCGTCGAGCGCATCAACCTCATGGGCAGAACTATCGAATTCAAATGTGAATAACGAATGCTTTTACACACCGTCCTTGCCCAAAGTAGATGCAAGTATGTCCATTCGCTGCAATTTGGGTTTAACTCACGGTGGGTATGCACCACCTCCGTGGAGAGCTCGGCTCACAATTTAGGTAACGCTCGAGGTCTATGGGTGTGCGGCAAATTAACGTTTATCGTTTAAGTGAATTGAGCAGATGTTGGGCGGGCGTAGAGAGCACTTTGGCTTGAGTTCTCGACAATTGCTCCGTGACCAAAATCACGCAGGGGCAAGAGAACACGGGCGGGCCTCGCGGCTCCTCACAACGAATTCGTCGTCCACGCCGCTCGGTGTTGATCACGTCGCTAAGCCTCCTCGCAGGCGGTCTCGTGCTCATCACGACCGCGCTTCCAGTGATGGCCAATACTGCGAGCCCATCGACTAGACACACCAATGGCTTCGCGGGAGCCACGACGACTAGGAACGCCGCCACGACGACCACGACCGTGGCCTTACCGCACACCATCAAGTCGGCAACCCGGACCAATTCCAGACGCGCATCACGCGTGGCGACGCATCGTCAGTCGACAACGACGCACCAGCCGACGGCGACATCGAGCCACACTGCACCAGACTCCTCCACGCCCACTACTACGGTTACTCCAACCACTGCGTCCACTGTGCCAGCGACGACCACGTCAACAACGAAATCAACAATCAAGACGCCGACCACTACGACTACGGTGAAGGCGCCGTCGACCACTACGACCGTGGAGCATCCGAAGCTCTCCAGACTTAATCCATCGGCAAACATCGCACCAAACCCGAACTTTCTAGTTGCCGGTGCGTGCAGTTTCACTAATGGCGCGTGGAGCTGTGTTAACCCCTGTGTCGCGGGCACGGCCAGCGCACTTTCGTGGCCTGGTTTCACCAACGGCGAGGCTTGCACCAACTACGTGCTCCAAGCGATCAACAATGCACGAGCGCAAGAGGGCATTCGTCCCATGGTCATGCCACGAAATTGGTACGACCTGT
The DNA here is from genome assembly GCA_043758265.1 of Acidimicrobiaceae bacterium. GTDB lineage: Bacteria > Actinomycetota > Acidimicrobiia > Acidimicrobiales > RAAP-2 > RAAP-2. The sequence goes on from JAYVNV010000179.1 coordinate 23,542, forward strand.
CAGTCGAGAAGCAGCTCTTCGTACTCGCGAACCTCGAGCGCACAGCGCGGGGCCTCCCGGCGTACGTCGGTATCAACGGTGCCCTTAGCGCCAACGCACAGCACGCTGCGGCTGCGAATACCGACCCTTCAATAGCTGCCGGTTTCCCGATTGCCAATGATGCCCAAGGTTCACCGGGATTCGGTGGCGCGTGGTCGGGCGGCTTTTCGACTCTCGCCGCTGACTACATCTGGATGTACGACGACGCGTGGGGCGGCAGTGTCGCAAGGACCTCTAACATCGCTTGCACCTCCGCACAAGCAACAGGATGCTGGGCTCACCGCGACGAACTGCTCGGATCGGACCCCGGCTTTAACCCCGGCGTCGGTCTCGGCTGCACGAACTGCGAGATGGGCACTGGCTTCGCAATGGTTAACGGTGGTGCCTCCTACGTCGACCTCATCGAGATGCCGAGGGGCTCAATGCCGCCTATGTCTTTCACATGGGCCAATAACGTTCTCCCCTACCTGAACTAATTGCAGGCCTGTCGAGCGACCCCAAGACCACCACCCAGTGCCACATCACTTCGCCGAACGCACGCGGAGCAGCGTGGCGGACACGGTGCCCCTTCAGACACATGACGTGTCCGCGTTAGACCCTTTGTCTGTCAGCCGTTGATGGATGTGGACGTAGAGCACGTAGGCAGTCAAAGTAACCATCGACACTTGATTGATTATCTGAGCGTTTACGGCGACTTAGTGGTGCACGCGCTAGCAACCAATCGGCGGTGAGATCAAGACCGCGACGGCGCACATCATCAAAGATGTTTGAGCCAAACGGAACATCGAGACGCTTAATAACGAAATCTACGGCCAGGCCTCGACAGAGGCAAGTCGAATGCGTTCGGCGTCGTGAAATTGCTCAAGTCTTTCTGGGCACTAGGAACAGGTACGCAATCAGTGAGGCTACGACACAGTTGCGCCCGTGAAGGATCCTGAGTAACGCGAAGTGTGAACCCGGCGATGATTCCATGCTTCAAGATGGGTCCTCAGAATTATTGGCCTTCGACTACGCCGGAGTCTCGCCTTTGCTAGTGAGGAGCCGCTTGCTACGGCCTGAGACTTAACCGACGCGCCAACTGGTCCTAATGATGACGACGGTCACCCGTGCAAGCGCTGCGGCGGTCGCAGTCGGCGTGAGGATCTGGAACGACATGAGAAGTCGCCGCGCAAGATCTCGCAACTCGCCAGCACGGCGGGCGGCTAAGCCCTACCAACGTCGTACGAGCGCTAACACCGCGGTCACAACTCTCGGTGGTCACAAAGTGAGGAGCGGGGCCGGAAAGGCGCTCCTCACCAAACGACAGATAAGCGAGGCGAGGCGACACACCGCCTTCGACGCGGAATCGAATGATAACAACGAGCATCAGGAGGACTGGCGTAGGAGGTCACCACGAAAGCGACAACTGAGGCGAGAGTCGCGCCGAGCACGTGTCTCCTGACGCGGGATTGTCGCCGTCATGAGCGTGTTGGTTATCGAGGTGGTTCGTCCGAAAATGGGGCGCCACACGGCGCACGTCACCGTGCGAAAGCAATGCCTAGGGAAAGGGTAAGTTCGATCTCCATGATGCCGTCGAGGGTCTATCGCGCGATAAACGACGTCGCGAAAGCCGAGGCGACGGTCTCCTCTGTTTTAAGCCCTCAAGCGGACTGTCAGTCTGACCTAGTTCCGTCACGCAAAGTGACCACAGGAGTCGTCAGCTTCGACGTCGGCGGCCGCGATGAAGAGCGCGAAGAAGCAATCGCAACGCTGCGAGGCCAGCAACA
>JAYVNV010000180.1:0-9042 GCA_043758265.1 Acidimicrobiaceae bacterium
GCGCACTGGCGTTTTCGGCCCCTTCGATCAGCCTTTTTCGTCGACGATCACGCTCGGCAAGCGCCAGCTCTGTCGGTGGTGTGCGCTAGGACCCAAACGACGCAGCGCGCTGAGGTGCGCCTGGGCGCCGTAGCCCTTGTTGCGAGCCCAGCCGTAGCCCTCGCACTGGACGTCGAGATCAGTCATAAACCGGTCGCGGTCCACTTTGGCAAGGATCGAGGCGGCGGCGATTGACGCGCACTGGCGATCGCCCCGCACGACGGTCGTGGCGGCGAGGGAGCGGTAGACAAGTTCTGGCGGGGCGACCGACTCGAAAGCGACGTTAAGTGGTGCGCGAAGAATATTAAATGAGCCATCGACGAGCGCATGAGTGGGTCGAACACTGAGTCCGTCAAGCGCGCGCGTCGCTGCCACAGCGAGTGCCAATCGAAGCCCCCACTCATCGATCTCCGCGGAGCTAACTGAGCCGAGCGACCAGTCGTCGGCCCACGCAATGAGAGGATTGACGAGCGCTTCGCGACGGCCTGGGTTGAGCAGCTTGGAGTCAGTGAGTCCAAAGGGTGGGGCCAAGGCGCGCGACAAGACGACCGCACCCACGGTCAATGGCCCGGCGAGCGCGCCGCGCCCAACCTCGTCAACACCGACCACCACCTCACCGCGCTCCAGAAGTGGCCGTTCGAAGAGGAGGAGGTCAGTTGTGAGCTCGGGCACGTCCTCAGGGTACCGAGCGGGTCAACACGTATCCTTCATACTCGTGACCGTTGATACATTCGTAGTGCCCCTCAAGAGTTTCGATCTCGCCAAAGAGCGCCTTCGGAGTGGAGGGACGAGTGATGTCAGCGCTCTCGCGCGCCAACTCGCTTCCGACGTACTGGCGAACTGTTCGCCACGTCACGTCATTGTGCTCAGCGAGAGCACCGACATAACAGCCTTCGCCATCGAGCACGGTGCAGAAGTCTTGACTTCGAATGCGAAGAACCTAAACGAAGCAGCGCAGGGCGCCTACGGAAAACTCTCGGTGCGCTTCGAACGACTGATCCTCGTCCACGGTGACCTACGCAGTCCCAGGGGTCTCGGTTCCTTTGAACCCGACGAGGGCATCACGATCGTGTGCGACCACCACGGCACCGGCACCAACATCCTCGTCGTACCGACGGGACTCGACTTTCATTTCAACTACGGCGAAGATTCAGCGCGCCTTCACACGATGGAAGCCGAGCGGCTGGGCGTCGAATGGCGAATGGTCACCGACAGTCCCTGGCGCTTCGACGTCGATGAACCGGCTGATTTGCTTTGAGCCCAAAGCAGTCGAGGGGGGCCCTAGGGCCCCCCTCGTACTACCTTTCCCCGAAGGGAAGGCACTACTTCTTTGCTACCCGCTTGGCCGGACGCTTGGCGGCCTTCTTTGCGGGAGCCTTCTTTGCTGGAGCCTTCTTGGCTACAGCCTTCTTCTTCGCTACTTTCTTGGCAGCGGCCTTCTTGGCCGGAGCACGCTTCTTCACAGCCTTCTTCGCCGGAGCCTTCCGAGCAGGAGCCTTCTTGGCGACCTTCTTGGCAGCGGCCTTCCGGGCAGGGGCCTTCTTCTTTGCGGCCTTCTTTGCTGGAGCCTTCTTTGCTGGAGCCTTCTTGGCTACAGCCTTCTTCTTCGCGGCTGGTGCCACTTTCCCTCCTTGGGACTCAACGTTGAATCAATTTGGGACCTCGAGCACACCCTTGTGGTGATCTCGAAATCGGTACCGCATTGACAAACGTGAACTCGCTCATGTGCCACCCAGCTTCCCGGCTGTATGGCGACTGATCGCAGTGCACGGTCCTACGCGGAAAAGCGAATCATGATTCATTTTTTACAACAAATCACACAACGTTTACCTCCTCCGCAGAAGGACACTCAAAAGTTCACACGTTTTCAACGCCAATGTCAAGTATTTCGACCATCTAATTGCGACAGATGTTGTTTGTGAGCAATGACGTCGGCATCTATCTTGGACGAACGCTCGACGGTGACGCGACGAGTGGCGCACAACGTTCAACGCTCGTGTTGGGTCCGAGCCGTAGTGGAAAGACGTCATCAATCGTTGTTCCGAATCTCCTGATGACGAGTAATTCCTGCGTAGTGACGTCGACAAAAAATGACGTCGTTGAAATGATGTCGCGCGCCCAACGACACGGTGCAACATTGCTGTTCGATCCTTCGGGCTCAGTGCGAACACCACCCGGCGTGCATCGAATTGGCTACTCACCAATTCGACAAAGTTTTTCTTGGGATGGTGCTGTTTTGGCGTCACGAAGCTTGATTGACGTCGCTCGACGAGGTCGAGGTGATCGTGGCGACGATCACTGGACCGAACGCGCCGGTGCTTTGGTCGCACCATTGTTGCACGCCACGTCGCTGAGAAATGAAACACTTGCGCAACTCGCGTCACGTGTCGACGAGCGCAACTGTGACGACGTCTTGCACGAACTCGTCGATCGGCACGGTGAGCACCACGCCTCAGTCACGCTGCTGCGCGGTGTGCTCGCTACCGAGGACCGAGAGCGCTCGAGCATCTGGTCAACGACGTCGGGCCTCTTCGCCGGTGTGCGCACAGACGCGGCGCGAGCCTCATCACGGGAGCCACCACTGGACCTTGACGCTTTTTTTTCCGGACCCCACCAGCTTCACGTCGTAGCCCCAAGTCGACACCAGGCGGTTTCAATTCCCCTGGTGGTGGGTCTCATCGAGGAGGTTATCCACGCGACCTACGACCGCCACACCGAAGGAGCTCGACTACTGCTCGTGCTGGACGAATTGGCCAACGTGGCCCCATTGCCGCGGCTCGCGAGCATCGTCTCGGAGGGTGGTGGCCAAGGGGTCGTGACGTTGGCCTGCCTCCAGGACCTAAGCCAAGCTCGCAGCCGCTGGGGTGCGGCGGCCGACGGCTTTCTTTCACTCTTCCCGACGACGGTCGTCCTACCAGGAATCGCCGATCGCGCAACGCTGGAAATGCTTCGCCACCTCGCGGGGCGTTCGCTCGTCGCCACGCCGACCGCACAATTCGGCCCCCGAGGACGCCGCGCCGGGTATTCGACCAGCTACGTCGAGCGTGATCGTGCCACGATGAGCGAACTGGCCCAAGGTCGCCCGGGTCACGCGCTGGGCGTCGACTCGAGCAAACAGATGAAGTGGATTGCGCTGACGCCGGCGCACGTCGACGCCCGATTTCGTGCCTACCTCGATCGGTCGGACCGTTCTCGCGACACCTCTCGCGATCGCTGACGCCACTGTTCGAGCTCACGCTCGACAATCGGTCGCGGACCATGTGCGCGGACAAGCCCAATCATTCGGGCCTCTCGAACTGAGATTGTTGGCTCGCGCACGCCCCTTGACCCTTCGAGCGACGGGAACAGCGACGTGACGCCCTTGGACAGTTCCCTCGCGTCCTGTCCGAAGATTGCGGCGTTCGCCCACGCCTCGACGACGTGTCGTCGCGCGACGTCGTGACGACCCTCGAGGGTGCTCGCGAAACGATGCTCGTCGAGCAGCGCACGCTGATGAAGAGGTGCCTCTTGAACTCCCTGGGGCTCGAATCGTCCAAGATCGTCGTTCCATGCCGTGACCGCGTCACTGCGTTTCCAGTGGAGCTTTTCTCCGCGCTCTCGATTGTGGCCACTCCAGAGCGCACGGTAGCCCTCATCGAGCCCACTGACGCGTTCAATGCCTTCGAACGAACGCCACGCCGCCCACGGCGTTCGCTCGCTGAGTTCATGGCGGAGTGACGTTCGATAGAGGGCGTCGGCCGCTCGAAGATGGGCGTAGAGACCGCGACTGTCCAACACCGTCCGTGATCCCTCGGGCCGTGCGCCAACGAGCACGTGGTCGTGGAGATGCGGTTCACCGTGGCGGTTGACGCCGTGAGTAAAACTAACAACGCTGCCCCATTGTCCAGCGCGATCGTGGTCGAGACCATCGCGTCGCTCTCGCACCACCAGCGCGTGCTCTTCGAGGTATTCGAATGAGGCCCTGACTGACGAACGATGGGCCTCAATCACGCCGTCCGCGTGCGTAGGGTCAACGGCGAGCAGGATTGAAATAGGTCTTGGTGCAGCGAAAATAAGGTCGTAGCCGTGAACCGATGAGCGATCCGTGGTCTGAAGGACGGCGCCGACGTCACGCGGGCTCGTCGTGTCCCCAGTTCCTCGAAGCCACCAGCCAGCCGGACCGTGGCGCAGTTCGGCGATCTCATTGGCATCGTCGTTGGTGAAATAAGTGACGTCGTTCGATCGACGGACGAGTAGACGCAACATTGGGACCCCCTGAGGCTCCCAAAGGTCGCTACAGTTGCGCCGCGATTCGTTTCGCCAATTCGTGACCGGCCTTGGCGTACGCGGGCGTCACCACGACCGCGCCGGCGCCAGCGCGAAGCATCAAGGAGTCGAGAAACAGTTCGGTGGCGACGCGAAAGCGCACTGCGTGACGTCCGTCGTCCATGGTGAGCCACTGGGCATTTGGCAGCGGCTCGAAAAGCCAGCGCAGCGACGAGTCGATGACGACGACGACCTCTTCGCCCTCTTCACCAATCCGAGTGAGCCAGTTGACAATCTGGTCGGGTTCACGTTGTTCGGTCACTGGCGACGTGGCGACTACAGCGTTGATCCGATCAACGCGGAACGTGCGCCACGAGGTTCGCGTTGTGCAGTAGGCCCGCACGTACGTATGGCCGTTGAGAACTTTTATCTCGCGTGGCTCGATTGAGCGAGTGGTCGCCTCTTCGAGCGACCCAGGGGAGTAGACAATTTTTACTTGTTGGTGGTGCTCGACCGCGGCCGAGACTTCAGCCAACAGTGTTTCGTTCGTCGTCATCTCGACCTGCACGTACGAACGAGTTGCCGCCTCAATCTTCTCGATCGCCGAGAGTATCGCCGCGTCGCTATAGAGGCGCGAGGCCTCTCGAAGAGCGATGTTCAGTTCGAAGAGGTCACGCCACATAAACGGTGACGGCTCGTCGACGCCTTTCGGTAGGTCGCTGAAGTCGGCCCGGTAGTTCGAGTCATCGTTCGCCTCGTCATCCCAGTCGTGACACTCCTTCAGCACGTGCGCTGGGAACGCGCCGGTCCCGTCAGTCGATCCGGCCATCGGCTCGAGCGAGACCAGGCGGTCCATAATGAAGCGCACGTGTTCGGGGTCGAGCGAGAATCGCGTCGCCAACTCGCTTACTCTCAGGCCGTCGTCGGCGACGTAGACCGCGTGCAGGAGTTGCAGCGTCTGGCCCAGAACGTCGTTGGTCGCCGGGCCGTCAAACTTGAGATCCTCGAGCAACGGCGTCTTGCCGCGGTTGACCTTTTTGAGCCAATTGGCCAATTCGATCTTTAACGACTTGGGCGACTGCAGCCGAAGGCGATTGGCCCCTTCGAGGACGAAGCGCAGCGCGGCACGCCGGCTATCAAAACTTAGAGTGACCTCAACCGTGCCGTCCTTCTTGAAAGCCGAGAGCGCTCCGCTGTACTGGCGAAGCAGTAAGTCGGCGTAGTTCTGGTTGGTCGTCACGACGACGTCAGTCGGCGATGGCGACTTTGCAAATTCGGGTCGCCACGCCCGAGCGATGCCAAGTGTCGCGTCATCGACCTCGTACACGTCAGGTAGCACCACCGGCATCGACGTCACCCGACTGAAGCGGTAGCCCTTGATTTCTTCGGTGTCCTTTACCCGTGCAATGAGATAGGAGGCGCCATTAAATACGTCGATCATGAGAGGTTCGACCATGCGCAGTTTGTTAGCCCCCGATTGATAGTCGAAGGTCAGCACCCTTCGAAGGTTGAGCGCGCGCATTACCGGCGTGTAGAACATCGAAGCCTCGAGTCCCCCGTCACTCGCGGGAACCTCATTGAAAACGCTGAAGGCGCCCGACGCACCAAAACCGCAGAAGCGAAGTGCCAGTCGCACGACTCGCTCTTCCTCGGGCGAGAAGCGGATCAGAGGGGCGTAGCCACTTGAGGGGTCGATCCGGTAACCGACCGGGCCGTCGTCACTCGCAACAGTCTCGATCTCGAAGCCCAGCTCGCGGATACGCGCCTTATCGCGTTCGAACTTCTGGCGCACGGCCCCCTCATTGCCTTCGTAGGCGAGAATTTTACGAGGGCCATTTGCGGAGACCGGGAACTCGTCGATTCGCAGTTCGCGCACAATCTCCTCCTGCGTCAAGGGGCCATAACTGTAGGCCCTTTGCAGCAGAAGTACGAGCGCGATCAGCCGCTCTCGGCTCTGCTCGATTCCTCCACGGATGCTGCTCATCTGACTCCTCTATGTCGCACCCTTGAGGGTACCCGTCGAGCACGGTCTCATTCTCTCAGATCTCCGATTGGAACCGTGACCGTGGACGTGACTCTATTCCCCCGAGTAACTGGGAGGCGCGTTCAGTGGGTGAGCGCAACGACGAGTGGCCCACGTTTTCAGCCTGGTCCCTTTCTCGCAATAAGTTCGACTTTATAAACAAGATCGGAATAGGCGCCGGGTAGGGCACGCGGTCCGGGGTAACAAGTCCGACGGAGCGGCGCATCGTCCTTGCTTAACGGTGATTGATCCACTCTCCCCCCTTAGGGCCTGTGTCCCATTTTGCGAGGGCACCAGTAACCACGACTGACACCAAAAGGTCGTGGCCTAGTCAAGTGACCTGACCGACGATCAGTGGAGGGCATTGGAACCCCTGTTACTGGTCTCTTCCAAACGAGGACCGAAGCACGCCAATGACTTGCGCCAGGTCGTCAATGCGATGCTCTACATCTCGCACACCGGGTGCCAGTGGCGCTTTCTGTCTGATGGGTTCGGTCCCTGGACCAGGGTCTGGTCCCAGTTTCGTCGGTGGTCGAGGAACGGAACCTGGACCCGGGTCCTCACCGCCCTGCACGCATCGTCGCGCACCGCTCTTGGCCGCAAGGAACCCCGGCCCTCGATGGTCGTTATTGACACCCACCTCGCACGAGGCGCCTCAAACGGTGGCGTCACCTTCCACAACCAGGGCGGCCCCTACGGTCGCACCAACGGGGCCAAGCGCATCGTCTGCGTGGACGTTACGGGTCTACCGCTCTGCGTGCGCGTCGTCCCCGCTTCGACCTCCGACGCGAGCGCGTTCGAACTGATACTCGACGACCTCGCTCGAACCGGTGCGGACGAACGACTGGATCTCGTGCTCGTCGACCGGGGCACTTCTAAGTCCGCGGCCTTGCGGATGTCGGCAAAGTTCAACTACGAGGTCCGCCGGGTGGGTTGGGATGAGCCTCCTCGAAACGACCAAGGTGCCAAGATCTTTCGCCCTATCCGCCACGCCTGGCGAGTCGAAGTCGCCCACGGCCACCTCGTGCGCCGGCGACGTCTGGCGCGCTGTTTCGAGAACACCGTGACCTCGGCCACCGGATGGTTGCACGTCGCCTCGATAAGTGAGGTCCTTCGGGCACTCGGCTGAGCCGAAAGTGGATCTACGAGTAATCCCAGCAAATCGCGACAACCACGAGCCCCGCCCATGGCTGTGGGCGTGTGGCACCATTGCCACCGCCACAAATCAGCAGCAACTGTCGAGACGCTCGCTGAGTTCGTTCGATTCAGCCCAGGCGCCGATACACGAAGTAGGCACGAGAAGATTCGTCGGTCGGGGAATCACCCGAGTCGTCCTCTTCATGGAGCAACTCGAAATCAGCGGCCAGAGTGGTCCGGACTGCTTCGAGCGCCACGCCAAGCTCGCGGATGTTCTCCTGATGAAGCGTGAACGTTCCATCGCCTGCTGACGCGAAGACCCTGATGTCCCAAATGGTTACTTCATCGCCATCGCTCCTTACATCCATTATGAGCAAGTTGCCATCGAAGTCGTGGACCCAAGGTGGACTGCCAACGAGTTGGTGCAGCCGGCCAGTCGTGTTGAGATCAAAGATGAACAGACCCCCAGGCCTCAGGTGACCTGCCACGCCCTCGAAGGCGAGTACCTCGTCGACATCGAAGGCACCGAACACCGCTGCCTCGCCGGAAGCTTTCGTCGAGGTATCCGTGGGCGACGAACCCGGCTTCCGCGTAGGGCGCGTGATGAGCCGCGAACTGAACCTCTATGTGCCCTCGGCGACGGAGGGGTATTTCACGGCGCTGGGCGCCGCCACGGCCGAGAGCGCTCTCCTTGGTTACTGTGAATTGTCCGACCTCGCCACACGGCACGCCATGCGTGTGACTAGGCCGCTTCTAGAGGGCTATCTGAAACACCGCGGCCTTGGCTGTCGGGGCGGCAATTCCGCCGGGGGCCAGCTCTTGCCAACCGTCGCACTGCCCAACATTCTCATTGGGAACAAAGTCACCTTACGATGCTCAGCGCCATCACAGTGTCCGCATCTTCCGCAGTGCCATTGAAAAACAACCAGGCATTATTGCCGCGAAAGCGAGACCAGCTCACGGCCGCCCAATTTACTCGGAAAGCTACTTTCCAAGCCTTTCCTACAACCGCAGATCTAATCACGAGCAGTCCGAGCGCCAACGAAGCCCTTTGAGCTCAAGCCTTTCGCCCAGACGCGTCAAGTGACTTTGTTGGGTCGACGCCATTATTCTGCGATTGGCGACTTTGGTTAACGCGCCTTCGGCATTTGGTGGTCAAACAGTGCGCGAATGAAGAGACGAAACGGGTCATGAGAGTTCTGTCCCAGGATTTGTGGCTGACTTCGGAGCAATTGATTGAACTGACCGAATTGGGGAGGATTTTAAGAGACGCCAGTATGCTCGAGGTGGTGCAAGGCACCCTAATCTTCGATGGCGACTGCGGCTTCTGCACGACGTCAGCGCACTGGATTGAACAGCGATGGCCCGCAGGATCCGCCCAAGCCATTCCCTGGCAACGCCTTCATGTCGACCGACTCGCCGAATTTGGACTTACGATCGATGACGTTAGAGATCGTGCATGGTGGGCAGATGCCCTCGGTGTGCGCGGTGGGGAGCGGGCGGTGGTCGCGGCCCTCAAAGCCGCTGGAGGAGTCTGGGGACTGGTGGGCCTGCTACTCGACGCACCGCCATTGAATTGGCTCGCGGGGCCCGGTTAC
>JAYVNV010000181.1:0-2893 GCA_043758265.1 Acidimicrobiaceae bacterium
TCGACGAGCTCCGTGAGGCAGATCGAGTCAGCCGTCGTCGGCCCCTCGGCGTCGGCTACCAGATTGTCATCATCGACGACGTGGAACTCACGACGACGGGCGCCTCGCCGAGCGCCTCGTCGCTGCTCAAGTCGCTCGAGGAGACGCCGGGGCGAACGATCTTCCTGCTGACGGCCCAGGACGTACCCCCTGGGCTCGACACCGTCATCTCTCGTTGCGTCGAAGTGAAGCTGAAGGGGCTTAGTGCGCCAGAGATTCAGTCGGTCCTCGTTCGAGAGGGGGCCAACGTGGACGCGGCCGACGCGGCGGCCAGTGCGGCGAACGGCAACCTGCGCCGCGCGAGGGTGCTCGTGCACGACGCCGACCTCGCGCAGCGAATCGCGCAGTGGCGCGCCGTACCGGCACGACTGAACGGAACGCCGGCGATCTCAGCGGCCATCGCCACTGAGATCGGCCGCGCCCTCGACGACGCCGTAGCGCCGCTGCGTCGGATGCAGGATGAGGAGATGGAACTGCGGCTCCGCGAATCACGAGAGATGGGCCAGCGATCACTCGCCAGTCGAAAGGACATCGAAGCCCACTTCAAGCGCGAGCAGCGTCGCTTTCGAATCGATGAGTTACGTTTCGGCCTCACTGCGCTGACCAACGTGTACCGAGATCGCCTGGCCGAGAGCGTGCGGGCAAGCGACGGTGGCGACGCGCGCAGCGCGTACCGCGTCGGTGCGTCGATTCGCGCGATCGAGGTCGTGGCCGAGGCGTCACGTCGACTCTCATCGAACGTCGACGAAAACTTGTTGATGAACGACCTGATGCTGTCGCTGATGGAGTTCTAGGCGGTCCTTCGTGGCCGTGTCGCAAGCGCATCGGGTAGAGTCTCTGGTTGCGCCTGGGTAGCTCAGTTGGTAGAGCAACGCATTCGTAATGCGTAGGTCAGGAGTTCGAATCTCCTCCCAGGCTCTCGGTTGACCTAGTGACCTGCGAGGTCCTTCACGACCGCGGTGAAGTCGTCCGAGCGCTCCTCCCAATTTCTATAGTGGTCGAAGCTGGGCGCGGCCGGCGAGAGCAGTACGACACCGCCCTTCGGGAGTGCAGCGCGCGCCCTGGTCACCGCCTCTCGCATGGTCGCGACCGAGTGGAGGGCCATTTCTGGGCACAGGCGTCGAAGCGCCTCGGCGATTCGCTGTCCGGCGTCGCCCATGGTGAGGACAGTCGTTGGCGTTCGGCGAGCGGCGAGCGCCTCCGCGAGGGGCAGGTAGTCGACCCCACGGTCGAATCCACCAACAATCATCGCCACCGGTTCGCTTGCGAAGACCTCCAACGCCGCGACGCTCGGCAGCACTGACGTAGCGAGTCCGTCATCGACGTAGCGCAGCGGCGCGTGACGCGTTGCCTCGATCGTCACGAGAGTCAGCCGGCCGCGTAGGGGCACGAAGGTCGAGGCCAGCGGTCGGACCAGTCGCACGACGTCGGCGGGCGTACGACCGGTCAGCTGCGCCACGGCGTGCAGGGCCAGGGCGACGTTGGAGTCGTTGTGGGCACCCAGCAGGCCGAGTGATGTGGCCAGTCCGGTCGCGTCGGGGGCCACGAAACGAAGTTCGCCACCGAGCCGCGCCGTCTCGTTGCGGAAGGTGGCGTCGTCGGGAACCACGGTGATGTGCTCACCAGTCGCGTTGGTCAGCGAGAGCTTGTCCGAGTGGTAGTTCTCTAGTGATCCGTGCCAGTCGAGGTGGTCGGAACCGAGAGAGGTCACAAGTACCAGTTGGGGGGCGACGTCGATATCGACGCACTGAAAGCTGGAGACCTCGAGGACGAGCCAGCCGTTGGACGTGTCGAGGTCGGGCGAGTAGGGCGGTTGACCGAAGTTGCCGAGTCGAAGGGACGGTTCTTCGAGGCAGGTGAGGAAGAAGGTGATCAGGGCCGTCGACGTCGACTTACCCTTCGTGCCAGTGATGGCCACGACGCGGGCACGCTCGACGTCGTGCAGCCAGAGATTGAGGGCCGACGTGACGACGACCCCGTGCCGTTCGATGTCGAGTACGTCGCGGCGTCGCCGTGGGATGCCGGGGCTTTTCAAGACGACGTCGCAACCAAAGAGCGCGTCGAGGCCGCCCTTCGACGTCGCGAGCACGGGGCCGCCCTGGGGGTCGTCGTCGACGATGACGACGCTGGCGGCGACGCCGATCAGTCGCTGTTCGGTCGCGTGACCCTCAATGCCGTAGCCGAAGATGCCGACTCGTTTCCCCGCGAGGTCAGCGAAGCCAGTGGGCCGGAACACGGCTTGGTCCTTGGCGCTCGAGTAGTTCGGTGAGCGCACGCTCGGGGCTGAGGAGCCGCGCGAGGTCACTGAGCTGTGCCACGTCGTTCCACTGTGGCGAACGGCTGACTTCGACGAGGGCGACGGCGCTCTCGTCGGGGTCGCCCACGCATTCGAAGGGTTTGTGCTCGTCCCCGAGGCCGACCAGTGTGCGCAGTTGCGTGGCGAGGGCCTTGTCGCTCAGCGGCTCGCTGCGAAAGATCTCGCGGAGCGAGGATCGTGCGAGGAACGGGGCAAGAACCAAGTTGACGAAGAGGCATTTGTCGCACTGGCCGCACCACTGCGTCGCACGGTCCTCACGCGCCTGAGTGAACGCCCGGTTGCAACTCCGAAAGACCCGGTGGAACTGCTCGTAACGGCTGAACTCGCGCGCGACCCACAGTTCGCTGCGGTCGCGCAGGTAGCTGGCGACAACTAGATTGTCGCCGACTCGCTCGGCGATCGCCGCGGCGATCAGCAGCTCCGCGTCCCAGGACTTGCTCCACTGATGATTGACGTCGGCGTCGTGCCAGCGCAGGTTCGCCACGGACGACGAGTGCTCATTGCTCAACACAACCCCGCCGCGCCCGCTCGCCACCG
>JAYVNV010000182.1:0-2866 GCA_043758265.1 Acidimicrobiaceae bacterium
AAGGAGATCCGTGAGTTCGACGGTGTCGAGTTCGTTCTCGAACGCGCCATCCGCTGTGACTTCGCGCTGGTGCACGCGCGCGTCGGCGACGCGCACGGCAACCTGATCTACGAGAAAGCCGCTCAGAACTTCAACCCGCTCTGCGCCCAGGCCGGGCGAATCACTATCGCCGAGGTCGAGGAGATTGTCGAACCGGGCGAGCTCGATCCTGCGATGGTGCACACGCCGGGCATCTTCGTCCAACGTGTCGTGCACGTACCCCACCCCGAGAAGCGCATTGAACGCAGAACGCTGCGCCTTGACACCGGCATTGTCGAAGTCCTGACGGCCGCCACACGCGGGGCGATCTGATGGCACTGACGAGAGAGGAGCTGGCCGCGCGCGTCGCACTTGAACTGCGCGATGGGGACTACGTGAACCTCGGGATCGGCATGCCGACCCTCGTGCCGAACTACTTGCGCGAGGGCATCACGGTCGTGCTGCACTCGGAGAACGGCATCCTCGGCGTCGGCCCCTACCCCGACGACGCGCACGTCGACCCCGATCTCATCAACGCGGGCAAGGAGACGGTCACGACACTGCCCGGTGCATCGTTCTTTGACTCCGCGTCGTCGTTCGCAATGATCCGCGGTGGTCACATCGACGTCGCGGTGCTCGGCGCGATGGAGGTTTCCCAGTTCGGCGACCTGGCCAATTGGATTGTGCCGGGTAAGACCGTGAAGGGCATGGGTGGTGCCATGGACCTCGTCCACGGGGCCAAGCGGGTCATTGTCATGATGGAGCACACCACCAAGGAGGGTGCCCACAAGATCGTCGACGTCTGTTCGCTACCGCTCACGGGAAGACGTTGCGTGCAGCGCATCATTACCGACCTGGGCGTGCTTGACGTGAGTGACGAGGGACTGGTGCTGCGCGAGACGGCTCCGGGTGTCAGTGTTGACGACGTGCGCGCGGCGACCGGCGCGCCAATGAAGGTGGCCCTGTGAACGACGACGATCGAGCAATCGTGCAGCAGCGTGGACTGTGGTTCGAGGAGTTCGAACTGGAGACGCTCTATCGTCACGCGCCGGGGCGGACCTTGAGTGAGGCCGACAACGTGCTCTTCACGACGATGACCATGAATCCGCAGGCGCTGCACCTCGACGAGGCGTGGGCCAGCACGCAGCCTTTTGGAACTCGTCTGGTGAACAGTCTGCTCACCCTCTCAACGTTGGTCGGCCTCTCGATCGCCCAACTCACGCAGGGCACGATCATCGCCAATCTCGGTTTCGCCAGCGTGCGTTTCCCCACGCCGGTCTTTCACGGCGACACCCTGTACGCCCAGACGATCGTGCTCGAGAAGCGTTTGTCCAACAGCCGACCGGGCGAGGGGATTGTCACCCTCGAGCACACCGGTCGCAACCAACACGGTGACGTCGTCGTCGTCGCAGTTCGCACGACCCTGGTGCAGTTGAGACCCGGGAGTGAGCAATGACCTGGTCACCCGTCGGGCCGGCGTGGCTCTTCTGTCCGGCCGACCGACCCGAGCGCTTTCAAAAGGCGGCCGACCTCGCCGACGTCGTCATCCTCGACTTGGAGGACGGGGTTACTCCGGCCGACCGACCGGCCGCGCGACTCGCCTTGGAGTCAAACCTCCTCGATCCGGTTCGAACAATCGTTCGAATAAACCCGGCCGACTCCCAGGACTGCGTGCTCGACCTCGCCTCGATCGCCCGCACGCCCTATTCGATCGTCATGCTGGCCAAGGCCGAGTCCTACGACCAGGTCTCGGCCTTGGGCGAGCTTCGCGTCATTGCGTTATGCGAGACCGCCCGCGGCGTCCTCGACGCCAGTCATATCGCGGCCGCGACGTCGACAGTGGGTCTGATGTGGGGCGCCGAGGACCTCGTCGCGTCACTTGGCGGTCGCTCCAGTCGCGACGAGCACGGCAACTACCGACAGTTCGCGGCGTTCGCGCGTTCGCGGGTCCTGCTCGCCGCCGCGCTGTACTCGCGTGTGGCAATAGACACTGTGCACCTCGACATTGCTGACGTCGAGGGTCTCCACCGAGAGGCATCGGACGCCGCGGCGTCGGGGTTCTCCGCGACGGCGTGCATTCACCCCTCACAGGTCGAGGTCGTGCGCGAGGCCTATCGCCCGACGCCCGACGAACTGGCGTGGGCGACGGGCGTGCTGAAGGCGGCGACGTCGCAACGCGGCGTCTTCACCTACGAGGGCCGAATGGTCGATGCGCCGGTGCTTCGACACGCCGAGGCCATCATTCGCCAGTTCGGCGCGTCGCCGCGGTAGTGGGGCATTGGATCATCGGCGTCTTGGTCGGAGCGGGCGCGGTGGACCATCCCCCCTTCTCTCATCCGCGTGACGCTCGAGCTCACTGTGAGCGCGGCGTACGGCAACTCCTCTCGCGCGGCCGGGCAGTCCGCGAGCAGCGAATTGGCGTCGAATGTCGTGCGACCGCTACGTTCGAATGTGACGACTCGTCGAACTGGGCCGGCGTTCTCGAGCTGCGAAAGTGGGCGCCATTGATGAAGCGACACGACGAACAACCATCCGACGTAGGCGACGGCACGCTCACCAACGAGGTGCGACGCATCCTACTGAGCGGCGCCTCCCTCGCCCCGGCCGGGGCCAACGTCATCATGCAGCTCTCGTGGCTGCCCATCGGACGCGCCATCGCCGAGAGCCGGGTCGAGAGTGGTTCGCTTCACCGCCATCCAGTGAAGCGAACCCGGACGACGCTCGCCTACATCGTCATTGCACTTTTGGGCACCGACGAGGAGCGCTCGCGGATGCGCGCCGAAGTCAACGCGCAGCACCGTGTGGTCAACTCGAGTGGGGACGTCACGTACGACGCCTTCGATCCCGC
>JAYVNV010000183.1:0-2815 GCA_043758265.1 Acidimicrobiaceae bacterium
TGCTCGCCAACTCTCAAGTCGACGAAGCGCCAGCAGACCGTCGCGCACCGCCTGTTCGACGGCGCACCCCTCGTCACCGTCGTGACGACAGTCCGAAAAACGACATCCCTCGGCCAGTTCGGCGACGTCGGCGAACGCCTCATTAAGTCCCTCCTCGCCGACTGTGAGATCGAGCAGGCGGATTCCGGGAATGTCGAGGAGCACTCCCCCACTCGAGAGGCGATAGAGACGCCGGGTCGTCGTCGCGTGACGACCCTCGCCACCTCGGCTCAGCGTGCGCGTGACTTCGCTCGTACCTTCGAGGGCGTTCAGGAGAGACGTCTTGCCAGCCCCGGATGCGCCGAGCATGACGGCGGTGACGCCTTCGTGCAACAAGGCGCGCAGGTCCTCAATGCCATGTCCGCTAGTCGAACTCGTAGTCATTACGTCAACGCCGGGCACCGACTCCTGCGCATCGGCGACAATCGAGTCCACGTTCTCACTTCCGTCGGACTTGGTGAGCACGACGAGCGGCCGGGCACCACTATCGAAGGCCATGACGGCGAGGCGTTCGAGCATCAGCAGATTGAGTTCGCGGTCGATGGGCAGCACCACGAGGACGATGTCCGTGTTGGCGGCTAGCACTTGCATCTCGACCTGATTGGGGATCGGTCGGCGTAGCTCTGTGTGTCGTGGCGACACGGCGATCACGTAGCCGTCTCGGACGCTGACCCAGTCACCAGCGACCGGACTGAGATTGAGCGCCGTAGCAAACTGGCAGGTCGACGTCGTTTCGGCGCCTCGAAAATCACTCCACGTCACCTCGGCCGTCACACCGTGGACGATGCTGACCCGCCCGGGCTCGCTGTCGGGTTCGAAGACGAAATCGTCCGGGTTCTCGAGTCCAAGGGTCCGAAGCACGACACGGGCCCCGTCGCTCAGTTGCTGATTTGACGCGGACGATCCCAATCTTCCCTATTCTTTTGAGTTCTTAAGGTCACTCGGCAGTTCTCGCCTTAAAGGACAAGGCTATTGGACGACGGTCGCGCCCGCCCAATGCGTGGTCCGGCCCAAGAAATGAATGGCCAGTCACGATTCCTCGAAAGCGATGGTGCGATGCTTGAAGCCGTGCGCAAGAGATGATGACAGTCGACACCGGAGCGTGCTTTGGACTTGCCCGAACGCAACGCTCGCTGATATCCAGAGCGCCACTGTCATCCACCGCCAAGCACCAGCAATAACGCCGCACATCGACAACGAGAGCGACGTGTGGTTACGTTTGCGGTCGCGTTCCCCGAGGTGATGTTCGTCACTGAGAGATGCGTGAATCTTGTGTTCAACACCCAGAAGTGAGGAGTTCGCAAACTTCGTAGCGGGCCTCGACCTCCTTCATCAGCGCCAACGACGAATCTGGTCCGGGATGTAACACGAGGGTCGTTCGTGGACGTGACGAGAGAAGCTGGTGTGGCATCACTCGTCGTTGATGGGCGTCAGACCGCAAAGTGGGTGACTCCGTCGACAAAGCACACGCCCTCCATTAGCTGACCTAAATTCTCGACCACGGAGATGCGATGCCAGCGCTTCTCGGTCTTCGGTGAGACAGCGGCAACATCATTGACAGCGCGCTCTCTTTGGAAAAGGCGCCCTTCACTCGCTTGGTGTGGTGATGCAACATGAAAAACGTCGACTCAACGGGGTTGGTGGTGCGGATGTGCAACCAGGGTTCGGCCGGAAGAACTCAAAGGGCGAGCGGTGGAACTCGGTCTTTGGTGAGACACTCAACGGTTCTCGAGTATTTCGCTGCGTACTTTTCACCAAAGAGCGCAATCGCTTCACCGGCGTCACCGCGGCCCTCGGCCATCCAGATCTGGTGCAGGTCGTGCTTAGCCTTTGCGCGAATGCTCTCGTGTAGGTAAATGAGGACGCTGCCACTTTTGTGCATCCAACAACGCTGGTGCGCGGTTGAAGAAATGACCTCTTCTAGCACGGTGAGGGCTTATCGCTCCGTCACCGACGCCGAGCTTGGCCGCATTGAGGACCCCCGCCTTGGCTGCGAGTAACACCTCTCGCCAACTCTGGGTCGACTCGCGCTCCCCGTCTTCGAGGCTGATCAGGTACTTGCGCCCCTCGTCGTCGACGCCCATCAACACGAGGACGCAGTTCCTGGGGTGGTCACCACGGATCTTCTGGTAAACGCCGTCGACGCAGAGGTAGGAGAAGGTGTTTTCCGAAAGGTCGCCACTCTGCCGGTGGTGGAACCGTGTCGCTCCGACGCTTTAGCGACGCCTCGGAAGTCAGCGGGCTATGACCGTCGCCAACTTCGACCAATCGCGCTTCTCGGCGTAGAGATGTCCACGCACGAGATAGTTGCGAAATGACCTCAAGCCGTGGGCCACGCGCTTGACTCGCTTGATGAGGATGGTGGCGCCCTCGGTCGGACCGTTACTGATCTGGCTCTTGTGCCAGGCAATGGGCTCATGGCGCCAGTTCTTGAGCGTGCGCCCGAGTGAGCGTCTCGACGGGCCACGTTGAATTCGTCACGTCGCGGAGCAGATCGTCTATCCAGGTGCGCGCCAGTTCGAAGTCAACGAAGGAGTCGAGCTCGCGCACTGCCTCGTTGGCGGTGTGCCAGTCACAGCCGAGATCGTTCGCCACGTCACTGACGGGGCGACCACCGCGACCAACCTGCTCGGTCATCCCCGTGCGCACCGGTCATCTGCCGGTTCATGATGGCGATTCTCGGGTCCCGCTCGGTCCAACTACCCTTCGCGCACGCCGCTTCGAGACAGCCCAGACGCGGGTGCCAAACCAGTCTCGTCGAGTGACTGAAGGGCGC
>JAYVNV010000184.1:0-2814 GCA_043758265.1 Acidimicrobiaceae bacterium
AGGGTTGTCGCGGCGCCAAGGTTCGAATCGTTAGTGAATGATCTTCAACACCGATCTCAATCATGGCGATATTTTGATCCGGTGACCATGGGTGACGTGGAAGAATGGGGGGATGGGAATGCGCGAGGAGTGCAAGCACTTTCAAAGTCGAACCTACAAATCGGGTGAGGTGGCCCGCTTCTGCGTGATTGGGAACGCCCCGGACCAACCGTGGTCCTGTCCCTCGAACTGCGTGACCTACGAGCGTCGCTTGGCCGACGTCGGCTGGTCGCACGGTTCGCTGGTCGATCGACCGGTCGAAGCGCCGCCCGAGACCAGCGCCACGATTGATGAGCGTCGAGAGTTACTCAACAGCGCGAGTGAGATCGTGAACGCCGTCGCGCCCGACCTGATCGACGAGCGCCGCCGCGAGCTTGATGAGACCGCGAAGAAGGAAAAAGGTAACTGGAGGTTCTGGCGTCGCTAGTCGCCAGTGAATATCGGCGGTCTCTTTTCGACAAAGGCAGTCATCGCCTCTCGCAAGTCATTGCTCTGCAGGTACATCGTGTTCCAACGCGCGACGAACTCCAGCCCCTCGGCGACGGTGCGGCCATCGTTCGCGGCGAGGACCGCCTTGGTGCCCTGGACGGCGAGCGGCGAGTTCGCGGCTATCTCATTGGCCATGACGAGCGCGGCCCGATAGACGTCGTCAGCGCCCTCGCCGTGGACCGAATTGACGAGGCCGATGTCGAGGGCGCGTTGCGCGTTGACGTCCTTCCCGGTGAAGGCCAATTCCGCGACGTGCCCGGCGCTCACAATATGCGGCAGACGCTGCAGCGTTCCGAGATCCGCGACGATGGCGACCTTCGCTTCGCGAACCGAAAATCTGGCGTCACCCGCACAGAGACGGATGTCGCATGCGCTAATCAAGTCGACACCCCCACCAATGCAGTAGCCGTGCACCGCGGCGATTACCGGCACCGCGAGATTGGCGATTGACGTCACGGACCCCTGCATCGCGCGCACGGCGTTGTAGGTCGCGGCACTCGACGACGCCTTTGACGCGTCGGCGCCGGGATTGACGAAGGCACCGCCGAACTCCTTGAGGTCGAGTCCAACAGTGAAGTGGGGGCCCTTGGCGGCTATCACGAGCACTCGAATCGCAGCTTCGGCGGCGACGGCCGCGGCGGCGCGGGGCAGGTCGCGCCACAGCGCGCGCCCCATTGCGTTTCGCGCCTCCACGCGGTCGAGCCACAGTGTCGCAACGTGTCCGTCGCGTTGAATCGTCACTACGTCTGACGAGAAGTCCACCCGATCCCCCAGTGCATTTTCGTTCGAGCATACGCTGCGCGCCGCAGAGGGGCCGGCCCCGACCGTTACACTGCCATGGTCCCACAAACTATGAAATCCTTCGCTGAGTCAGCCCTCGCCTTCATTGCCGAGAGGCCCGACGCGTCCGAACGTGCGCTCGCGTGGACGGCCTTTCAACGAGCGGGCCTCCCGACGACGAGCGACGAGGTCTGGCGCTACGCCCCGTTGAGCGACTTCGTGCTCGACCGTTTTAACGTCGCGGTGAGCCCGAGCGACCAGAGTGACTCGAACTTCGCCGCGCAACTCTGCGCTCGCGCCGGACTCGTCGTTCGAGTTGTCGACGGATTCTGCGTTAGCACCGGTGTCGCAATCGAGGGCGTCAGCGTCGAAGTCGTTGAGTCCAGCCACTCGCTGGCCGGCACGTCGCTACTGGAGCGCTACGAGAGTGACACGTTCGCGATCCTTACTGGCGCGCTCGCTCCGGCGACGACGGTTATCCGCGTCGACGCCGGTGTGAACGTGAAAGAACCAATTGTCGTGTTGAATGTCGCTAACGCCACGTCGTCCTTCTCGCGTACCCAGATTGAACTCGGGCGCGGTGCCGGTGCGACAGTCGTCGAGTACTTCGAGGGTGGCGCCCACGCACTGGTGGTGCCGCTCAGCGAGTACCGGGTCGATGACAATGCTTCGCTTCAAGTGATCACCTACCAGCGACTCGAGCCCAGCGCTTGGCACGTCGCTCGCTCGACCGGCTACCTCGGGCGTGACGCGCGACTTCACCAGTCGGTCATTGGAATCGGCGCGCTCTACAATCGCTCGCGCAATGACGCCGAGATGCGTGGCGCCGGTTCGGAGAACGAGTTGCGCACGACGTTCCTGGGCTCGGGCAACCAAGTTCACGACTTTCGCACCCACCAACTTCACCTCGGCGCGCGTAGTCGCTCGACTCTACTGTCCAAGGGGGCGGTCGCTGACGAGTCGCGCTCCATCTACACCGGGCTGATCGAGATCGAAAAGGGCGCAAAGCGTACTGACGCGCGTCAGACCAACCGCAACCTCCTCCTCGCGCCCCACGCCCACGCCGACAGCGTACCGAATCTCGACATCCGCGAAAATGATGTGATGTGCGCGCACGCCTCGAGCGTCGGACCACTCGATGAACTGCAGCGTTGGTATCTCGAGTCGCGAGGCGTCACTCGCGAGGACGCCGAGCGTCTCATGATCCAGGGCTTCTTTTACGAGATGCTGGCGAACCTGCCCCCTGATGTCGCCGAGCTCGTCGAACACGACGTCACGCAAGTGCTGGCGAGCGTGAAGGTCGTGACGCCATCATGAACGTCGCCATCGGGACGCTGGACGACTTCGAAACCGGTGTGCCGCGTCAGGTGCGCGTCGCGGACCGGGTGCTCGTCGTGGTCCGTATCGAAGGCGACGTCTACGTGCTCGATGACCGCTGCAGCCACGAGGACTTCAGCCTCGCCGAGGGCGAGGTTAACTGTGAGACGGCCGAGATCGAGTGCGCCC
>JAYVNV010000185.1:0-2807 GCA_043758265.1 Acidimicrobiaceae bacterium
AACACCCTGAGTCCCAAGCCCCGGCCCTGCGACAGTGTCACGTAAAACCCGGACGTTGGGTCGATCGCGAACGATATGGTGACGCACGATCGCAGCAACTGATCATCGGTGGCTGCACGACCAGCTGGGCGATGGCGCACTTCGCCCCTGCGAGGCTGACGAGACGACGATGGTGCGACACTTTTCGCAACTGCCGCGACGTCTCATTAGCCACGTTCTATGTCGTGGCCTTCATCTTGGCGGTGACAGTGGCGAGCAGCTCCTCGTAGGACGCGACGAAAGAAGCGACACCATCAACCTCGAGTTTTTCGGTCACCGCGTCGAGCGAGATCTCCGCTGGCAGCTCCTTGAGCGTTGCGACGGTCGCCTCAATACTGGACTCATCGTTCAGCAGTGACGACGTGAAGTCGCCGTGGTCCAACACACCTTCCAGCGTCGCGTCAGGCATCGTGTTCACCGTCTCGTCGGCGGCGATCCGGTCAACGTAGAGCAGGTCGTAGTAGCTAGGACTCTTCGTCGACGTTGACGCCCACAATGGACGCTGCACCTGCGCACCAGCGTCGAGGAGTGCGACGGCCCGGTCGGTTCTCATGCGCCGACGGTACATCTCGTACGCACCCGCGACCTGCGCGTTGGCGGTGGTGCCGCGTCGCGGATCGCCTTCGGGTAGGAGTGCGTCCACCGCAACGTCGACCCGCGAAACGAAAAAAGATGCGACGCTAGCAATCGATCTCAAATCGTGACGGCGCTTTTGCGCCAGTTCTAGGCCCTCTAACCACGCGGTAATCACCTCGTTGTAGCGCTCGAGTGAGAAAATAAGCGTGACGTTCACGTTGATTCCTTCGCCCAGTACTTCGGTGATCGCGGGCAGACCTTCTTTGGTGGCGGGAATCTTGATCATCACGTTCGCCCGAGAAACCTTTGCGGCCAATCGCTTCGCCGCCGCGACTGTGGAGATTGTGTCGCGCGCGAGGCGAGGGGAGACCTCGAGTGAAACGAACCCGTCGCTATAGCGACGCTCGCCCGCGGAGAATTCAACAACCGATTGTTCATGAACGGCCTTTAAAACGTCGCACGCCTCCGTCACGTCAGCGACGGCCAACTCTTCGAACATCACTTCGGCGCCGACATCGCCCGCATTTCTCACCTGTTCGTCGTAGGCGCTGGACGTCGCGAGTGACTTGGCGAAGATGGAGGGATTGGACGTGACGCCGCGCACGCCCTTGCCCACCATCGCCGCGAGCGTCCCGTCGTTAAGCCAGTCACGGCGAATGTTGTCAATCCACGGGCTCTGCCCGTAGTCGTCGTACAGTTGCGTGAGTTTCGTCATTTCGCCCCTCCTAGAATGCTCTGGACGTGAGCGACAATGGTCGCCGGCGTGATGTGAAAAAAATCGAACACGAAGTCCCCGGGCGCCGACAGCCCGAAGGAATCAATGCCAATTGCTTCGTCAACGTACTTTGTCCACCCAAGGGTAGCGCCGGCCTCGAGTGAGACCGACGGGACCCGTCGGCGCAACACGTCGCGGCGGTACTCGTCGGTCTGAGCGTCAAAGCACCGCCAGCACGGCATGGCGACCACTCGTGTGCAGAATCCAAGCGCCGTCAGTTGATCGTGAGCGCTCAAGCAGTGTGCCACCTCTGATCCGGTGCCGACGAGCGTGAAGACCGCGTCCTTCGCCTCTCGAACGACGTAGCCCCCTCGACGTGCGTTGGCCGCCGACGCTACAGCGTCGTCGGCGTTGAATACAGGGACATCTTGACGCGAGAGAACGAGGGCCGTCGTCGGCGGCTTCTCAGCACTAAGAAACTCCTCGACGAGATCGAGGGTCTCATTGGCGTCGGACGGGCGAACGACGTGGAGGTGCGGCATTGCGCGTAACGCCATTAGATGCTCGACCGGCTGGTGGGTCGGACCGTCTTCGCCGACACCGACCGAGTCGTGGGTGTAAACGAAGAGCACGCCCGCTCCACTGAGCGACGCCAGACGAATCGCCGGACGCGCGTAGTCACTGAAGACGAAAAACGTTGATCCCGCGGGACGAAGGCCACCGTGAAGCGCCTGGCCAACCAGCACGGTGCTCATCGCGAACTCACGGATGCCGTAGTGGATCTGGCGGCCACCCGGGTTGACGGCCGTCTGAACGGAGGAGTCTTTCAAGACAACACCCGTATTGTCGGTGAGGTCGGCCGAGCCGGCGGTTAATCCACTGGTCTGGGACGCGTAGACATCCATCGCGCGCTGCATCGCCTTTCGCGTCGCGACTTTCGATTCAGGAGCGAACGGCTCCGCCCGCGTCGTGACCCGCGCCGCACCGTTGCTGCTGAGCTGCTCGAGCAGTTGGCGGCCCCGCTCACCGGCGCCGCTCACTCGCGCCTCCCACTCTGTACGGTCCCTTCGCTGGCCAACGAGCGACGCCGCCAAGGCGCCCGGCAGGACCGGATCAAAGAAGAACGACGCGTTGGGCACGCCGATTATTGACTTCGCCTCCTCAATCTGCGCGGCGCTGAACGGGGAGCCGTGGGCCTCTCGCGTGTCCATCATGGTGGGCGATGGGAACGCAATGTGCGAGCGCACGACGATCAACGTTGGCCGCGACGTCTCGGCGATGGCCTCACGCATCGCGCCCTCAAGCACATCGAGGTCATTGGCTCGCTCACCGATATTTATGACCTGCCAGCCGTAGGCGGCGAAACGCGCCGGCGCATCGTCGTGCAACGCGAGCTCGGTCGGACCGTCGATCGTAATGTGGTTGTCGTCGTAAAAAACGGTCAGTCGTTCGAGCCCGAGGGATCCAGCCAGCGACG
>JAYVNV010000186.1:0-2747 GCA_043758265.1 Acidimicrobiaceae bacterium
TGCGTATTCCGGCCAATCCGTACACCCGTTTCGGAGTTTTCGTGCAGTGATATCGAAGGTCGTTTGACGGTCGACGCTTGAACTGTTTTGAGCCCCTGAACTCACTTCCTTCCGGTGACGTTGATGGGTGTTGCAATTGATGAATCGGAGCCTAGTTTGGCGAGCCGTGAAGGTGGTCCATTCGATCGCGAACTCATGAAAGATTCGTCGCTGGCGTGTCGCTGGTTCGCATTGATTCGCCTCGCAGCTCCACGCGGTGCAGATTGTGACTGAGCCGGTCGAGCATCGCGTCAGCGAGTGTTTCGTCTCCCATGGCTTCGTGCCAGTGAGCAACGGGCAGCTGACTCGTGATGATGGTGGCGTGGCGCTGCGCACGATCCTCAATCACTTCGAGCGTGTCGGCCGCTTGGTCCGACGACAGTGGTCGAATGAGAAAATCATCGATGAGCAAAACGTCGACGCGCGCCCACGACGACATAAGTTTGGCGAGTCGACCATCGGCGCGCGCAATGACGAGATCTTCGAGCATGCGCGGGGCTCGTAGGTAGAGCGCCGAGTAACCGCGACGAATCGCCGAGTTCGCGAGCGCGCACCCGAGGAAGGTCTTGCCCACGCCGGTGGGACCAACAATCGCAACACTGTGATGTTGGCCCACCCACGACGACTCCGCGAGTGCGAGTACCTGGCTTCGCTCGAGGCCGCGTGAGGCTCGAAAGTCCACGTCTTCGATCACGGCGTTGTTGCGTAGCTTGGCGAGTTTTAACAGTCGAGTGAGTCGTCGGTTCTCACGATCGCCGACCTCTCGGTCCACCAGCATCGCGAGTCGGTCCTCGAAACTGAGTGCCTGGTAGCTCGCACTGCTGCGTTGTTCGTCGAGGGCGTTCGCCATGCCCTCGAGTCGCAGGTTGAGCAAGGCGTCCGTGGTGTGGGTGTGCAACATTGATGTCTCCTTCATTGGTAGTAACCCGCGCCACGCACGAACTCGTGGGGGCGATGGGTCCGTGGCGAGGGTGTCGCCAGCGGCTTTTGATCGAGGCCCTTTTTCAGGATCGATTCGACGCTTCGGTAGGTGTGCGAGTGAATGGCGAGTGCGCGCGCGCACGCGGCCTCGAGACGCGCAGGTCCGTAGGTCTTCTCGAGACGGATAATGCCCAGACACGTCCGGTATCCCTGCTCGGGGTGGGGTCGCTCTTTCATGATGCGCGTGGTGAGAGCGGCCGTCTCGGGACCGGTCTTGTTCGCCCAGGCCACGATGCGCTCGGGGGTCCACTCGAGGTAGCGCCGGTGCGCGTCGGGCATGTGATCGCTTAGCGTGGAGTAGCCAAAACGCCGGAAACTGCGCGGGTGTGAGGCCACCCGCTGGCCCTTAAAGAACACCTCGACGGTCCGGGCGCTCAGTCGAATCTCCACCTGAACGCCGGCCAGTCGGTAGGGCACGGAGTAGTGGTGGCGATCGCAGCGTATCTCGACGTGGTAATTGATACCCACCTTCGCCTTCTTCCACGTGGCGAAGTCGTAGGGGTGTGCGGGAAGTGGTTTCAGCGCGGGACGGTCGATCTCTTCAAAGACCGAACGCCGTGAACCCGATAGGACCTTAAAGGGCTTGTTGTTCACCCGCTCGAGCAGCTCGCTTATGGCGAGGTTCGCTTCGTCGATTGACGTGAAGCGGTGATTGCGTAGGCGCGCGAGGATCCAGCGACTCACGAGCAACACACTGCCCTCGGCCTTGGATTTATCACGGGGTTTTTGAACCCGGGCCGGCAAGATGGCCGTGGCGTAGTGCGTGGCCATCTCTTGGTAGGTGGCGTTCACTTGTGGTTCGTAGCGGTGCGGTTTCGTGACGCCGGATTTCAAATTATCCGGCACCACGAGTGCCGTGACGCCGCCGTAGTAGGCGAAGGCGTGGTCGTGGCCCGCGGTCCAGTGGATGAGTTCCTGGCTCGCTAGCGCCTCGGCGTAGACGAGGCCCGAGACCCCGAGCGCGCAGACGAAGAGCTGCGCGTTCGCCACCACGTGTTCTAACGCCTCGTCCCAGATCGGCACCGTCGATCCCGCGAAGTCGACGAACATGCGCTCACCGGCCTTGTGCGTGAAGCGCATCGTCACGTCGACTCTCTTGGCGAAGCGGTGGTAGTGCGCACAGAACTGGGTGTAGCCGTAACCATCGGGGTGTTGCTCCTTGTACTCTTCCCAGAGCAACATCAACGTGACGTGCGCTCGGCGTAGTTCGAGGTGCACGTGACCCCAATCGGGCATCGGACGAGGCACACTCGACGAGGGTGCTGGTGGGAATAGCAATGCTTCGAGCGCGGCGTCGCTCAGCTCGTTGGGCAACGGCCAGGTGATGTTCGCGCGCGCGGCGCGCTTGAGGTACTCGGCCACCGTGGTCGCTGGCACGTTGAGGGCCGCGCCAACTTGGCGCAGGCTCAACTTTTCACTGAGGGAAAGTCGAAGGACTTCTCGAATGCTTCGCATGGCGATACGGGGTCTGGACACGGGCCTCTTCTCGAACGTAAATGTCCGAGAAATCTTGGCCTGCCCCAACGCTCACACCGCCGCCAACTACCCCCTGGAGGGGGTGTACGAAAACTCCGAAACCGCTGTACGAAATGGACCGAAACGACTGTACGAAATGGGCCGAATTACGCACCTTGAGCCGCTGCCGGGCTGGGCACCAGCGAACAACCACCTGTCACGGCTCACCTTCACTCCGAAACACCATTTGGTTGACCAGGCGCTGGCAGCCA
>JAYVNV010000187.1:0-2733 GCA_043758265.1 Acidimicrobiaceae bacterium
TACGCGAAGTCACTCCTCGAGGTTCCCCGCACGGAACCGAGGATCATCGCCGTCGACGACGAGAAGAGGGCGGTCCTGCCCGGCGACGATGGTTACGACGACTGAGCGTCGGCCAGTGCGCTCTCAATAGCGTCGAGCATTCGTGCCGAGCACCCGACGGCTCCCTTCGGCGGCGCCACCTCGGTGATGATGAGTGTGGCCAATGAATGCAGTACCCCGTCGTTCGATTCGTGCAGGACCGCCGGCTCCCCGTCGTCGCCACCCTGAGCGATGTTGACGTCGAGGTCAATTTCGGCGAGGAGCGGTACGTGGAGCTCATCGGCGAGTGATCGCCCTCCGCCTTCGCCAAAGATAGCGTGACGCTGGCCGCACGAGCAGGTGAAGCCACTCATGTTCTCGATGACACCGAGCACACGTATGTTTGATTTGCGAGCGAAGTCGGCCGCACGCTGGGCGACGCGCTGCGCGGCGATCGTCGGCGTCGTCACGACGATTTGTCCCATTTGTGGGAGGAGTCGCGCGAGCGTCATCGCGATGTCGCCAGTGCCCGGCGGCGTGTCGATGAGCATGTAATCGATACCCGACCAATCGGCATCCTCGATAAACTGGGCGACAGCTTTTTGCACCATGAGTCCGCGCCACATGAGGGCCTGGTCTTCGTCGGCGAGGAGCCCCATGGAAAGCAACTTGATCTTCCCGGTGCCAATGATTCGTTCGAGTGGCTGCATCTTGCCGCCGATCGCCGCCACGTCACCTCGAATACCGAGCAGACGACTCAGTGAGAAACCCCAGATGTCCGCGTCAAGCACCCCGACTGTTCGTCCAGTCGACGCGAGCGCGACAGCGAGGTTCGCCGTGATTGATGACTTGCCAACGCCACCCTTGCCCGAGGCGATCATCAAGACGGGCGTCTGAACCGGGATTGATGTCGTCGGTGCCCGTGACTGCGCGAGTGTGCGGGCGCGCTTCATGAGGGCCGCCTTGGCCGCGGGATCGAGCACGCCCATCACCAGCTCAACCTCGTGGACGTCGTCGAGCGAGAGCGCGGCCTCCTTGACGTCGCGCTCTATCTGCGAGCGGAGGGGGCAGCCGACGATGGTAAGCGAGACGTGGATCCTCGCCCGCCCGGCGTCGTCGACCGTAACATCGCCGACCATTCCGAGATCGACAATCGACGCGCCCAGTTCAGGGTCAAGGACCTGACTGAGCCGTTCGCGAAGGCGTTGCGATGATTGCACGTTTCGACGCTACCCGTGAAAATTTAGGGGTGTTCATTTGGTGAATTCCTCACTATCATGGGGAGATATCTCTTAAAGGAGCGCCATGTCGAACGTGACAAGTGTCAGTTTGAAGAAGAAAAACGTCGACCCGATCACCTTGACGCCGGTCGCGGTGACCAAGGTCGGTGAACTCATCGCCGCCGAGGGCGTCGATGAAGTGCTGGCCCTTCGCGTGGCAGTGAAGCCCGGAGGATGCTCCGGCTTCAACTACGACATGTTTTTCGACTCGGAGTTCGCCGACGACGACATCCTGCGTGACTTTAGTGGTGTCAAAGTCGTGGTGGACCCCTCAAGCGCCGAACTATTGACGGGTGCGACGCTTGATTTCACCGACGGACTCCAAGGGGCTGGATTTCACATCACAAATCCCAACGCGACGCGCACGTGCGGTTGCGGCAACTCCTTCAGCTAAGAGAATCAACCATGGCCGCACCAGTTGGTCCCTACTCGCCCTGGCGACGTGCCGGTGATCTCGTCGTAATCTCTGGTCAACTCGGTGTCGTGACGGGAGAGGATGGCCCCACGTTGGTCGGCGGCGGAGCGGCCGACCAACTTCGTCAAGCGCTCGACAATGCCCGACACGTGCTCGCTCAAGCTGGTGTCACCTTCGACCAGGTCGTGAAGGCGACGCTCTTCATGCTCGACATGAAGGAGTTTGCGGCGTGCAACGAGGTGTGGGTTGAGGCATTCGATGCGCCCCGACCCACTCGATCGGCGATTGCCGTGCACCAGTTGCCGTTGGGCGCCCTCGCGGAAGTCGAGCTCTGGGCCTACGCGCCCGTCGTCTAGACCGAGTACTCATTCGGCGACGTGCCGAACTTGTAGCCAACTGAGCGCACTGTTTGAATCAGTTGAGCGTACTCCTCACCTAATTTGGCCCGTAGACGTCGCACGTGCACGTCGACCGTGCGCGCCCCGCCGTAGTACTCGTAACCCCAGACCCGACTGAGCAGCGTTTCGCGCGTAAAAACGCGATTCGGGTTGGTCGCGAGGAAACGGAGCAGTTCGTACTCCATATACGTGAGGTCCATGACCCTGCCGGCGATTGACGCCTGATATGTCTCGAGATTCATCGAAAGGCCGCCGTGTTCGACGCGTGGCGCCACGCTTTCGTTCCCCGCTCTTCGTAAGCGGTGTCGAAGCCGGGTCGCCAGTTCGCTGACGTCGAAGGGGCCGACGACGAAGTCGTCGAAGAGGTCCTCGCGAAAGGTCAGTTCGTCGAGCTGGTAATGGTCGAGCAGAAGAATAATCGGCCCAAGATTGCGCGGGCACGCCCGGAGTTGGCGACAGAGGCTCATCGCCTCGGTGAAGGGGAAGGCCGCCGCGTTGATGACCGCTCCCGCGAACCCGTCGGTGGGCTCGAGCGCGTTCACTTCGTTGAGGCGACCGGTCGAGGCGACGGCCGGTGTCACGCCCGTCACCTCGAACGCCTTTCTTACGGGCCCTTCGCATG
>JAYVNV010000188.1:0-2731 GCA_043758265.1 Acidimicrobiaceae bacterium
GAGGGCCGACGGCTTCGCTTCGCCTTCGTGCCCAGCGACGGTTGGCAATTAGCGGTGTCGGACTACAACCAGATCGAACTACGCATACTCGCGCACCTCTCCCAGGACTCGGGACTGCTCGCGGCCTTCGGGTCAAATGAGGACGTTCACCGCACAATCGCCGCTTCAGTATTTGGCGTCAGCGCCGCTGAGGTCTCCCACGAACAGCGTGAACAGGCGAAGGCCGTCTCCTACGGTCTGGCCTACGGCATGGAGGCCTACGGACTGAGTCAGAGACTCGGTGTGAGCGTTGGCGCGGCGAAGGAGATCATGGAGAAGTACTTCGCCGGCTTTCCGAGTCTTCGCGCCTATATGAACGAAACCATTAAGGAGATTCGCGCACAGGGATTTTCACGCACCGAGTTTGGCCGGATCCGCCCGTTCCCCGATATCGCGACCGCGACCGGTCCCCAGCGCCAGGCGGCCGAGCGCCAGGCAATGAACTCAGGCATCCAGGGTCTCGCGGCCGACGTCTTCAAATCGGCGCTCGTGCGACTTGACCGCCGACTTCGCAGCGAGTCACTAGAAGCCCGTCTTATCCTCCAGGTTCACGATGAGGTACTCGTTGAGGCCCCCGAGCAAGAGAAGGAGCGCGTCGAGCTCATCATGATCGATGCATTGACCAACGCCGCGACACTGAGCGTTCCCCTAGAGGTCTCGTTGCACTGGGGCCACAACTGGGCCGAGGCGAAGGGCTGAGTGGACCCCTGCTAGTCTGTTCTGTCGGCTTTACACTGGAAAACCGACTCCCAATCGTCTAGCGGACCCCGGTGTGGTCAAGCGAAAGAAGTACGCATGTCGGACGGCATCAGCCTCCTATCCACCATTGAGATGGGAACTTTCGACGAAGAGGGGAACTACCTTCCCCGCGTCATTACTGAAGACAACATGCTGGGCACCGACCTCGCCACTTTGGTGGGTGAAAGTGTCCTTGAATTCGAAGACGGTGACCTCGTCACTGGCACAGTCGTCAAGATCGACCACGACGAAGTACTGCTCGACATCGGATTTAAGTCCGAGGGCGTCATTCCAGCGCGCGAGCTCTCAATCCGCAACGACGTTGACCCGTCCGAGATCGTCTCGCTGGGCGAGAAGATCGAATGTCTGGTACTCCAAAAGGAGGACAAGGAAGGTCGCCTCGTTCTCTCAAAGAAGCGCGCCCAGTACGAAAAGGCCTGGAGCAATATCGAAGAGTTGAAGAACCGTGACGAGGTCGTGAAGGGCGTCGTCATCGAAGTCGTGAAGGGTGGTTTGATTGTCGACATCGGACTCCGCGGCTTCCTACCGGCGTCGTTGGTCGAACTTCGGCGGGTTCGCGAGCTCCAGCCCTACATTGGCAAGACCGTGGAAGCGAAGATCATCGAACTCGACCGCAACCGCAACAACGTCGTGCTCTCGCGCCGCGCGTGGCTTGAAGAGACGCAGAAGGAGCAGCGCGGCGACTTCCTTTCCAACCTCAAGCCGGGCGAGCGCCGTCACGGCGTCATCTCCTCGGTCGTCAACTTCGGCGCCTTCGTGGACCTGGGCGGCATGGACGGGCTCATCCACGTCTCCGAACTCAGCTGGAAGCACATCGACCACCCGAGCCAGGTTGTCACCGTTGGTGATGAAGTCGACGTCGAGGTACTCGACGTCGACTTCTCGAAGGAGCGAATCTCACTCTCGCTAAAGGCGACGCAGTCGGACCCGTGGCAGGTCTTCGCCGAAAGCCACTCGGTCGACCAGCTCGTCTACGGCCGCGTTACCAAGCTTGTGCCGTTCGGCGCGTTCGTGCAGGTCGGTGAGGGTATCGAGGGACTCGTGCACATCTCTGAGATGGCTGCGCACCACGTCGAATCGCCTGATCAGGTCGTGACAGCCGGTGAGGAACTGTGGGTCAAGATCATCGAACTCGACACCGCCCGACGCCGCATCAGTCTGTCAATCAAGCAGGCCGCCGAGGGTGGCGAAGTATCCGAGGAGTATCGCGAGGCTTTCGGAAGCCACGCCTACGACAACGAGGGCAACTACATCGGTGGCCTCGAGTACGGCGAGTTCACCCCCGAGACTGAGGCGCAGGCCGCATGGGCCGAGTACGCCGTTGAAGTCGCTACGAAGCCGGGTGACAGTGAGGGGGACGAGGCTCCGGATGCGCTCGAGGCACTAGAGGCGCCCGAGGTACGTGAGGCGCTAACGGCGCCCGAGGAACTAGCGGTACTTGAAGCATCAGAGGTACCAGAGGTTTGATCGCTCGATGTGAAAGAGCCCGCCCTCGCCGTTCGACGGTGTGGGCGGGCCTTTTGCTTTACGCCACTCGTTTTTGACGCACGCTACGCGTCGACAGTAGACGACTTGTGGGTTATGGTCAGCGGGAAGTGGCAGGAGACGAAGTGGTTTGGTGCGACTTCTTGGGGAAGCGGCTCCTCGTTGGCGCACCTCTCGGTGGCGTTAGGACACCTCGTTCGGAAGCGACAACCACTTGGCGGATTCATTGGACTCGGCGGTTCGCCCTGGAGGACCTGGGAGTGCATCGGGGAATCGGGGTCGGCTTCGAGGGCGGCGCCGAGCAGGAACTCCGTATAGGGATGCGCGGGTGACTCGTAGAGCGTGTCGGCCGGTCCTATCTCGCAGATTTTCCCCAAATACATGACGGCAACCCGGTCGCTGACGTTCTTCACCACCGCAAGGTCGTGGGCGATAAAGAGCAGTGTCA
>JAYVNV010000189.1:0-2729 GCA_043758265.1 Acidimicrobiaceae bacterium
TCGAGGCGCTCAAGAGCGTCAAAAGGATTGCCGGCACCGCGCGAGCCGCCGAGGAGGAGTACGGAGTTTCCACTGCCTATCTCGCGATTGGGATGTCTACGTGGGATGACGGCCGTTCGAAGAGCTCGTCGACGTTGGTTGACGGGGAGGAGACGACCGTCTTGAGTGGAGGCCGCCCACCGGCGGCACCAGTGATGCTCCAACCGGTAGGTTTCGAGGCGAGGCCGGGATCGCGCGACGGATTCGAGATACAGCTATCTGGCGAGCCCATCGTCAATCCGGTGCTCCTCCACGTACTGTCGACGCAGTTCGGGATTGACATTGACGACGCGGAGTTGCTCGAAGGGGCCGGTGACGACGGCATGGTGTTTCGGGCTTTGGAGAAGCAGTGCTCGGGCGTGACAGGTTTCGCAATCGCGGAGCGGCTGCTCATTGGCACCTTCTCATACATGAAGCAGCCGATGGTGGACGATCTCGACGAGGATCAAGTCGAGTTCCTGGCTGCGAATGACATGGTCGCGGCCATCGCCGGCGTCGTGGAAGCGGCAGAGGTCGTGCGCTCCCAGGGCGGCGAAGTTTCGATCACTGCATCTGACTACGAGCCACCGATCAATGAGTTTCTCGTACTTGACGCGGACGCTTCGCAGTCCTATGTGATCAACGCGGCATCCGCTGGCCAACACCTGGTAGTCCAAGGCCCGCCTGGTACGGGCAAGAGTCAGACCATCGCGAACCTCATCGCCGACCTCGTGGCTCACGACAAGTCGGTCCTCTTCGTGGCCCAGAAGAGGGCCGCGATCACCGCAGTGCTCCAGCGCCTGGAGCGCGTCGACCTTGGCCATCTGGCGCTGGACATGTTCGCAGGCGCAGGCTCTCGCAAGCAGGTCATGGCCACAATCGGCGCTGCCATGGAGTCCATGAGCGAAGCACGCTCTGTCTCGCCTGGCGCGCTGCACGTGCGCTGGACGAGCGCGAGGGATAGCTTGACTCAGCACCAGGCGGCGTTGCACGAGGTTAGAAAGCCTTGGCAGGTGACTCTGTGGAACCTGATGTCGATGGAGCACGGACAACCCGACGCCGCGAAGTCAGCGCTACGGCTGAAGGCTGCGGTGCTGTCCGAGTGGACGCCACTTTCCATTGAGCAGTTGGGAGGAGTAGCGGCCGAACTGAGCGCTGCCGGCGGACTCGACGCTGCACTCATTGCACGAGTGGGCTGGGGAATCGACGCCTTCGCCGATCTCGACGCCCTGGACACGTCGTACCACGAGGTTCAGTCAATCCTCGAAGAGGCACTACCGGCAGTGAAAGCCTTCATGACAACACAGGTGACCATGAGCGGAGCAACTGCGCGAATCACCCTTCATGAGTACCAGAAGTTCGCGGAGCTACTCACGAAGACGATGGAGCGTCAGCCGTCAGAGGAGCGGGCGCTCAGTCCGGAACTCCCTGACGCAGCCCTGACGTCGGCGATTAACTCGGTCGCGCCCAAGGCGTGGCTTGCGGCGCGTGGGGTGAGCTTGACCTGGAAGGAACGCAGGGCGGGAAGGAAGATCGCCAACGCCGTGGTGGTCAAGTCCCTCGATAAGGCGGTCCGTCATGGTCTCCTCATCGAGGCGCAGCGACTCCGCGCCGCTTGGATTGACCTGGGCGCGCCGCAGGTGCCGGTGCTCGACCCAGTCGAGATACTCGCAGGGACGGACAAGCTGCGGGTGCTGCTCGGACTACTGGACCGCGTGCAGGAGAAGGTCGAAGGGGTGATGCTCGCGGACCTCTCCATCTCGGATCTTGAGGCGAACCTTCAAGCGCTGCTGACGGACCCCTATCGACACCGTCTGCCTCAAATCCACGGACTGCGCCAACAGTTGCGTGACGCCGGACTCCGCGACGTGCTCGATGAGATCGGCGAGCAACACGCGAGTGTGGAAGACGCTGACGGAAAGGTCCGGTACGTTTTCGCCGTCAGTCTGGTCGAACAGATCCTGTCCAAGGACAAGCGACTGGCGGGAGTGACGCGAGCGCAACTCGAACGATGGGCGACGGAGTTCCTCGACACCGATCAACAGCATTTGGAGATGAATGCCGCTCGAGTCCGGCGGATCGCGGCGGAGAAGATGGCCGATGTCCTGAGCAAACACCCCGAAGAGGACGCTGCGGTTCGCCGCCAAGTTAGGCGTAAACGGGGCTACTCCTCAGTTCGTAAGTTGTTCGCCGATGCGCCGAATGTGCTCAAGGCGATCAAGCCCTGCTGGGCGATGAGCCCGCTGATGGTCAGCCAGATGCTGCCTTCCACGCGGCTCTTCGATGTCGTCATCTTCGACGAAGCGAGTCACGTGGTGCCGGCTGACGCAATACCCGCCATCGCTAGAGGCGGTCAGTTGGTGGTGGCGGGTGACGAGCATCAGTTACCCCCCACCGATCTCTTCCAGAAGATCTCGGCCGGCGATCCCTATGACGAAGAGGAAATGGGTGAAGAGGACGAGGAAGAGTCGAAGACGGTGGAGCCGGCGACGCAAGACCTCGAATCAATCCTCGATGTCCTGACGGTCGTATTGGCGGGTCGGACCCGGACGTTGACCTGGCACTACCGCAGCAAGGACGAGAAGTTGATTGCCACCAACAACTCGTACATCTACCACAACCAGCTGATCACGTTCCCTGGCGCCAACGGAGCGGACCGCATCAAATTCGTGTCGGTTGCTCCTTCGCCCGGTTTGGGGAAGAACAACAAG
>JAYVNV010000190.1:0-2688 GCA_043758265.1 Acidimicrobiaceae bacterium
ACGTGCAACGTTCCCTCGCTCAGTGGCACCAGCCCCAATATGGACTGAAGGAGCGTCGACTTACCCGATCCGTTCGGTCCAAGCACCGCGGTGATTGTCCCCGGCTCGACGTCGAATGACGCCTGGCGCCACACGGTTCGCCCACCGCGTACGACCCCGCCGTCTCTCATCGTGAGGGTACTCATCGCACGCAGCCTTGAGCCTTGAGCGCAGTGCGAATCTTCATAATTACGCCA
Source organism: Acidimicrobiaceae bacterium (assembly GCA_043758265.1). GTDB lineage: Bacteria > Actinomycetota > Acidimicrobiia > Acidimicrobiales > RAAP-2 > RAAP-2. The sequence continues at coordinate 237 of JAYVNV010000190.1, forward strand.
TTGAGGAAAGCTACGTAGTCGTGCCCCTTCAACGTTTCGCTCACCTTGATGATCGGCACGTGCGACGCAGTGGCCCTTGCCGCAATCTCGTTGGTGAGCGGCGTCGCCGTTTGAACGTTGTCGACCAGGAACGCCGGATGGTGCTTCAGCTGTTCGAGCGCGGTTGCGAAATCGTGCACCGAGGGGTCGACGCCGTTGCCAATGGCCAGTCGCAGCGACTCGGGCGTGACCACGTCAAGTCCGGCGTCCTTCAAAAGGTACGTGGTCACGTCCTCGGTGGCGGCGACGTTGACCTGTCGACAGACCTTGGCAATCGCGACGACGGTCGCCTGCGTGGCGTTGAGCGCCGCGAGCAGCACCAACGAACGCGCCTTCAGATCTTTAAAGCCCCGGCGGTGCTCCAGCACCGAGGTCAACTTCTTCACGAATCGAATCGCCGCGATCGGGCTGTAGAAGAGGTGGGGGTTGTGACCAGTCGACACGTTCATCAACGCCGCGACATTGACGACGCTGGCTTTCGTCGCGCTGCCCTTCACGAGCTGGACCAGCCAGGAGTCGTAACCGGCGCCGTTCTCAATCACGAGCGCCGCGCGCGCCACGTTGGCCGCGTCCGAGACCGTTGCCTCGTGCTCGTGGGGATCGGCGTTGGGGTCGTTCAGGAGTGACACGACGACGGCGTCCCTGCCCACGAGCTGTTGGGCCAACGCCCCCCATTCACTGACCCCCGCGACGATGACGGGCTTCGCGGCCGCGGGGCCGTTCGCCGTTGCCAGCGTTACTGTGACGACTCCCACGGCCAGCGTTACTGTGGCGAGTCCCACGGCCAAGACCGTTTTGATTGGAATCATTCTAAGTATCGTACTTGGAATGATTACAGAAAGCAAACGGGTCACGGGTAGGCTCAGGTCGTGACTACCTCGCGAAACACCGCGCAGCGCCGTGAAGTCATTGGTGTGCTGGGTCTGGTGCCGGGATTCGTCAGCGCCCAAGACCTTCACTCGCTCATCGAGCGCGACGGCGGCCATATCGCGCTCGCCACCGTCTACACCCAGCTGAAGAAGCTCGTCTCGAACGGTGACGTGGACGTCGTCATGACGGACCGGGGTGAGAGCCTCTATCGACGCTGTGTGGTCGACGCGCACCATCACCACCTGTCGTGTCGCCAGTGTGGCGCAACCGTCGAGGTTGACGCCCCCGACCTCGAGCGATGGGGCCACGAGATCGGCGACCAATTCGGCTACGTCGACCTGCGACACGTCGTCGAATTCAATGGAATCTGTGCACTGTGCCGACTCCCGTAACGCTCACCCCCGAGGCCCGCGGGACGCTGCGCGTCTATCCAATCAAGTCCGTTCGGCACTTCGGGGTCGAAGCGTTCCTCACCGACCGATTCGGGGGGGTGAGCGCCGCCCCCTACGACACGCTTAACTTGGGCGACCACGTGAACGACGACCCCGATCACGTGGCGGAGAACCGCCGCCGCGTCGCCGACGCCGCCGGAATCTCCCTCGATCGGCTCATCGTCGTGCGCCAGGTCCACGGTATCGACGTAGCGGCTGCCCACGACGTCACGCCCGACACCGAGGCTGACATCATCCTCACCTACGGCGACGACCTCGCACTGGCCATCCTCGTCGCTGACTGTGTGCCAATACTGCTCGTTGACGAGATCTCGCCGCGGTTCGCGGTGGTGCACGCCGGGTGGAGGGGGCTGCGCGACGGCGTCCTCGCGGCGGCCCTCGCCCACTTCGAGCGGTCCAGCACGGTGCACGCCTTCGTCGGTCCTTGCATATCCGCCGAGGCCTATCAGGTCGGCCCCGAGGTCGCCTCCCTTTTCCGCGACGTCCCCGGCGCGGTGTTGCCCGACAGCGCCGACCGTTCCCGCCTGGACCTTCGCGCACTCACGCTGTCCCAGCTCATTGGTCTTGGCGTCAATGACGAACGGATCACGATCACCCCGCAGACCACCGACGGCGCAGCAACGTTCTTCAGTGACCGGGCCCAGCGCCCGTGTGGCCGTTTCGGGCTCGTCGCCAAGCGGATCGTCGCGTGATTTACAACGTTGCCCCGTCACGTACGAGGCGTCGCGCCGAACGCTTTACGTACGTTGGTCTCGACGTCAATTCGCTCACGCTAACGGGCCACTACGCGCTCGACGACCACCACTTTCGCGAGTCGGTGACCTTCGAGGGTGTGGGGTCACTCGAGACGCCGGCGGCGATCGCGCTCGCGCAACTGTGGTACCTCATCGCCGGCCTGTCCTACTACAAGGCCGGCGCGGCGACCAGCCTCGAGCTCGGCACAACGCCGCTCGGCTCGAGCGGACGGCGACTCCTCGAGGCCGCTCTGCACGACGGTCTCGCCGAGTTCGCGTTGCGCAATGACCTCGATCTCGGTGACGTGACGCTGGAGGGGGGGGCCGACGTCGAACGTGTGGAACTACCCGAGGACG
>JAYVNV010000191.1:0-23957 GCA_043758265.1 Acidimicrobiaceae bacterium
TCCCACCCAATCAGCGCGTCGGCCCACGCAGTGATATCAACCGCGCCGTGGCCCGCGATGAGCTGGCCCGCGAGGAGCAGGGCCTGTTCAGTGTCGTCAGTGATGCGACCGGCCGTCATCCCTTCGGCGATTGGGTGATCGCTCGGCGCCGGTTCGAAGTCCACCAACAAGGTGCCAAAGACGCTGACGACCTCGGCCCGCGACATCATCTGCGTTGGCATACCAAGCGCGTCACCAATCGCGAGGCCGTAGAGTGCACCGGCCGCCCGGTCGAACTGCTGGTCCAACTCAATGATCGTGGGGTGCTGAACCGTCACAGGCTTTGGCGCCACGTTCGAAGTGAGAAGAGGTGTTCCACGACCTCAGCCTACGAAGGGACCACGAAAAGTCGTGGACCCACGCCCGTTTCGACCGCGACACGCCACGACTTAAGGTTGGACTGAATCGAACGAGGAGGAACAAATGTTGATTTCCACGATGAACGACCTACCGGGGTACCGGATCACGCAGGTGATTGGCGAAGTGAACGGCTTGACGGTGCGCACGAGGAACGTCGGCGCCCAGATCGGCGCCGCCATAAAAGGAATCGGTGGTGGTGAACTCAAGGGTCTGACGAAGCAGCTCCAACGGACCCGCCAGGAGGCACTCGAGCGACTTGGCGAGGCAGCGAACGCGGTCGGTGCCACGGCGGTCGTGGCGATGCGCTACGACTCCAACGAGATCGGCGGCACCTTCCAGGAGGTCCTCGCCTACGGCACGGCCGTCGTTGCTGAGTCCATCGCCTAGTTGAGCGTGCGAAGCTTCGTGGCCATTGCGCCAGCGCGTCACTCGTTCCAAGGGTGGCGTCGAAGGGCGGCGTTCGGCGCTCCCCTGACTCGCTCTGACGCTGCGCGTCCGTGATACCTCTACTCGATTCGGCGCAAATGCGAGCGGCCGACGCACGGGCCGTCGCATCACGTGGATCGGACGAGTTGGTTCGAGCGGCCGGCACCGCCGTCGGACTCGAGGCGCAGGCGATGCTCGGCTCCTGTTACGCCCGACGCGTCGCGGTGATCGTCGGACCGGGGTTGAACGGGGCGGACGGTCGAGTCGCGGCGGCGTGGCTGAGGTCGCGCGGGGCGCGCGTCGACGTGGTCGAAGTCGCGCACCAACCCGCCACCCTGAGCGGCTACGAGTTGATTGTCGACGCCGCCTTCGCGCTGGGCTGCACACGCCCCTACGCGGCGCCGAGCGTGCCGGCGGGCACGATGGTCCTCGCCGTCGACCTCCCTTCGGGCGTCGACGCAGACAGTGGCGAGATACTCGGCTCGCCGCTGCGCGCCACGGTGACCCTCGCGATCGGCGCCTTCAAGCCCGCATTGGTGAGCGGCCCGGCGTCGAGGCTCACGGGCGAACTTCGCTTCGTTGGTCTGGGCATCGTCGCGGACGTCCGTGACGGCGTCGTCGAGGACGGCGACCTCGCTCAACTCATCGTGCGCAACCAAGACGACCACAAGTGGACCCACGCCGTGCAGGTCTTCGCCGGCTCGTCACTCATGCCCGGTGCGGCGGCCCTCGTCGTGCGCGGCGCGCTTTGCGGAGGCGCGTCGATGATCCGACTCACCAGCCGTGGCGACGTCACGGGACTGGTCCACATCGCGCCCGAGGTCGTGCACAGCTCTGACGGGTCAATCGACGCGCGATGCCGGGCTATCGTCGCGGGGCCCGGCGTCGGCACGGGTGCGTCGCAGTGGCTCGCTGACCGGTTGCGAGCGGTAGAAGTGCCCGTGGTCTTGGACGCCGACGGACTCGATCGATCACTCCTGACGGGTGAGCGAACGAGCGATCGCCCGTGGGTTCTCACGCCACACGAGGGCGAGTTCGTGCGACTAACCGGCCACGCCGTCGCGTCCAATCGCCTCGACGCGGTTCGAGAGCTGGCGCGCGAGACGAAGTGCGTGGTCCTGCTGAAGGGTCCGGTCACGATAATCGCCGATCCAACGGGGCGTGTGCGCGTGGTTCGTTCAGGCACGTCGACGCTCGCGACGGCCGGCTCGGGCGACGTGCTCTCGGGCCTCATCGCCGCGACGATTGCCCGCGGCCACTCCCCTTTTGAAGCGGCGGCGATGGCCGCGCATCTCCATGGGCTGGCCGGCGCAATGCTGCCGGTCTACGCGCCGGCCTCGATGATCCCCGACGCAGTAACAGTTATTCTCAATTCTCTCGGCGCAGGTTCGAACTAAACCGGTGGCCCCTGCGCGTGGGGGACGCACCGAGCGCGGCGAGTACGTTGGTGAGGGAGGTGTCACATGGAAAACTCTCGCGACACGGTAGTGGACCACGATGGTGGCGGTCGCGGCCTGCTCGCTCCGATGACCGTGGTCATCAATAAAGAGGAACGGGACCTCGAGGACCCTCGACGGATCGAACTACGCTCTTGGCTCGCGGCCCATCCAAATCCCTCGGGCCCCGAACTGGCCGAGGCCGGGCTCAGTGCGCCGCACCTGGCGCCGCCGTGGGGACGAGGCGCCGACGCCACCTATCAACTCCTCATCGACGACGAGCTCACGCGCGCGAAGGTCCATCTCCCGATCAATCCCATCGGCATCGGGTGGGCGGGGCCGACCATTCTCTACGCCGGCACGCCGGTGCAGCAGGCGCGCTGGTTGCCGAAGCTCTTGAGTGGCGAGGAGTTCTGGTGCCAGCTCTTCAGCGAGCCGGGCGCCGGCAGCGACCTCGCGTCACTGACGACGTCGGCCTACCTGGACGGTGACGAGTGGGTGATCTCCGGACAGAAAGTGTGGACCAGCTACGCCCACCTCGCGACGTGGGGCATCCTGCTCGCGCGCACGTCGAGCGAGGGTGCGAATCAGAACGGCATCAGCTACTTCGTCTGTCCAATGAATGCCAAGGGCGTCACGATCCGACCGATCATCGATATCACTGGTGACCACGCCTTTAACGAGGTTTTTCTCGACGAGGTGCGCCTACCAATGGACTACCTCATTGGCGAAGCGAACGACGGGTGGCGACTGGCGAAGGTGACGTTGAGCAACGAACGCGTGTCGCTGTCGGGCGAGGGCGTCCTGTGGGGTCGTGGTCCCACAGCGAGCGACCTGGTCGACCTAGTGCGTGACGCAGCCCTTCCCCACACCGCCCTCGAGCAAGACGACCTGGTCAAGTGCTGGTCCCACGGTGAGATTCTTCGCCTCTTGCGACTTCGACTCGTGTCGGCCGCACTGGCCGGTAGAGAGCCCGGCCCTGAAGCCAGCGTGCGAAAGGCGCTGGCCGACGATCACGGTCAAGAGGTGATGGGCCTCGCGAACCGCTTGGCCGGGGCGGCGGGAATGCTGGCCAACACGGGGCCGGGCGGTGTCGAGGGTGCCGACGGCGCATCGTGGTCGTTTGGCTTCCTCTACGCCCAAGCCCTCACGATTGGCGGTGGCACGTCGGCGGTGCAACGCAACATCATCGCTGAACGGGTGCTCGGACTCCCCAAGGATCCAGCGCACTAATCGTCGAACGGACCGTGCTCAGTCGAGATCGGCGAATCGAGCGACGGTGAAGGCAATTGTCGTCGGCACGCTCAAGGCGAACACGACGAGCATAAGTGACACGATGACCAGTGACGAACCACGGGTGTGGTCGCGGACGAAGGCCAGTTCGATCATTGCCGCCGTAATCACGTACGCCAGTAGCGCCCACTTGAAGACCGTCGCGAACGTCGACCAGGGGAACTCGCTCAAGCGCGCGAGCAGCACCGCCGCGCTAATCAGGAGCGCAGCCCCAACGATGAGCATCGTAACCGCGACGCCCAACGGGGCCGTCCGGGGGGCGTAGGAGGCGAGCAGGATGCCCCCGACCACCACGAATAAAAGAGCGGAGGTGCTGAGCCACCCGATCGGCGGATAGGGCCGGTCGACGTCGTGGGCCTCGTGGACGTCGAGGGCACTCATCGCGACGCCACCCGGGTCATGATGATCAGCGTGGCGATCTGCATCACGCCCGTGATGCCGGCCGTGTAGATAAAGCGCTTCATGAGTCGGCCAATTCGCTCCCCGTTCGGGACTGGCTTGTTCATCTCGTAGAGGACGGCGATGTTGGCTGGCTCGAGGATACCGAGCGCGACCACCGCCATCACACCCACGACGACGAAGGATGAGATCAGCCAGGCGTGATTGGGATTGACCGGATTGAGATTGCCAACGAGTCGAGCGACCTGGAATCCCGTGGCTAGGGTCATCATCACGACGGTCGGCATGATGATGACCATTTTGGGCATAAAGCGTGTCGAGAACTCCGCGCGCGCAGCAATAGAGAGTCGACCGAGTATCGGGCCGAGGATCAGTCCGACGAAGAGGTCGATGCCGGTCCACAGTCCGCCACCCACGACGTGGCAGAACATGAGCGCCCACTTCCAGTTGCCGATGACCGCGGTCGCGACGAACACGACCATGGCCGCCACGATCGGCAGACCCTTGAGGGGGACGACCTGGATCTTCGCTCGACCCAACGGCGCCACAAACAGCGCGGGGGCAGTGACATCGACATCGTCGGCCACGCTTCGCCTTTCGTTTGCGCAAACAGGGCCAAATGTAGTGCGCGGACCGCGACGTGTGCGCGAATCCTTCACGTGGGATCAGTCAAACTGAGAAAAGTCTTCGTTTCGAGCGACCTGATCGTTGCGGTGCAGTGACCCGGTGCAGTGATCTGTGCTCAATAGTGCTGCACGAGCTCTCGTCGGTCCACCACACTCAGTGCAACCGCCTCTTTTGATGAGGTGTTGCGACCACCGGGTGAGTCCGCTCAGTGGTGCGCATTCAGTGTGCGCAGCGTCAAGCGAACGTTGGTTCCGGCGCTGGTGCGCCTTGAGCATTTCGACGTTCACGCTGTCCCTCCCGGGAAGTCGCCACCGCGCCGCGCGGTCCCCCACCAAGCTGTTGATTATCGGTTAGAACAGTGGGACGTTGCGAGCAGTACGAAAAGGAGAGTGCAATGAAGGGCTTTAAGAACTTCCTCATGCAAGGCGAGTTGATCGTGATCGCGGTTGGTCTGGTCGTCGCGTTGGCGTTCAGCACATTGATCAAATCATTCACGGACAACATCATTAAGCCGCTCATCAACTCAGTCGCTGGCGGCGGTCCGTCCGGACAAGGAATCGGCTGGACGCTCAACGCTCAGCGCATCGACCTCGGCGCCTTCATCTCGGCCATTGTCTACTTCGTGGTCTTCATGGCGGTCATCTACTACGTCATTGTCGTGCCCTATCGCGTCTACATGAGGCGCCGCGGTACGAGCGTCTTCGGGCCGCCGTCAAAGGCGAAGGAGTGCCCGAGCTGCCTCTCAGGCGGACTCCCCCTCGCGGCAACCAAGTGCAAGTTCTGCTCAAGCGACGTTCCGGTGAGCGGCTGAGTCGTCGCCGTGGTTCCCTGGCCTAGTTCTCGCGCGCCATCTTTTCGAGCGCGGGAAGCGCCTCTTCGAGCCGCGCCCGCTCCTCTGTCGTGAGTCTTTCGAGGCGAGAACTCAGTCCAATCGTGCGCTCGCTCCAGAGCGTTGCGAGGAGCGAGCGGCCCTCGGTTGTCAGTTCAACGAGACAGGCCCGTTTGTCCTCGGGATCGTCAGCCCTCGCGACGAGGCCGAGCTCCGCGAGACTCGCCACGATTCTGGTCGCGACCGGCGCGCCCACCGATTCGTGCGAGGCGAGTGTGCTGACGCGCATGGCGCCAAACTCCTCGAACGTGGCGAGCGCTGACGTCTGCGACGGCGTCAGCGCAATAGCGCCGTGGGTGCGAAGTGCCCGGGCCAGTCGAACGAGTACGAGTCGAAGGCGCGCGGCCGACGCGAACGGGTCACTCGGGTGCTCGACGGTCGACGTCACGAGAGCGAGTCCGCCTCGAGTGCCATCTCGCCCGGCACGGCACCCGACGTCGCCGCCACGTCACCGACGTGCGAGACCAGCGAGCTCTCTTCGTGGACGAAACGATGGCCGCGCAACACTGAGAAGATCGCACCGACCATCGACATGATGAAGGCCGCCGAGAAGACGATCAGGAGACCGTGATGAAACGGCGACTGGATTAGGTTCGGGAAAAACTGCTTTCCGGTGAGCGCCTTCCACTGGGCATTGCTCACCTTGGCACTCGCCTGCGAACCAAGGAGGCTCTTCAGTGGATTGATGCCTAGGAACGACGAGAAGAGGCTGCCGACCGCGGGCAGGTAGGCAATGTCGTGAGCCTGCGCGACGGCAACGCCGTGCGAGATTAGTCCCTTCATTAAGGCCTTGGGCAGGGTGTTGGTGAGACCGACGATCATCAGTGAGAAGAAGACGCCAATGGAGAGGACGAAGCCAGTGTTCATGAACGCCGCCTGGATGCCCGCGGCGGCACCGCGTTGGTCGGGCGGCACGCTGTTCATGATTGCGGCCGAGTTGGGGGCCGAGAACATTCCACCGCCGACGCCGTTGAAGAAGACGAGGACCGCAAAAATCCAGTAGCTGAAATTCGTCGGCACCAGCAAGAGCCCCACGAAGCTCGCGCCAAAGACGACGAGACCTGACGTCGACAGCGTCCGTGCGCCGTGACGGTCCGAGAGGTAGCCCGAGATCGGACCGGCGAAGAGGAAACCGCCCGTGAGCGGCAGGAGGTAGATGCCCGCCCAGAGTGGCGTCGCGGAGTAGGCGTAGCCGTGCAGCGGCAGCCAGATTCCCTGCAGCCAGATAATCAGCATGAACTGCAGACCGCCGCGCGAGATCGCGGCGAGAAAGCCCGCGGCGCTGCCGTTGGCGAAGGAGCGGAGTTTGAACAGACGCAGGTTAAACATCGGCGACTCGGTCCGGGTTTCAATGACGAAGAACGCAATCATGAGGAGTGCGCCGATCGCGAAGGCCAACAGCACCTTGGGCGACGTCCAACCCATTGAGTGCGAGCCGTAGGGCTGAATGCCGTAGACAATACCGACCAGCACCGAGGTGAGACCGACGCCGAACGTGAGGTTGCCCCACCAATCGATCTTGGCCGGCGACCGCAGGCCGTTGTCGCGCAGGCTGTGATACCCCCACACCGTGCCGATGATGCCAAAGGGAACCGAGACCCAGAACACCATTCGCCAGTCGCCGATTGAGAGAAGTCCACCGAGAATAAGCCCGATGAAGGAGCCTCCGATAGCGGCCACCTGGTTGATGCCCATCGCGAGGCCACGTTGGTCGCCCGGAAATGCGTCAACGAGAATGGCGGCGGAGTTCGCGAACAGCATCGCACCGCCGACGCCCTGCACGAGCCGCCACAACACAAGCCACAGCGCTCCCGATTCGCCGCGGTAGGGGTCGAGCGCGAGCACGACCGAGGCGAAGGAGAACACCGCGAAGCCGAGGTTGTAGATCCGCACCCGACCGAGGATGTCGCCGAGTCGCCCGAGGCTGATTACCAACACCGCCGTCACGAGGAGGTATCCCTGAAGGAGCCAGAGCAGATAGCCCACATTGCCCGGTGACAGCGGATTGATGCCAATGCCACGAAAGATCGCCGGCAGGGAAATAAGAATGATTGAGGAGTTGATCGTCGCCATGAAGACTCCGAGCGTCGTGTTGGTCAACGCAATCCATTTATAGCGATCGTGGTGGACGTCGTAACTCTCTAGTGCCATGGTTCCGTTTCAAGGTGTAAGTACTTGCTTGACTACAAGCAAGTATAGCGCGGCCCTTCCCCACTGGCGGCGGGCGCTTTAAGGTCTCGTGGCGCGGGGGCGGTCGCGGCGACCTCCGAGGCGCCGGTCAACGTATGTTGGGAGTGAGAGAAACGAAATGAGGTCCCATGGAACAGCACGCCTTGAACGGCCATCATCTGGTCACCGCCGAGAAGATCCTCAACCACCCAATGAGTCACAACGTTGAATGGCACGACGCGGCGTCGCTGATAGGCGAGGTCGGATCGATCACGGAGGGCGCCAACGGACGTTTCACCGTGACCATCGCCGATGAGACCGAACTCTTTGACCGACCACGGGGCAAGGATCTGGACACGCAACAGATTGTCGACCTGCGACGCATGCTGCACGGGGCGGGAATCACCCTTGACTCAATTCACTCCTAGTCAGCGACCACGTACTCAGTGGCCTCGAGCCGATAATTAGTCTTCGCACCATCCACCACTGTTGATTGCGAACTCCCTCGCGGAGCAGCACCCACGTTGCCCTCGATGTTAATGAGCGAGAACGGCGAGTGGCAAGAGGCCGCTGTCGAACGCTCTTCGCTTCGAGGCATCGAGTAGCAAGCTCTCCACTCGCACCGCTGCGGACGGGGACTACTCAGCTACGAAGTGCAGTGCGACGCCTCACGGCCGGTTGACGGTGGTCGCGCCGCAGTGGTGACTGCGACAACGTCGGGTACGAGCGGCGCAGTCAACGCCGCTTAATTGACGCGCCACTGTTTTGTCCTCGTCACTCGTCGCAACCAGTCGTCTCGCTCTAGTAAACCGCGACGACGACCCGAGTCAATCGACTCGACAGGGAACCTTGGCACCTCGCTCACGCGACGCTGACCACGTCGCTCAGTGATGACTCAACGGCTCTTAGACAATCCTGCTAGACCCTTTTGACATGAGAACGCCCGTTTCACTGCGACTGCACCGGTGGAACGACCGTGTCGTGCTCGGCGCAGTTCTGGCGTCATTCGCTTCGGGTTTCGGTCAATTCGGCGTCATCACCGCCCTAGGGAGCGTGGCGCGGACCTTCGGACACCTCGTGCACGGTGCCACCTTGGCCGACCAGGCGGGACTTTCGGGAACCAAATTGGGCGTGGGGCTCGCCGTAATTCGTCTGGCTTCAATCGGTGGGCTTCCCCTCACCGCGTTGGCCGACCGCTTCGGTCGTCACCGCATGCTCACCATTACCGTCGGATTCGGCCTCGGCGCGACAATCCTCGCAGCGGCGAGCCCCGGGTACTGGTGGTTCGTCGCGATCATTGCGTGTGGTCGGCCGCTCTTGAGCGCAACGAACGCGCTGTCCGAAGTGATAGCCGCCGAACAGACTGACACTGCTGATCGTGCGAAGGCCCTGGCGCTCGTCGCCGCGGGCTACGGCGTCGGCGCCGGTCTCAACGCCATCATTCACAGTCTCGCGTCAAATACTCTCGGCTTTCGAGGTCTGTTCGCGCTGGCGGTGGTTCCCCTCGCGTTTCTTCCACTCATTAGGCGATGGGCCACCGAGCCGGACCGCTTCTCGCTCGTCGAATCGGCACCGAACCACGTGGTGGCGAGGCTCGGCGCCGTGAGCGCACCGTTTCGAGGCCGCCTCGTAACGCTCGCCATCGTGGCCTTCGCGCTCTCCTTCGTTACCGGACCGGCGAACAGCTTCGTGTTCATCTTCGCCCAGAACATCCTTCACCTGTCGGGATCAACGACCGCTCTCATGGTGGCGGGAGCGGGCGTGACCGGTCTCTTCGGGTTGCTGCTGGGCCGGTGGATGGCTGACCGCGTGGGTCGACGAATCACCAGCGTGCTTGGCATGACCGGACTGGCGCTTTCTGGCATCCTCTCGTACGCCGGGCCGCGCTACGCGCTCGTCGCGGGCTACGTGTTGGGCGTGATGTTCGGGTCGATCTTCGCGCCGGCCGCTGGCGCGTTGGTCAACGAACTGTTCCCGACCTCGGTCCGAGCGTCGGCGGCCGGGTGGTTCCTCGCCTCGGGAGTGCTCGGCGCGGTCGTCGGTCTCGTCGTCTTTGGCGCCATCGCTGACGTCGGGAACCACTTCGCGACCGCGGCCTTGATTACGTTCCTGCCCACCACGGCCGTGGCGGCGCTCTTCTGGCGGCTACCCGAAACCAAAGGTCGCGAACTCGAGGACCTCTGGATCGACTGAGGACTTTTCGACGCTGCGACGGGTGAGTCACATCGCAGTCGTAAGGCTCGTCCCCGACGCGAACTCTTCGCGAGAACCCTCGCCTAGGCGCCACGCCGACGCACGTCCCTGCACCACCCAGTCTCGCGGACCACCCACCAGTGCGGTCTCCTCATCGATTCCAATGACCGCGATCGATGGGTCGTGGGGCATGAGGAAGCGGGTGAGCATGTCGGGGATGCGTGAGGCGAAGGCGTCGAAGTGTGGAATGACCCGCAGGTGCGGCAGCAGGTCCAGTCCTTGAGTCCCCCCCTCTCGGGGATGACGCAGCGAGGGTACCCACGATGAGAACACCATCGCTCCGGCGCTGCACCCGGCCAACGCCGCGCCGGTACTCCACGCCGCGAGGATCGCTGACCACACCGCCGTATCTCGCAATGTCTCAGCGAGATAGCCCGGATTACCGCCAGAGAGATAGATCAGGCCGGCCCCTTCGACCATGGCGGCCTTGGCTGGATCGTTCGCGTCCGCGCGGTCGTTCACGTCGAGGACGACCTGCTTGACGCCGAGTCGAGCGGCCTGCTCCGCGCCGAGCCGGTGCCATCGCTCGACGACCGGTAGTCCGTCGGGCACCGCCGCCGTCGCCAACTGCACGTAGCGAGAAGGGCGTCCAGCGATCAGACCAGCTTCGAGTTCGGCCATCTGGAGCAGGTACTCACCTGAACCAACGAGAGCCAGCGGGCCCGGTCCCTCAATCTCAGTCATCGCGTCCCCGTATTTCGTCGTCGTCGCTCACCACTCAAGAACGAGCGAACTTGGTTTTTATTTTTCTTCACATTACTGGCCGCCCTCTCGCTTCACGCCGATGGCGCGCGGCCCCGGCGTGCTTAACGCGATGATGAGCAGACAGCGTTACGAGCCAAAGACCGCAACCACCTGAGTGCGGGCGACCGCGTGGAATCGCAGATTGAAGCCCACGATCGCCGGCGACGAGTCACTGTCCACGTCGAGGTGTTGGACGTCGACAGCGTGCACGGTGAACACGTAGCGATGGGGGGGATCCCCGACCGGTGGTGCGGCGCCGATGTACCCCCTGGCACCAGCGTCGTTGCGGATGTGCACGGCGCCCCACGGCAGCGTGGTCGAGTCGACTGCTCCTGCGCCCGCCACCAGTTCGGTGACCCCAACTGGGATGTGCACGATGAGCCAGTGCCAGAATCCACTGCCGGTCGGAGCGTCGGGATCGTGCACCGTCAAGGCGAAACCTTTCGTCGTCGCAGGAAAACCACTCCAGGAGAGTTGGGGTGACAGGTTGTCGCCGTGATAGCCCATTGAATCGGCCACCTGCGATTGCGAGAGCATTTGTCCGTCTCCAATGTCGGTGCTCGTCAGAGTGAAATGAACCACCTCCGGAAAGAACGCAAATGTCAATGGCGCTCGGGTATCGGTCACGCTCTTCACCTCGCCTATGTCGTTGATTCACTAACCGCACACACGGCTGCTCGATTTATCGACGAACTATGCGCTTCGAGCATCAACTAACGCCGGGACCGTCCTTCACGTCGCCGTCGAAAAGGTGGACCGAGGGATGCCCGACTTGGAGGTACTCGATTACGTCAATGGCTCCGTAGTCGTCACGATCTACCAGTAATGGCGCAATCTCGTTGGTGCAGTCGCCACTGGTCACGATTGCCGGTTCGAGGACGCCCTTACGTCTGATCTGGGCGAATCCGGCCGTCGCCATGAGCGCGTTGCAGAGACAGGTCCGCTCGATGGTGTCCTCGTTACTCCCACCCTTGGACACGTAGATGTCGACTGGTTCACTCGGGCAACGGTAGCCAATAGCTCCGTCGCTCTTGACGTACGCCTCGCGCAGATAGCCGAGGTCGCAGACGCGATGGCGTTCGGTGTAGACCTCCTCGTCCGAGAGGGTGCCCTCGATGGCGGCGACCTTGAAGGGATACCCAGTCGAGGAGGCTCGCGTCGATGTCATCACCCGGACGTCGCCGAGTCTCGCCTCGGCAATCACGGCGCGCTTTAGAACGTCGTCCATTCCCGACTCACGGCAGTACGCAAAGAGGGTGCCCACCTGCACGCCCTCGGCTCCGACCTCGAAGGCCTCGCGCACGCGCTCGGGTGACGTTATGCCTCCGGCGAGCCAAAAGGGGACGTCGAGGTCGCGCATGACCGCGAGATCGACACGGTCGCGCTCCCCGTAGATCGGATTGCCCTCGACGTCGACGCTGAGCGCGCCTCGGGGCGGCGCGTTGTGCCCGCCCGCGATTGGACTCTCGACGATGAAGCCGTCTACGACGCCGGTACTTCGGCGTTTGAGCGCCGTCGCCAAGACGTGTGTCGACACGATGGCGAGGAACTTGGGTCGACGAACGTTGACGCCGTGCAAGAACCGCGCGGGATCGAAACGCAACATCGGCACCTGTTCCTTGTTGACGCTCCCCTCGACCTCCAGCACGGTTTCGACCTCCTCGCCCCGGGCGAGTTGGTCGAGAATGCCCGGAATGTGGGCGGGAATCCCGGCGCCCATCACGACGTAATCGACGTCCGCGAGCATCGAGCCAAACAGCGTCGGCACCGTTGGGATCTGCACCTTGGTTAAAAGGTTCATCCCGACGAGACCGTCGTGGCCGGCTTTGGCCTGGGCGACTTCGCAGTAGGCGGAGAGAACGAGGAGATCGTGCGAACTTTGCACGTTGCGATGAGACAGCATGGGCACTGGCTTATAGGGCGATTCGGGCGCTCGACGCTTAGCCGCGTACTTCGCCAGCACTTCTTCGACGACGCCCTGGAGCGGGAAACGCTCGAGCACAGCCTGCAGTCCCTCGTCGACCCCGTCGTCTTGGAGTCGACGAACGAAAACTGTCTCTAAACCGGTGCCGGAGACGACGCCGAGCTGTCCCCTTTGGGCAACCGATCGAGCGAGCGGCCAGTGCGAGATGGCGATTCCCATGCCTCCTTGGATGAGCCAGGGGCGAGGGCGTTCAGCGCGGTCGGCCGTTGGCGTCAACGTGCACCGCGGTCATTGTGAGGGCTGCGCGCGAGGCGCAGAAGTGGTGTGGTCATGCTGAGGTGAGTTCGCGTTGTTCCGTAAACCAATCTTAACTGTTTGGAGAATTGTGACTTTTGGGACCAAAGTCCCTTCCAGCGAAGGGGACTGAAGAATCGATTCGACGCGGACGGCGCTCACAACGTGAGCAAGGTCCTCGCGACCTGCGAGCAGCCCCGCTCGCCCCCATTGTCTTTTGACACAAGGCACTTCGAGAAAGCGGCGTCGAAGCGAGACATACTGACGAATATCGCTGTCACATTCGTCAGTAAGAAACACCTCGTGACGACAGAACTCCAGCGTGCACAACCTTGAGACAACCACGTCATCGAGGGCTGATGCGCCATCGCAATCGTCAAAACCAAGGGTACGGTTGTTGGTAGGCAGTACGAATCGAGTGATGGGGATGGTCATGGAATTTAAAAGCACATTTACTTCGCGACGCCACGTTTTTTCGCGGGTTCTCGTCTCGAGCGCCCTCGTTGGGACGAGCTTCATCGTCGGCCTCGCGACCACCGCGTCGGCGGACCCGGCGCTGCACCTCTCCATCACGACCCAGCCATCCGCCACAACCGCGAGCGGTGCCGTCTTGGCCCAACAGCCAGTCGTTCAAATTTTGAACGGCAGCGACGTCGTCCAGAGCTCCGACTCGACGACCGTCGTCGCCACCGTGACGTCGGGCGGCACGAACACCGTGTCCAGCGGGTCGATCGCCGCCGCAGGGGGCGTCGCGACATTCAACGGATTGGCTCTGAACGCCACCGCCGGCCCCCAGACCATTACCTTCAGTGATGGCACCGATCAAAGCACCGTCTCTGCCACAGTCACGGTGAGTATTGGCGCGGCCAGCCACCTCGTCTTCTCGACGGCACCGCCCGCCGGCGTTATCAACGGTGTCGCCCTCACTCCCCAGCCAGTCGTCAACGTGGTCGACTCCGGCCGTAACGTCGTGACTTCGAACACCTCGACGATTACCGTGACGTCGACCACCATCGGAACGTCGTTCACCAATAACACGAAGGCCGCGGTTAACGGTGTCGCCACGTTTGCAGGTTTCTTAGTCAACGCGAACAATGACACGAACGTCACGCTGAGTTTCAGCAATGGTGTGCTTCCAGCCATCGTGACAGGTCCAATTGGCGTTACGGGACCCGGCACGCAGTTGTCTCTCTCGACAGCTCCTTCGCTGGCCGTGCTCAGTGGCGCAGCGCTAGCGATTCAACCTGTGATCAGCATCAAAGACTCGGGCGGTTTTGTCCTACAGGGCGACACGTCCACCGTGACAGCTGCCCTCGTCGCGGGCAGTGCCGGCTCATCGGTCACTAATGGCACGAGGGCCGCGGTTAACGGTGTCGCCACGTTCAGCGGCCTCGCCCTCAACGCTCTGGCCGGTGGTTACAAGGTCACCTTCACCGACGGGGCCTTGACGTCGGTCACGACCGGAGCCAACACGGTGATCTCAACCGGATCGGCGGCAAAACTGGCAATCTCGACCCAGCCCTCGAGCGCTACCCCAACTGGAAAACCGCTCGCCCAACAGCCAGTGGTCTTCATCCAGGACTCGGGTGGCAACCTTGCATCAGCGAATACGTCCACGGTGACCGCCACACTCACCACGGGCAATGGTACCGTCGCGAACGCGAACGCCGTCGCCCTCGGTGGCGTCGCGACATTCAGCGGCCTCACGATCAACGCGGCGATTGGTCTCTACACACTCACCTTCAGTGACGGGGCCCTCACCGCGGCGACCTCAACGGCGATTACTTTGACCGCCGGCGCGGCCGCGAAACTGGTCATCTCAGTCCAGCCTTCCTCTACGACTGCCAGTGGTGCCGTTCTAGCCCAACAGCCAGTCGTCAAGGTCGCGGACTCCGGTGGCAACGTAATCTTGGGCAACTCTTCGACCGTCACCGCGACGTTGACGTCGGGCACCGGCACGCTCGTCGCCAATACCGCCGCTGTCTCGGCCAGCACCGGACTCGCGACCTTCAGTGGACTTACACTGAAGACCCTCACCGCCTCGTACACGCTGACGTTTAGCGACGGGGCATTGACCCCTGGAATCTCGACCCTCGTCACCGTGACGCCCGGTGTTGCGTCGCGACTCGTCATTTCAGCGGCGCCATCGATCACAACTGCGAGTGGCGCCGTTCTCGCCGCGCAGCCCGTTGTCAAGGTTGAGGACGCGTCGGGCAACGTCGTGACCTCCGATACGTCAACCGTCACCGCCAAGATCACGACCGGTGGTGTCTCGGTGACGCCTCCGACTAGGGCCGCCGTGGCGGGTGTTGCCACTTTCAGTGGTGTGGCGCTCAACGCCCTCGTGGGAACCTACACGTTGACCTTCAGTGACGGCGCTCTCACCGCTGTGGTCTCAACGACGATCGCGGTCACCATTGGTGCTGCGTCGCGGTTGGTAGTTTCGACTGAACCAAGCCCGTTGACGGGCACCGGCGCCGCGCTGGCCAAACAGCCCGTCATCAAAGTTGAGGACACCGGCGGCAACGTTGTTCCGACTGTCAGCACCGGTGCCGTGACCGCCGCCATCTACTCCGGTGCCGGTGGCGCCGTCAGTGCGGGCGCCGCCGCGAACTTCAACGCCGGCGTCGCGACCTTCAGCGGTCTCACCCTCACCGGCGTGGCGGGGACGAGTTACACGTTGAACTACACCGGCGCGGGCCTTAGCGTCATTGACGCATCCGCGATCAAGATCGGCTACCCGCAGGCGGTCCTCGTGGTGACGCGAGTCAGTGCGATCTACGGACGTTCGTTTGCGTTGCACACCGGCGGTGGATCCGGGACTGGCGCAATCTCCTTCACGGTCACCAACGGGGGCAACACCGCCACGGGCTGCAACATCACCGGCGCAGTGCTGAAGTCGAGCACTCCTGGCACCTGTGTCGTCACGGCAACCAAAGCCAGCGACGCCACGTTTACCAGTACCTCCTCAGTCGCGACCACTGTCACGTTTTCGAAGCTCGCCATTCCTCGCGCCGTGCGGATTAATTTCGCTGCGAACAGCAGCACCTTGAGCCTCGCCGCGAAGAATCAGATCAACGCACTCGCGAGAAGGTTGACCACTCATTCCGTCGTCCTGATCGCCGGGCACGCCAAGGGCAACCTCGGCCTTTCGCATCGTCGTGCAGCAATTGTGGCCCAGTATTTGATCCAACGCGTACGAGTGAAGGTGCACTTTCACTGGGACAGGAGTGCCGCCTCGTCGTCCGCGTTGATCACCACCCTGAGCCAGTAGTCGGCTCCACAACAGCGCCAATCACGTGGTCGCACACGACCGGTTCGTCGTCACGACAAACCGGTCGTGTGATGTACGGACGATCACGCAAAGTACGAGCAACTCATTGGCCAACAGGTAAGTTGGCGCAGTACCGGTAAATGACTGGTCACGACGCAGTGTTGAACGTAGCGACCGAGAATACCTTCGAGATCGCGTGATGCTGGCGGTAGGAGGTTAGGCACGATGTCAGGAGTCGATTCATTCGTACCTGCGCTCGACGAGTACTTCTGGAACTCCAGCGATCTCCTCTGGGTCTTCAACGTTGGCGGCAAAATGGGCTTCACGAACCCCGCCTGGTTTGCGCTCCTCGGCTGGGATAACAAGAATCTGAGTGCGAGCCAGTTTCTCGATCGAGTCCATCCCGATGACGTCGAGCGCACGACCAAGGAGATACAAGAGCAGTGCGCGGGCGTCGAAACTTCCCGTGCCGTCTTCGAAAACCGAATCCGGGCGAGTGACGGCAGTTATCGATGGATTGAGTGGACCTCGCAGCGACGCGACGACGTCATCTACTCGACCGGGCGTGACGCCACCGTCCGCAAGGAGTACCTCGCCCGCTTGGACGCCAGCGTCGAAACGACTAAGGCCGTCTTCGCCGCGGCCGCTGACCTCATCGTGATTATCGACCGCGACTCAGTCGTCGCCGAATCGAGCCCGATTGGCCAGAATTTCTTCGGCTACGCCGATCAGGCGACGACTAGGGCGAGCGCCTTCCAGATTATCCACCGCGACGACCGCGACGAAGTCGCCGCGGCGCTGGAGAGGACCTTCGAGGAAGGCCAAACGGAAGTCGTTACCTTTCGATTCCGGGCTCGCCACTTTGACGGGCATTGGATGCAAGTTGAGGCACGTGGCCGGGCGCTACATTCCAGTGGCGAGTCGCCGACGCAGGCGGTCTTTATTGCACGAGACGTCACCGCCGGTGTAGCGGCTGAAGCGAGTCTCGCCGAGAGCCGCGAAACGACACGGGCGATCCTCGACGCGGCCATGGACGCAATCATCGTGATTGACCGCGATATGACCATCCTCGAATCAAATCCCGGCGCTGAACTAATCCACGGCGTTCCGTCAGAACATCGCGTGGGACGACAAGTGACCGAATTGGTGGTCAACGACGACAAGGTGATGGTCGAAACGTCGTTTCGCCAAGCGTTCGACGAGGACGGGGCCGTGGGCTTTCGCTGTCGGATGATGCACGTCGACGGCCACATTATTACCAACGAGATTCGCGGACGCACCTTGCGCGACGCGGATGGGCCACCGACTCGACTGGTGTTCATTTCGCGTGATATCTCGGACACCGTCGCGTTCGAGGCGGCCTTGGCGCGCAGTTTCTCCATGACGAAAGCAATCCTCGACGCGGCCCCAGACTCCATTGTCGTCATTGGACGCGACTTCGTCATCATCGAAGCGAGTCCCGGCACCGAACTCACTTACGGACACCCCAAAACAAAGCGAATGGGCCACAGTGCTATGACCATCGTGCACTCCGACGATCGGGCGTTCGTCACCAAAGAATTGGAACGGCTCTTCGACGATAACAATGATGAACTTATTAGCTACCGCTTTCGGGCCTACCACGCCGACGGACGGTTGCTCAAGATCGAGACACGCGGGCGACGTCTTCGTGGCGACGACAGTCAGCCGCCGAGGGCGGTTCTCGTGTCGCGTGACGTCACCGAGTCGGTTGCCGCCGAACAGGCGCTGGCGATTGCGAAGGAGGAGGCGGAGCGCGCCAACGCAGCCAAAAGTGAGTTCATGTCGAGAATGAGCCACGAGTTGCGCACACCACTCAACTCGGTGCTCGGCTTCGCGCAGATCCTCCAGATGGAGTTGGCTTCGCCCGATGCCCGCGAACTGGTCAACCACATCTACAAATCTGGTCAACACTTGCTCACCCTCATCAACGAAGTTCTGGACATCTCATGGGCCGAATCGGGCACGATAGGCCTCTCACTGGAACCGGTCGGGCTGAAAGCGCTGGTTGACGAGTGCCTCGACATCATGAGACCCCAGGCCAATGACCGCGGTGTCAGCATGGGCTACGGCAATGCGTTCGAGCACCGGGTTAAGGCTGACCACCTCCGCCTAAAGCAGGTCATCTTGAACCTGTTGTCTAACGCGATCAAGTACAACCGGGAGAATGGAACCGTGACGCTCAACTGTCAAGCCGGGTCGGGTCACCTTCGGTTTTGCGTGACGGACACGGGGCATGGCATCGCGCCCGAACTTCACGACCGCCTTTTCACAGCTTTCGATCGACTCGACGCCGAAGCACGGGGCATCGAAGGCACCGGGCTCGGACTCACATTGTCAAAGAACTTCGTGGAGGCCATGGGCGGTGCACTCGGCTACGAGAGCGCAGTAGACCTCGGCTCGACATTCTGGATCGAACTTCCGTTATCGGAAACAGCCCCCACCCCGTCGCTACAGTGACGCCCGATAACCTATACGAGGAACACCGAGTCACTATGGCGACAATTCTCTACATCGAAGACAACCTCTACAACGTGCAACTTGTTGAGCGACTACTTCTTCAGCGACCCGACATTCAGCTCCTCACTTCGGTCCAGGGCAATGCGGGCATCGGCATCGCGCAGGTCCGACATCCCGAGTTGATTCTGCTCGACGTGCACCTGCCCGATATCAACGGCTTTGATGTCCTCACGCGTCTTCGCGCCGATCCCGCAACAGCCAACATTCCAATCGTTATTCTCTCGGCCGACGTGACGCCCGGCCAGGTCCGTCGATTCCGCGACGCCGGGGCCAACGAGTACCTGACGAAACCGCTGGACCTGAAGCTCTTACTCACCTTGATTGACAACTACCTCGCTGTGAACTTGCCCGACAAATCCGGATTCGAAGCGAACTAGCTCTCCTAGCACCGCGGTCGGCTGCGCCGACACGCCGTCACATCGCAACACCTGAAGACAGCGGGGGCGACGTAGGAGAAAGTTTTCTTGGAACCGAACTCCGAGCGCCGACCGCGTCGCTCGCATAGGTTCAGTCGCGACCCTCGGCGATGAGATTGGAAGCGTCAACTGACGCGAGTCTCTGGCGCCACGCGACGAGCGATTGACTTAACGGGTCCTACACGAAGCGATGGGTTACGCAGATGTCCAGCTTCACTAAGGCGGGCGCCCACCTAAGCGCGATTCATTTTAGAGGTGCCGGCCACGGTATCGTCAGCGGCCACCCTCACTTCTGAATCAAATTGCTCAATCAATTAAGGGGATTGAGCGTCGTCACTTGCTTCCACCTGTTCGGTGAACCCTAGGACAATGAACCAGCACGCGTCACGGCGTTCCAAAACGGGCTCCCACAACGAACTTCGGTCGCCCGTTTACGCCGCGAAGGCCATTACGCCACTCGCTAACGCCTACTTTCGCGATGATTGTGGTGCTGTCGTAGGGTCCCAATATCTCAATTCGGCATGTTTGAGGACCTTTGCTACAGTCCGTCTACTGCGCGCTTCCAAAGAGCGCGAGTAACGACCTCACGCACCGGACCTTCTCCAGCCTGCAACTGACCAGACCGAAGGTGGCGAAGAACATCGTCACCTGAGTGCGCGAGAGCGCGACCACCGACGCGCGTTGATGCTTCGGAGCTCGCAAGTCTCGGCAGTTACCTCGTCGACACGACCACTAAGTTCGAGTTACTTCGTGAGGTCGACAACTTCTTCGCGTCGTCGAAGAACGTCAAACTTCCTAACCCTTGATTAATTGCTCGGACTTATGTTCGAACGCGCGACACCAATTCGTTGCTGTTGATCGACTTGGTTCGATCGTCATCGGCGCCGGCGTCAAGCACCTCTTCGCGCGTTTGGTTTGGCATCTCCCGGCAAGAAAACAAGGTGAGGGAGAGCGCCAGGGAATGGCCAAAAGTCCTACCAAGAAGTCACGAAAATGAGTTCTCATCTGATTGCGGTCGACAACTTAGTTGTAAACAATGGCGCAGCGCGACGTATCTCTGAGGCTAGGAAAGGTCCAGCCGCAGCGCCATAGAACAGATCAGTTGCCGCTAGGAGACGAGGGCGGGGGCACCTGGTTTCTACATCACGGGCTCGGTGCACCCTCAACCACCGACGGCAAATTGTCCGTGAGAACTACCGTGTGAGTGATTTTTCTCTAAGCGACGGATGGGCGAGCTGACGGCGCACAATGGGTAGGAACGGTCAGTGACCGGTCTCACCCTTTCTGCCTCGACCATGTTCGCGAGCGCCAGCAGGTCGCCCTGAATTAATTTTCGTACTTCAAAAAACCATCTTCCGCTTCACAAATTTCGACAGCGCCATTGCCTTCAGCGGGGACATCATTGGCCCACGCCACCTCCCGCTGCCGCCGCCGAGGATGACTAGGGTACCGGCCGGTGTGAGCGTTCTTCGAAGGTCCGTTAGCGAGCGATTGCCGGACGCAATCGACGAAGACGTCATGGTGGTGTTGACCGCTACGAAGTCCTCGGTCGAATGGTCGACAACCTGAGCTGCACCGCGCGAGCGGACCAGATCCAACTTCGAAGTACTGCACACTGCCGTGACTTCTGCACCAAGTGCACGTGCGATCTGGACTGCGAACGCACCTACACCTCCACCCGCGCCAATTATTAATGCGCGATCCACGGCCCCCACGTGCCCGTGATCGCGAAGTGCCTGCAGGGCCGTAACTCCCGCAACGCGGAGCGCCGCGGCCTCCTCGAACGTGACCGTGCCCGGCTTTCGAGCGAACTCTTTGGCAGAGCCGCAGACGTGCTCTGCGAATGCACCGTCGCAGCCGCCGAGAACCTCGTCGCCGACTTTCAGCTCAGAGACGCTCGCACCAACCGACTCGATGATTCTCGAAATGTCGATGCCCATTGCCGTTCTCCTCGAGCGTCGTAGGCCCGAAGAGAGACGCACGACGTACGCCACGCACGCACGCATGTGGTGTCGCACTCGATGTGGTTCACCGACGCTGCGTGAACGCTGACTCGCACATCGTGTTCACCGACGGACGGCGGCTCGACTTCCTCTTAACGCAGCACTTCGGGACCGCCGTACTCGGTGTAGATAATGGTATTCACCTAGCCTCCTCGCCACCTCAGAGGTTTGCAGTGTAAGTGAACTCCTACAGTGAGCGCTTTGTCTTGGCAAATAACTACGGAGGTCACGTTCATCACGTCAATCTCACGTACGAGTCCGCGTCGGCGAGCGCGACTGTCAAGGAAGCGCGTCCTCATCGTCGCCATGCGACACGCCGACAAAAGTGGGCTTGAATCGCTCACCATGCGCAATCTCGCGAGCAAACTCGGGGTTGAAGCGATGTCTCTTTCTAACCATGTCACGAGCGAGAACAACGTGGTCGACAGCATCGTTGATATCGTCGTGGAAGAAATCGAGCTGGCGACAAGTGGGGAGCCGTGGGGCGTCGCGATTCGCCAGTGCGAAATCTCGGCGCACACCACGTACCTTCGCCACCCGTGGGCGTGCTCACTTGTCATGGCGGCACCGCATTGCGGCGTCGCAGGTGTCCCGAGACTCAGGTATATCGAATCACTGCTCAATCATCGCCGCGAATTCGGTTTCTCGCCCGAGTTGACCTACCGTCGGTACCACGCAATCGATAGCCACATCATGGGCCACAGGATGTGGGAGTTCGGTCACGGGACCGGTGACACCAACGTCGAAGAACTCGCGAACACGTTCATCCAAGAAATAGCTGATGCCTATCCGAGTCTGGTGATGCACGCGAAGCAGCACTTCGAACCACTAAGTAGTCACGGAGTGAGTGACGTTGACTTCGGCCTCAATCTGATACTTGATGGTTTCTCCAGAGCTCGCGGCACCGCCCTACATAAATTTCCTAGTGCTCGCTCAACTCCATGGCGATGTTTCGCAATCTCATTTCCTCGCAGTCAAAGTACCGGTGCTCGCAGGTCGGAAGTTAGGTGCGCTCCAATCAAGGTCTTCTTCAGTTGGGTCAACTCATTTGAGTCGACTCTCCATTCGTTGCGTTCGCCCACTGAAAGCGCTGTCAATCAATGTCGAATTAGGCTGCAGTTTGCAGAGGTGAGGGAGCAGAGTTTGTGAGCGACCATCGATTTGTCATCAGTGAGCGCATGGGCGACACCGTCACCATTTGGATGAACCGACCTGACCAATTAAACGTGCTATCGCTCGCTCTGATGGAGGAGATGACCGCGGCGTTCCTCGACGCGGGGAACAGTGACGCGACGGGTGTAATCCTCGCGGCTAAGGGGCGACTTTTTAGCGCCGGTCACGACTTCTCCGAAATGATTAATCAAGATTTGCAGGGCGTTCAACATTTGTTTGGAATCTGTGCCACGTTGATGCAAACAATCCAGTCCATTCCACAGCCGGTCGTGGCGAAAGTGCACGCGTTGGCGACGGGCGCGGGATGTCAACTGGTCGCCGCGTCTGACCTGGCCGTCGCGTCCCAGGAGGCGTCTTTTTGCACGCCGGGTGGGAAGGGCGGACTGTTCTGCACGACGCCGCTGGTGGCCGTCGGCCGATCAATCGGCCGCAAGCGCGCGCTCGAAATGGCGATGAGTGGTGATCCAATCGACGCCGAAATGGCGCTTTCGTGGGGACTAGTGAACGCCGTGGTACCTCGAGGCGACCTCGACGACGCGACTTCGCAGCTGCTTCGACGAGTCACTCGCGGCAGTGCCGCCTCCAAAGCCATTGGTAAGCGTGCCTTCTATGAACAGATCACCATGAGCCAATCCGACGCGTACGATTACGCCACCACGGTCATGGCCGCAGCAAGTTTGTTACCCGACGCGCAGGAGAATTTTTCGGCATTTATCGAGAAACGACCGCCCGTGTGGGTGCGTGACCAAAGAATCACCCCGCAGTAGCTCAAACCAGGTAGCGCGGCAGACGTCCCATGAGCGGCGTCGTTCATCGAGGAAGTGACGACCTAAAAGCCCGTCCTCCTCAGCTACGAGTTGCGGCTGCGGCGTAGGGAAACCGTCGCTGAACGGTGCATCGAACAATCACCATGGATCCTCGGTCCATCCGAGCAATTCAGCCCGAGAGCGAGTCGTTCAACCCGGGTTCGACTTTTACGTCGGCGCTCACTGCGATGTCGTGACCGATCGATGGGGTGCTGCTCGCCGTCGAGACGATCCAGAACTACCAACTACACCAGGGCCACCTGATAAAATATTCTGTGCTTCAGGCTCATCCGCGGAAAAATTTCTTATTGCCTTGCCACGTTGTGGGCACGATCAAGGGGCGCGACGTCGCCCCACGACTGCTTCATCGTCGCAAATCTCTCCCACATTCTCCGAGTGTCACACGGCCACTCGGAGATCACATTGCCCATGACGTCTTCGCATTCGAGCGCAACGGCGGCGGCGCCCAATGGACCCTCGGGCGTCGAATGGCGGGTTGAAGAAGTGATCTCGTCTCGAACCGCGTTCACCACCACGTCGGGACTCGCCGTGGGCCAACTGGCCGAACTCGCTGCCGGTCTCGGCGTCGGGTTGGCCCTCGCACACCTACGGGTAAAACTGCTGACCGGTCGCTTCGATTCCGCACCCGAAAGTATCAGCCTGACGATGCTGGACGTGGGTGGCACAGTGGCTTTGGCGCTCTTCGCCAGTGTTGCGGGTCTCGCTGGCCCCGGAAAATGGCTGAGTCGACGTTCGACATCCGATCTGCGAGACCACTAGTGGAAGTGGTCTCCCCCATAACGTGGACGAGGAGAACACGTCTTCGACACGTACGACGAACTATCTCGCAAGTTGCGCTGTCCCTCGCCATGACAGCATCGCTAAGTAGCGCCG
>JAYVNV010000192.1:0-2681 GCA_043758265.1 Acidimicrobiaceae bacterium
ACGCCCAGCACGCCGGCCTCGGCGCAGCTCGGTGCCAAGTCAGCCGGAGGCGGTTCAGGAATCATGCAGCGATAGCACGGTCCAACGTAGGGATTAAAAACTGTCACCTGTCCCTCGAACCGAAAGAGCGAGCCGTGCACGACCGGAATGTTTTTCAGTAGGGCGGCGTCGTTTACGAGGTAGCGCGTCGGGAAGTTGTCGGTCCCGTCGACAATGACGTCGTAGCCGTCCATGATGTCGAGGACGTTGTTGGCGCCGAGTCGCGTGTCGTAGGTGAGGACCTTAACGTCAGGGTTCATCGCAGTGATTGTCAGTTTCGCGCTCTCGACTTTTCTCATGCCGACGCGATCAAGGTTGTGAAGGATCTGTCGTTGGAGGTTCGAAACGTCCACGACGTCCATGTCGATGATGCCAATCGTCCCCACGCCCGCGGCCGCGAGGTAGAGCGCCGCCGGCGAGCCGAGTCCCCCGGCGCCCAGCAGCAGGACCTTCGAGTCGAGGAGCTTGAGCTGACCGCTCTCTCCAACCTCGGGCAGGAGAAGGTGGCGGTGATAGCGCACGCGCTGGTCAGCGCTCATGGTGCGCGGCGTCGACCAATCGAGACCATCGTCCTTCCACTTGTTAAACCCGCCGACGATCGAGACCACGTCGCTGTAACCGAGGTCTTGGAGGGTCTTGGTGGCGAAGGCCGAGCGCACGCCGCCAGCGCAGTAGATAGCGATTGGGGCGTTCTTGTCAGGCAGGCGCCCTTCAATGGAGAACTCCAAATTTCCCCGCGGCACGTGAACCGCGCCTGGTACCGCGCCCTGTTCGTACTCGTCGGACTCGCGCACGTCGAGCAGCGTGTAGTACTCGAGCCGGTCGGCGACCTGCGAAGGGTCGATTTCGCGAATCTCAGCCTTCGCGGCGTTCAGTAGTTCTCGAGGCGTGGACAACGGTCGCTCCTTGTTCGTCCTTAAAGGTTACTTGGTAGGTCAACATTAACGTTCAGGCCGGCTGCTAGACCCGTCGAGTGGAACTTCGCGAACTGCTCGCCCGTCGTCGGATGGTCCGATCATTCGACGGTTCAGAGGTCGACCCGGTGTGGCTCGGCGAACTTTGCGCCCTCGCCCTGTGGTCTCCCACTGCCGGCAACAGTGCCGGCGTACGGATGCACACGGTGGCGCACGAACATCTCAGCGACTACTTTGGCGTCGCGACCGACGAAACGTGGCGTCAAAACGCGCGTCGAGCGACTGGTCTCCAGCGAGCTGGCGCACTCGTGCTCGTCACCTCGCGAATCAGCGACTACACGTTGCGCTACCAAGAGGACGACAAACAAAACTCCGGCCTCGGGCGTGAGGACTCCTGGCCCGTCCCGTACTGGCACACGGACGCGGCGATGGCAACGATGGCGCTGCTCCTGCTCGTCGAAGAGGCGGGGCTCCAAGCGACCCTGTGGGGAAACTTCCGACGCGAATCCGAAATCCTCAATTGGGCCAGAATCAATGACGAGGCACTCTTCGCCTCGGTCCTCGTCGGCCGAGCCGACGGCCACGACGTCGCATCAGTTTCACTGGCGCGCGTCGTTGCTACGCGCGCCGAGCGCGTTCACCGCGTCGAACCCTAGGACGTGCCGGGGCTGTCAGCGACGGACGCGAGGAACTCCACTATCGTTCGCGTCGAGAACGCCGACGCCCCCTTCGTCGCGTAACCCCGCGACGAATCGACCCGGCCTGGTCCAGCGATGTCGAGGTGCACCCACGGACGGCCGTCAGTGAATCGCTGCAACAACAATGCGGCCGAAATCATCGAGCCATTGCCAGCTTTGCCCTGATTCTTCATATCTGCGACGTCGCTGTCGATGTGAGACTCGTAGTTTCCTTGCAGCGGCATACGCCAGAGTGGCTCGCCACTGCGGGCGCTGGCGTTGAGAAAGGCGGTGGCCAGTTCATCGTTCGACGAAAAGAGAGCACCGACCTCGTCACCGAGAGCCACGCGCTGAGCGCCCGTCAGAGTTGCCACGTCGACAATCGCGTCCGGCGCCACCTCGACCGCGAGACTCAGTCCGTCGGCGAGGATCAGTCGCCCCTCCGCGTCGGTGTTCACTACCTCGATGGTCATGCCGTTTCGAATCGTCAGAACGTCACCGGGCTTGACCGCTCGGTCACTCGGGAGGTTTTCGGTCATGGGAGCGATGGCCGTCACCTTCAGTTGCAGATTCAATCGACTGGCGATTGACAACGCCGCCATGACGATGGCGGCGCCAGACATGTCGGTCTTCATCGTCATCATGCCCTCAGCGCTCTTGAGTGAGAGGCCGCCCGAGTCAAAGGTCACGCCCTTTCCGACGAGCGCTACGTGGGGCAAGGTCGCGTCAGGATTGGGGTCATAGATCGCGTAGACCAGACGCGTGGGTTGAGCCGAACCCTGACCGACGCCGAGCAGTCCGCCGAGCCGCTCTTCGTGAATGCGCGGCTCGGCCCACGCCTCGACCGTGACGTGTTGGTCGCTCACGAGACGCGCCTCGACCTGGCGGGCCAACTCCTTGGGCGCCATGTAGCCGGCTGGTGCGTCAACGAGGGCCTTCGCCCAGTTCACACCCAATGCCACGTGTTGACCTCGCGCTACACCCTCGGTGACGGCGTCGTGCGTCGCGACCGTGGGCAGGGGCACCCCTAGCGGGACGACATCAAAAGAGG
>JAYVNV010000193.1:0-23653 GCA_043758265.1 Acidimicrobiaceae bacterium
TAGTAGTGGCCCGAGTGTTCACCGCCGAAGAGCGCACCGGTCTCGGCCATCACCTTCTTGATGTAGCTGTGGCCGACGCGCGTGCGCACGCCCTGCCCACCTCGCTCAGCGATTATCTCGGGCACCGACTTCGAGCAGATGAGGTTGTACAGGATTGTCGAGCCGGGGCTGCGAGCAAGCATGACGGCGGCGACCAACGCGGTGGTCGTCGAGCCGCTGATCGGCTGGGCCAATTCGTCGACTAGGAAGACCCGGTCGGCGTCACCGTCGAAGGCGAGACCGACGTCGGCGCCGGTCTCGAGGACCCGGCGTTGCAGGTCCACGAGATTGTCGGGGTTGAGCGGGTCGGCCGGATGGTTTGGGAAGGTGCCATCGAGCTCCTCGAAGAGGATGTCGACGTCGAAGGGCAGTCCCCGAAAGACGCGCGGCGCGACGTAACCACCCATACCGTTGGCCGTGTCGGCCACGATGTTGAGGTGACGTAGTGACGAGACGTCGACGAACGAATGCACGTGGGCGACCCACTCGTCCATCAGGTCCAACTTCTGCATCGGCGCGAGTTCGCCACTCGCTGGCGTGACGTAGAACGTGTTGGTCATGGCCTCAATCTCAGCGAGTCCCGTGTCGACGCCGATTGGTTTCGCGTCGGACAGACAGAGCTTGATGCCGTTGTACTGCGCCGGGTTGTGCGAGGCCGTGAACATGGCACCGGGTCGCTTGAGGTGACCAGTGGCGAAGTAGAGGAAGTCCGTCGAGGCGAGACCGAGATCGATCACCGTGACGCCGATGGCGCGGGCCCCCTCGGCGAAGGCGGCACAGAGCCCCACGCCCGAGGGACGCATATCGCGGGCAATAACGATGCTCGACGAGTTCGCGAACGTGGCAAAGGCCGCACCGGCCGCGCGGGCCAAACGCTCGTTGAGCTGGTCCGGGTAGGTGCCACGAATGTCGTAAGCCTTAAAAATTTCACTCGTCTTCACGATGTCCTACCTTATCGGCGGAGTGTACGGCGCCTTCTAATGACGAACCCTAACGTCACAAAGCCCGCCAGCGTCGTGACGTCGCTAATCATGTTGCCAACGGTGAGCGCCGTCGTGCTGGTGTAGACCAGCGAGACATTCTTCGACGTGGGCACGACGACCATCAGGTTCGGGCTCACCCGATACGGTCCGGTCGCACCGTTCGCGTGCCAACGTGAGAAGTACGAGATCTTGACGAGCACGGGCACGCCGGTTTTGCTGACGTGAAACGATATTGACTGTGATTTCGTCTCGATTTTCGAAACCTTGATTTTGGGCAATTTCGACGACGTCGTCATCGTCGTGACTGACGTAGCGGAGGGCCAGTTCGACGGTCCGCTCGTCGCCGCGACGGTCGACCACAGCGTCTCATCGAGCCACCAGGTCGTATTGGCCTTAAGCCAGCCCACTCGACTCGCTGTATTGGCGACAACATTGGGCAGGTGGGTCAGGGGCTGGACCATCGGGCTGTGGGTAATGAGATAGATCCGCCACCGCACTCCCGGCGTTGGCCAGGCCTTGGTCTGGCCAACGAACTTGAGCGCCGGGTCGCGGTTCGCCTGCGTCACGGTTGCCGGTGAGTAGGCGATGTAGTACCTCACCCCGAGCATCTGTAAGTGCTGGACGCCAAAGGCGACGTCGAGCTGTCCGTAGGGCAGCCCGACCATCGGGTTGCTCGGCGCTACACTCAGCTCGGCCTGATCGAGGAAGTGATAGGGCGTCGTGGCCGACGACTCGAAGTAGAGGCCCTCCATGGAGTCGACGCAGTTGTTCGTCCAGTACGGCAACAACATCAGCGCCATCGGAGTGCCGAAGCGGTTCTGGTCAGCGTTGTACTCCCACATCGCGCGGCCACAGCCGTAGCGCTTGGCCACCTTGGACATCGTCGTCATGAGGTCGTGGTACTCCGGCCACGCGGGCTTCGCCTGGTAGCCCGAATAGTTCCACTGGGCCCAACTGCTCACCTGGTTGCCCGTCGTGTTGAGACTGAGGGCGGAGGCAACGTGAGGAATGAGACCGGGCAGAGTCGTGCCCAGACCGAGAAACAAGATGGCAATCGTGGCGCGGGCGATTCGTCGCGACCGCTTCCACTGCTCGCTCTCGACGCCGCCGTCGAATGCGCAAGGTTCTTCGCGGTCGTCGCCATTCGACGAGGAGAACTCATCAACGAATGACGAACCAACGTCGGCGTCGCCTCGATCGAGGAGGGGGTCCCCGTCCGGCATCGCCGGGGCTCCGATATCGGAATCCTTCGCCGTCATCGCGGCCTCGTGCTGGAAGCTGAATCTGCTCTCGCCAATCTGCACACTGAAGCGTGCGAGTTGCTGTGGCGAACGCGCCGCCCAGCGCGCCAGTGCATAACCGAACAACCAGCCGGCGCTCAGGTGGATCGTGATGAACCAGAACGGAACCAGCCGCTCGTTCCAGATGACGTTCTGCGGATCGAAGACGAAGGCGCCAATTGAGAGCACCGTCAATGTCGAGAGCACCATGCCGAGTCGGTCGCGAACCCAGAAGGCAACGACGACGGCCACGGCGGCCAACACGATGACCCATCGATCGCCCGCGGCGGCACCGCTCGAAGTGAACCACCCGAGTTGGGTGAAAATGTCGTGCAGCGTCATCACCGAGTCATTGGTGTAGCCCATTGAGTTCGTGTACTGCTGGGACGTGATGAATGACAGCAGCCACCAGGCCGAGAGTCCAGCCGAGAGAGCACCGGCGCCGATCGCGAAACGCAGTGGTCGTGCGAAGTCGCCCGAGCCTTGCTCGTCGTGGGCATCGCCTATGCCGCGACGGTGCAGCAGCTCGAAGACAACGAGGACGGCCACGGCCTCGACACAGAAGAACCACGGCAGGACGTGCGACGCCAAAGTCGCACTGAGTGCGATCGCCGCGAGCCAGTAGCCATGTCCCGTGCGCACACCTCGGGCGAAGAGGCCAATGGTGAGTAGCGCCAACGCCAGCGACAATGAGAAGGCGTACTCTCCCGCCATCGACGAGAAGAGGTTCCCGCCATCAATCGTGAACGTGGCGTCAAAGAGAAATGGCAACGTCGCAATCGCCAGCGCCGCCGGCACCGGACGCGGCGCTCGAAACAACCTTCCCATCAGGTAAGCGGTGACTGGCAGCAGGACCGAACCGAGAATCGTCGCCAGCTTGAAGGCGACCGCGAAGTTGATGACGTAGCTCGCGAGAGTCGCGAACACGTCGGGCAGGACGAAGTAATAGGTGTAGGCCGGCATGCCCGCGAACCAACCCGGGTACCACGGCGTCAGGTTGAAGAGGTTGCCCTGGGACTTGAGGAACGCCGGGAGCACCATGTGCGATCCGGTGTCGCCACCAGTCACGAGCGTCGAGGAGAACAAGAGATTGGGGTGAAGTTGCCAGAGGGTAATGAAGATCACCGAGCCGACGACCAACAAATCCAGTCGGTTCTCGCGCGAATTGATTGATCGGATCCAGCCGCTCATCAGTGGCCGTTCCGCTGGCTGATGAGAGCGGCGATCGCCACGCCGTTGAAGGAGACGTGGGTCACAATGCTTGGGATGAGGCGCTTCGTGCGATACACGAGCACCGCGAGGACAACACCAACGAAGGCCAGACCCGCGAACTGCAGAGGCTCGCCATGGGCCAGGGCGAAAAGGACCGCGCTGAGAGTAACGGCCCCCACAACGGCTCCGCGAGATCCCCCTCGGTGTCCGCCCTCACTGAGAGCCCGAAAGATCACGCCGCGAAAAAACCACTCCTCCATCATTGGTGCCAAGAACATCGTCATCACAATCAAGAGTACGAACGTCACCCCGTGCGCCGCACCGAAGAGGTGGTTGACGGGACCGTTCAGGTTCTTCAGGTGAAAGGGTCGATAGGTGAGATCGACGAGGAGTTGGCAGACAACGCCGAGCGCGACGTAGAGAACGTCACTCGGGCGTGGGCGCCATTGGTCGGGGAGGTTGCGCAGGTTGCCGTGGGCGTAGGCGTAGTAGATCGTCGCAGCGAAGCCGATCCAAAGGCCGGCGAGGCCAAGCACGTTGGCCCACCACGG
This sequence comes from Acidimicrobiaceae bacterium, assembly GCA_043758265.1. Classification (GTDB taxonomy): domain Bacteria; phylum Actinomycetota; class Acidimicrobiia; order Acidimicrobiales; family RAAP-2; genus RAAP-2. The sequence goes on from JAYVNV010000193.1 coordinate 4,066, forward strand.
TGGAGAAGCCGTGTTGGAGAGAGCACGCAGCCCGCCGGGAAAGTGAGTCACCCGTGCGGTCAATGCGTCGAGCGAGGTGGCGACGACCTGACCGGCGAGGAAGCCGAGCAACCCGGCGACGAGTATCGCCAGCACTCTAGGTCTAGCGCCTGTTTCGGCGTCGATCATTGAACCCACAAGCAATTACCCTACTAACTCGTATGTTTTTCACAGGTGCAAGACGAGGTCGTACAGTTCACCCCTAGTCTGTCAAGGTGAGTAACGCACCTGAACAGCCGAACGGCTTAAAAAAGTACCTACCCGGCGCGGGCAAGCCAATGGCGCCCGATGCTCGACGTCGCATGTTGATAACGGCCGCCGTAGCGTTCGTGCTCGGGATGCTGGTTATTTCATCGCTCTTTGGCGCCAAGACCGTGAAAACGATTCCCTACTCGGCGCTGCTTCGCAACGCTGGCCTCGGCTACGTCCACTCGGCCAGCATCAACACCTCAAACGGCGTGATCACGGGCCAGTTGACCGGCGGCACCAACTACACCACCAACGGTCCGGTGCCGATTCTGGCCAACGAGATTGACGCACTTCGCTCGCACAACAACAAGGTGACCTTCGCCAACCCGTCGAACCTGCTCGCGCTCCTACTGCCCTATCTCATCTGGATCGGAATCTTCGTTGCCTTCATGATGTACGTGAGCCGCCAGGCTCGCGGCCAGATGAATGGCATGATGTCGGTCGGTCGTTCCAAGGCCAAGCAGTTCGACCAAGAGCGCCCAAAGACAACCTTCTCGGACGTTGCTGGCTACTTCGGCGTCAAGCAGGAGATCAGTGAGGTCGTCGAGTTCTTAAAGACACCCGCGCGCTACAAGGACATTGGCGCACTTATTCCCAAGGGCATCTTGCTCGTCGGCCCCCCGGGCACTGGTAAGACCATGCTGGCACGCGCCGTCGCCGGTGAGGCCGGCGTCCCATTCTTCTCAGTGTCGGGATCTGACTTCATGGAGATGTTCGTCGGCGTCGGCGCCAGTCGCGTGCGTGACCTCTTCTCGACGGCGCGCAAGCAGGCACCGGCCATTGTCTTCATCGATGAGATCGACTCCATCGGTCGTAAGCGCGGCGCCGGTGTTGGTGGCGGACACGACGAGCGCGAGCAGACCCTGAATCAGATGCTCAACGAAATGGACGGCTTCGATCCGTCAGAGGGCGTCGTCGTCATTGCGGCCACCAACCGGCCCGACGTGCTCGACCCCGCGTTGCTGCGCCCCGGTCGCTTCGACCGCCAGATCGTCGTGCCGCTGCCCGACCTCGACGAACGACTGCCGATCCTCGAAGTTCACTCAAAGAACAAGCCCCTGGACTCTTCGGTCAGTCTCGAGATGGTGGCCCGTGGGACGCCCGGGATGAGTGGTGCCGACCTGGCCAATCTGGTGAATGAATCGGCCCTTCACGCCGTGCGCCGTCATTCGGTCACGATTGGCATGGAGGACTTCGAGTCTGCCCGAGACCGCGTCATGATGGGCCAGCTTCGCGACACGATGGTCCTCATGGATGACGAGCGCGAGCGCGTTGCCTTCCACGAGAGTGGCCACGCCCTGCTGGCCTACGTGCTAAAAAACACCGATCCGCTCCACAAGATCACCATCATTCCGCGCGGTATGGCACTGGGCGTCACGATGACGCTGCCCGAAGAGGACCGCCACATCGTCGCGCGTCAGTACCTCGAGGACTCGCTCTGCATGCGCATGGGGGGCCGCGTCGCCGAACTACTCGTATTTGGCGACCTCTCGACAGGCGCCGCGGACGACTTGCAGCGCAACACCGAGCTCGCGATCCGGATGGTTCGTGAGTGGGGCATGTCCAAGGAGATCGGTCCGATGGCCTGGGGCTCCAACAACCAGGTCTTCTTGGGTGAGGACCTCATGCACACCCGTGACTACTCGGACCACACGTCCCAGGTAATTGACGACGAGGTCGAGCGAATCCTGCGCGAGCAGGAGTCCCGCGCCATCGAGGTGCTCACACTGCACCGGCGCGGTCTAGAGGCACTGACGCGCGCGCTGCTCGAGCACGAGACCATCGACGGTGAGACCGCGGCTCGATTGATCGACGAGGCCCACGGCGAGCAGGTTCACCCCGAGGGCACCAAAACAGTCAGTTCCCTCACCGCGTTAGGCGCCGCGGCGGCGAAGCGCACACTCACTCCCGCGACGCCAACGCTGCCCGGTTGGCAGCCGCCGACGTTACCGGCCGTCTAGGGGCGACACCACCGTCATCCCGATGGGTTTGGTCGGGAGCGTCAACGTCACGAGCAGCGTTGGTTTTGACGACGAGACAATAAGCGTGACGTGGCGGAGGCTAGCCAGCGACGTCGTGCCCTGGGAGTTGAGCAGGGCTAGGACGCTCGCCGTCGTGTCCGCCGCGAGCAATCGCGAGACGTGGGGCAACGTTGAGCCGTTCGACGAAAGCCTCGTAAACGTCAACGTAATCGCTCTCGACGACGTGTTGGAGACGGTCGCAGCGTCGAAGCCCAATCCGGTGAAATCGCTGATCAGGAATTTAGACTCGGGCGCACCGGGCGCCATCAAGGCGATGTCGGTGGCGGCGCCCGTCGCCAACGCCGCAACAACTGGCACGTTGGAACTCAGCCGCACGCTCGCGTAGCCATGGGCGGGTATTACCGGATTGGGGGTGATGGTCTCCACGGCGCTGCTGTAGGGCGCAACGGTTAGTGATTGGACCGGAATGTGAAATGGCGCCAGACCGACGTTGAAGCTCACCGTCGCGGGCAGCGCGCCGGGATTGGAGACCCTCACCTGCGCCACGGCACCGTTGGCCGTCGTGATCTGAGGAAACAGCGCCGACGTGGCCGGCTGAGCGACGCCGACGTTAAACGACACCGTCGAACCGGACTGCTGCACGCCGACAATATCTAGGGAACCGCGAAGCACGTTTACTCGAACGCCGACGTTCACCATGTTGACAATCTGAGAACCGAGGTTCAACTGCGCCTGATCGTGAGGACCAACGGAGAACCCTTGAAACTTGGCGGGCGCGGCGAAGCCGGTCGACGAGTACGTGGAGAGGTTGAAGACCGCCGGCGTCGCGGTCGGATTGAAGACGCTTAGTTCCGCTCTCGAACCGACCGTCGTGTCAAAGCCCGACGCGTACCACGACGTGACGCCCGTCGAGATGCATGGAGTCTCGCCAGTGCGGGCGTCGCTGACTTCATTGCCGAGCACGCCCGCGCCGCTCACCTGCACCGCGACGCCAAAGTAGCGGCCCCCTAGACCGCGACTCGGATCGAAGGTCAAAGAACCGAGTGGTGCAATCCGCGCAACGTGCATCTGACGATGCCCGGTATCCGACGCAACGGTGATCGCGACTTGGCGGACTTGGTTCACCGTATTCAACAACGTGACGTGACCGCCCGCGCCAATCTTGGGACTCGAGAGTCCCGTGCAGTACAGCGCCGTTGATTCAGCCCGGCCGTTGAGGGCCAGTCCGCTCGGCAACTGCGAGGGATTGACACCGCGAGAGAGAGAACTGACGACGCCCGTCGCGCCGAGCGCGAGGGCCAGGACGACTAGCAACGGAATTCGCCGAGGGCTACTCACGAGCACCCTTTGCGTGACGGGGCGCAGTGACGCGGCGGCGGCGCCCGGTGAAGAGCCATTCGAGACGATGGACCCAGCCAAAACCTAGCCACACGAGTGTCCAGATGAGCAGGGTGAGCAACGCCAGCGCGCCGTTCAACGGAAGTCTTTGCAGCCTCAACTGACCAATCGGTGTTGAGTGGTAACTGCCGACCACGAACGTCGGCGTCCACGTATGAGCGATGGCGCGTGAGGCCGGCTTTCCATTGACGTAGAGAATAAATGCGCTGGCGGGCGCCAGACCGGCGGTGACGACCGAGTTGGAGGCGAGGGGTCCCTTGTTCGTCGCCGACGTGAACACCGGCTGGATTGACTTCGACCCGGGTGAGTCCATGGAGACAATGCCGTGGAAGAGCGAGTTGGAGAAGACGTCGACCGAGGGGGTATGAAGGACGAGCGAGAGGTCGCTCTGTCGCCCAAGCGCGATGAGCAGGACTTTGGGTACGGCGTGTATCGGTGACGACTGCACGCCCTGGAGTTGCGGCGCCGAGGAGTTCATGACGACGATGGTCGAGACACCAGCCGGAGCGAGAAGTTGTCCGAGGCGAACGGTCCTCCCTTGCATCGCGGACTGCACCGCGCTCAAGAGGACGCCAAAAGTGCCAGCGTTGGGCGTGGTGAAGCTTAAATTACCACCGGGCAGACCATCGGTGGATGTCGCCGCCTCGAGACCGGGGGCGACCGACCAGCCCGGCACGGGGAGCAGGGAGGGATCGCCGAGCCACAAGACACGAAAACCCCCACGGGTCGACGGGGCCAGTGCGCTGAGGGACTCAGCGACGCTGGTCGTCGGGAGGTCGAATCGTCCGCTCGCGAAGGTCAACGCGAACGGCACTGTCGCGACGATCAACGCGGCGACCGAGACGCCCGCCAACACCTGGCGCCATCCGAAGCCGGCCTGACGCAGGTCGTTCTCGAGCGCACTGACGCCGAGGCCGATGAGGGCGGCGACCATAACCATGTAGAGCGCTAACAACACGTCGAGGTCCGGCGCGAACGAACCCATCCAATGATGGGCGTCGAACGACGTGACGATGAACGTCAACGTCGCAATCGAAGCCACCTTGTTCGCGACAAGTCGCCGGTCGCCGCGACAGAGCACGAGACCGAAGAGGGCGGCACCGGGCAACAGCCACCCGGACCAACCGAGTCCGTAGGTGCCGTCCGCGCCGCGCAGCAACTGCGCGAAGCTCGGTGCCGACCACGGTCCTCGCGAAAGGCCAAAGACCTCGATGGCCCGGCGTCCAGCCAACGCAACGTCCACCGAGAGCGGTAACAGAAGAATCGCCGTGTTGAGCCACAACGACCCGAGAAAACGCCACGGTCCAGAGAAGTTGCTCCGCTCAGTTTCGAAGAGACGAGCCACGACGACGCCGAGTACGACTAGTCCAACGACCACGAATATTGCCGGTGCCATGGCGCCGAGAATCGCAATCAACATCACCACAATCATGCGTTGGCCCGACTGCGTCGTGCGCCAACCACGATGACCGAAGCGCACCGGCTCGCTGTAGGGCTGGGTACGAAAGCCCGTCACGTCCATCAGCTCGAAGAGGCGGCGAACGACGTAGGGCAGGCCCGCGACGACGACGAGTACGTTGACGCGGCCCTGGCTCACCATGTTGAGGCCGAGGGGCAGGGCCATGTACGAGACGGCCGCGATGACGCGAGCGCGGTTCGACACCCGACCCTTTAAGAGTCGACTGACACCGATTGCACCGACGGGGATCGCGAACACGAGGGCCAAGCGCGGCAAAATCCCCATTCGTCCGAGCACGAAGGTGCCCGCGACGGCAAGGACGCCGTAGCCGGGCGATCCCGGCGAACCGGTGCCGACGCCGTTGGGAGACCAGGACGCGAAAAAGTGGCGCCAAGTCGTCCACCACGAGTCGAGCGGCGCCAGTTGGCCGATCAATGGCAGATGCGTGACGACGAGGTTGCGTGATCCGATCAACCACAGCACCAAGACAATCGCGACCATCGCCGCCTGCGAACGAAACGAGGTGAGAAAGCGTGACGGCCGACGGCGAAGCTCGAGCCCCGGACTGGCTGGGATCTCGTCGAACTCCTCCTCTTCGGAGAAGGCGGCGGCGAAGCCAACGGTGTCGGCCTCCTCGTCGGCGTCGGCGTCCGGGTCGGAGTCGTGGAGCGCCTCGGCCGGAAGGATGCCTCGGGCGTGGTCCAGGCCGTCGCGCAGCAAGATAAGAAAGAAACGTTTGAGCCGACTCGCGCCACCAACCTGCAGGCGACGCAGTTCGAGGTCGGAGAGAACCTGAATCACGTGTCGTTGACGGCGTCGTTCGACGATGCGACGTCGGTTGCGCAACAGCCACCGCCACGACCCCAGGATGGCCCCGGCGCGGTCGTTGTCACGACCAATAATGGCGAGGAGGAACTCCATCGTGTCCATGACCAACAGCAACGAAAGCGTGCTGATCGTATGACGCCGGCCCCAACCGGTTGCTACGACCAGAAGCTGGTGGCGTCGTTGCAGGTCTTGACGGCTCGCGCGTCGGGTGCCCACGGCCGTCACTGGCCGCTCTCCACTGGCGATCGTCTCGCGATGGGCGATCTTGGCCGAGGGGGCGACGACAATCCTGGCGCCAGCAATCTGGGCGCGCCAGGAGAGATCGAGGTCCTCACCCAGGGCCGAGATCACTGGATCGAAACCGCGCAACGTGGCGAAGAGATCTGAGCGAACGAGGGTGACGCCGCCGGGCGCCACGAACACGTCTCGCTCGAGGTCCTGCTGCCCGTGGTCAATCTCGCCGATTTCCACGCGCTCGTGCACCACGCCGAATCGGTCGCAGGTCTGACCAACGTGCACCAGCACCAAGGGATCATCGTACGAGACGACCTTGGGGGTGACGATACCGGCGTTGGCTCGAAAAGCGACTTCGACCATTTGCTGGACCGCGTCGGGCTCGAGGCGCACGTCGTCGTGGCAAAAGAGGAAGAAGGCCGAACCCTCGACCATCAACGCGGCCTCGTTGCACGCGGCGGCGAAACCTCGATTCTCATCCAGGAGTCGCACGAAGGCAATTGGCGCCACCGCCGCGACCCGTGCGGGGACGTGTTCAGACTCCCCGTTCGCCACGACGAGCAGGCTTAGTTCCTCATAGTTCTGGGCCGCGAGCGAAGCCACTGCGACTTCGAGACCCGGCCCTGAACCAGTGGTGACGACGACGGCGACAACAGCCGGAGCTCGAGATTCCATCAGTTCAGCAAGGCTAGTTGGCGCCCTCGACGCGCACTGGCTGCGAGGAGGGTCCCGAGGCGTCGATTCATGAACGATTTCCTACGAATCTCGCCGGCGGACCCGCATTTCCTCAATCACGTCGCGCAGCGTAACGTCGAGCGCAATCCTCGGCTGCCAACCAGTCCGCCTTCGAAGCTTCTCGTAACTCGCGCGTGACACTGGCGTGTCGACCGGTCGGAACAGGGATTGGTCAGGCTTGAGGCGGATTCGAGGTGCCAGTACGGCGACCAGTTGGGCGGCGATATCGCTTAAGCGCACGTCGAGGCCGGAGGCAATGTTGTACGCCTCGCCGGTCACGCCACGCTCCACTAACAGTCGATGGGCGCGAACGACGTCACGAACGTCACTGAAATCACGTCTGGTCGAGAGATTGCCGACGGGTATCTCCTCGGCGCCCGACTCGAGCGCTTCGAGCAGGCGGCTCACGATCCCCGGTACCGCGAACTCAGTCGATTGACCCGGGCCGAGATGGTTGAACGGTCGCGCGATCACGACTCGCTGCCCACGTTCACGCACGGCGTCGTGCGCCACTCGCTCGGCCTCAACCTTGCTCGACGCGTAGGGGTTGGCCGGGGCGACTCGGAAGGTCTCGACGAGTGGCAGGTCCTCCTCACGAACGACGCCGTAGACGTCGGCCGAACTGACGAGCAACACCGTGCTCGTGGGCACGACGTCGTGCGCTGCGTCGAGCACGTTCTTCGTGCCGAGCACGTTCACCCGTGTGAACTCGACGGCGTTGGTCCACGAAGCACCGACCTGTGTAAGGGCCGCGAGATGGTAGATCGCCTCGGGCCGATGCTGGTCGAGTGTCGCGCGAACGCTGCTCGCGTCGGTCACGTCGCACTCGCGATCGACAGCGATCGCCTCGTCGCCCTGGGCTCGTAGGTGCGCCAGTAGGTGTTGCCCCACGAAGCCGTCGGCGCCGGTGACTAGCGCCTTCACCTCGCGACCGCCATTTCGTACGCAGCGAGGTGTTGCGCGATTGACGCGTCCCAGGTGAACTGCTCGGCGCGGGCGCGGGCCGCGACGCGCTGTCGAGCTCGCTCCGCGTCACTCTTCGACGTCGCACTCAGCAGCGCGTTCGCCAGCAGCGACGCGTCACCGGCGGGCGTCAAAATCGCGGCGTCGCCGGCGACCTCGGCCATGACCGTGTCACTCGAGGTGACAACGACAGCCCCGCAGGCGAGCGCCTCAAGGACCGGCAGTCCGAACCCCTCGCCCCTCGACGGGTAGACAACCGTCCGCGACTGGCGAAGTAGTGCCGGCAGCACCGCGTCGTCGACGAAGTCAAGGCGACGGATCCGTGAGGCGACCACGTGGTTCGCCAACGCGATTTCAATCGCCTTCACTCCCCACCCCGCTTGCCCGGCGAGCCAGAGTTCGACGTCGGGGTCGGACCGGGCGACGTCGGCGAACGCCGCGAGGAGAACGTCGAGTCCCTTGCGTGGTTCGACCGTGCCGAGGAAGAAGATGTACGGCACGTCGAGCGCGAGATTATGGGCGTGAAACAACTTCGCGTCGTGACGGGCGTCCGTCGTGAATCGCAGGAGATCGACCCCGAGTGGCGCGACGATGACGGGCGCATGCGTTGGGAGCACCGCGTCAATCTGGCGAGCGGTGTAGTCGCTGACGCTCACCAGTACGTTGGCGTGCTGGGCGGCGTACGTGATGGCGCGTCGAAAGAACGCAACCTTGGAGCGCTCGTGCCACTGCGGATTCGTAAAGAAGGTGAGGTCGTGGATCGTGACCACCGTCGGTGTCGAACGGCGACGGGGCATTGTGTAGTGGGGGGCGTGCCACACGTCGACCGACTTTGCCGGACGGCTGACACCGAGCAGCCACGCCTCGTAGGCGAGTCGAGCGACCCGGGCATTGGGTACGGTTGACGCGACCTTCGACGTCGGCGACCACTCATGCCAACGCAGGGCGTCGTCTCGACGAGTTACGAGCGTGGTCTCAACCCCCGCCGTTGGTAGGCGACGGGCCAGTTCGCCGATGTAGCGACCGGCACCCGCGAGACGAGGTGGCACCGCCGAAACGTCAAGGGCCACCTTCATCGCCACGCCGCAATATGGTCGAGGGCGACGTTGCGCCACGTCAGGTCGGACACCGAGGAGCGGCGGCGTTCGCCCCCCTCGTCACTCTGGTCGAGACTGAGGGCGGCGACGAGGCCCTGCGCAATCGACCCGACGTCGAGCGGATCGACGCGCACGATCTCGTCGTTGTGGGCAACGCTCGGGGTCGTGGAACTGGCGACCACCCGCGTCCCCGCGTGCAGTGCCTCCACCGGAGGTAGCCCCCAGCCCTCCGCCCGCGGGACGTAGACGAACACTGTCGCGTCTCGGTAGAGGCCCTTCAACATGGATTTCGAGACAAGGCCAACCACCGTCGCGTCGCCCGTGTCGACGGATCCCCACCCGCTCGGACCGGCGAGCACCAGGTTCCCTAGTTCGGGATTGGACGTCCGTGCCACCCGGTGCGCCTCGAGCAGTCGCTCGATGTTCTTTCGAGGTTCGCGGGTCCCCGCGTAGAGCGTGAACGGTCCGCGCGCACCGTGCTCGCTGAGCAGTTCGGACACCGAGGTGTAACTCGCCGCCGTCGTCGAGTCGTCGCCAACCCCGAGACGCACCTCGTGCACCCGGTTCGCGTCGACGCCCTCGGCCACGAGGCGTTCACGCAGTCCCGGCGAGGTCACGATGACGCGCAGCGCTTCGCGCGACTTAATCAGTGCGAACCGGCGCTCGTGAAAACGGATCCCTTGCGCGGTCGACGACTCCGGCTCGTCGCGCCATAGCAGGTCGTGCATCGCGACCGAGTGGATGGCTCCGTTCGCGCCCCCGCCGAAGGGGCCGGCCATTGAGGTGGCGTGCACGACATTCGACGCGGCCGGTACACCGATCGACCAACGGGGCCAGAGTCGAGTCAACAGCTTGACGCCCACGGGAGCGGTGACGCGACGCAGTGGCAGATCCGCCACGCCGGCGGGCAACGGACCTCGGGGCGCCACGCCGAGCACCTCGAGGGACTCGTCGTACAGCTCACTCAGTCCCACCGCTAGGCCTCGAACGTAGGTCGCGATGCCGCCCGGTTGCGCACGGTACAGCTGGTCGAGCGACATCGTGATGGTGGGTGTCACGAGACCCAGCCTCGCACGACCTCGCGATAGAGGGTGGAGTAGGCCCGCGCCGCCGTGTCGGGTGCGAAATCAACGGCCCGCGAACGGCCGGCCGCCGCCATGATCGCCCGACGTGATTCGCCACTCCAGACCTCGTCGAGCGTCACCATCACTTCGCCCTCGTCGCCCACCAGCGCGGCCGCGCCGTTCAATAACTCACGATTTATATCAGTGTCGCGCGCAATCGTGGGCACGCCGGCCGCGAGGGCCGCGATTGCGTACGAGGGGAATCGAGCACCATCCGAGAGGTGCATGACGACCCGAGCGTGTGCGAGGGCACGACGGGCTTCGTGTCGCGCTCGCACGGTGACCGCCAATCCATTCGAGTGGATTCGCTGCCCCACCCTGGTGCTGGCCAGCGCGACCACGCTCGAGCCGTGCGCCTGGGCGAAGGCAATGAGCGCGGGTGCGAGGGTGATGAAGAGATCGTCGACACCCGCGATGTTGACGACGAGGTCCGTGCCCTGCGTCGTTGGATCGACGATCGGCACGGCGGGCGAGACGACCACGACACGGCTGCGCGGCACGCCAAGCACCTCAATGACCTCGTGGCTCGCGGTGCGACTCGAGGCGACGAGGATCGCCCCGCGCGCAACCGCTCGTCGCAGTTGGGCAATGCGCAAATACGTCCGCGCCTCTCCGCGTAGCGCCCGCAGGTCGTCGACGGAGATGATGAGCGGGATGCTCTTCGTGGGCGGTGTTGCGAAGCCAGCGACGTGGATCACGTCAACGGGGGCCAGGAGGTCGTCGATTGAGCGGCCGAGGCTGCGACGCCAGAGGGGCGACCACACTCGGCGCATCGCCAGGTGCGTCTCGCTCGAGGACTGGGCCGACGTCCGCGAGCGAAAACGGGTCAGGGTGCATTCGCCAGTGCGATCGAGCGCGTCAGCAAGGTCGGTCATTGAGTTGCCCAGGGATTCCAAGGACCCGTCAAGATCGAGAGCAACTCGAAGCATCGTGAGATTCACGAATTGAGGGCTAGCGTTCGCATTTCACCGGTCCAGGTGGGCCAGAGCTTGGTCGCCCAAGGCCCAAAGGGCTCGGTGCTGGTCGCGACCAGTCCAATCTGCTCGTCGGCGTTCAAGAGGATCATTGAGCCGCTCTGACCAAAGTGGCCAAAGCTGGCCGGTGGCCAGTCGCCCATCCAGTGCTGCTTCTCGCCGCGAATTTCAGGACCGAGTCCCCACGGGCACGGCGAGAAACGACCGAAGCCGGGGACGATCCCGTCGAGCTGAGGAAGATAGGGCGTGATGATTCTGTTGCGGGTCTCTTTCGCAACGCCATCGGGTCGCAACCACGCGACCGCCAGGGTCGCGAGGTCCTCAGTTGAGCCAATGACGTCGGCCGACGGTCGGCCCTCGAGCACTGTCGAGGTCATCCCGAACGGTCGAAAGACCCGATTGTCCAGCCAGTTGACTGCGGTGTTGTCACCGACGATTGACGCTACGGCCAGATCAACGCCAAAGTTTGAGTACACCCGTTTGGTGGCGACGTCGACGAATGGATCGCCTTCTTCTGCGCCGAGGCCGCTCGAATGCGAGAGAAGGTTGGCCAACGTTGCGCCGCGCGGACCGAGGCTCTCCTCGAAGCGGTGCAGTCCCCAGTCGATCTCGACGCCGAAGGCCAGTGCAATCGCCATCTTCGAGACCGACGCCCAAGGTCGCACCTCATGGCAGTCACCGATCTCAACGACTCGCTCGACCAGACCATTGTTCACTCTCAGCAGCACGACACTCGGCGTGCCGGGCCATCCGTCGATGGGAGCGTTATCGATCACAGCACCCGATGATACCCAAGCGCCCCTAAGGTCTCTGTGGTGATAACCGTTCTCAGTGGCGGCGTTGGGGCGGCCCGCCTGCTTCGCGCGTTGCGCAGCGCCATCGATCCGAGTGAAGTGACGGCAGTCGTGAACGTGGGCGACGACCTCACTTTGCACGGCCTAACCATTTGCCCCGACCTCGACACCATCAACTACACGCTCGCTGGACTGAACAACGATGAGCTCGGTTGGGGGCTTCGAGACGAGACTTGGCGCGTCATGGAGGAGCTGGGCACCCTGGGTGGCGCCGCCTGGTTCCGATTAGGTGATCGGGACTTGGCGACGCACCTCTACCGTTCCCAGCGTCTCGCCGAGGGAGCTACTAAGACGCAGGTGACGCTCGAACTATCGAAAAAGTGGGGAGTTACGGAACGACTCCTGCCCGTCACCAACGACCCCGTCGCCACCCAGTTCGACACGGAAGTCGGCCGTCTTAATTTTCAGGAGTACTTCGTCGGTCACCGTCACGAAGTACGAGTGACGTCAGTTGACATCGTTGGCGCCGACGAAGCACGGGCCAGCGACGAAGTGATCGACGCCTTACGCAACTCGTCGCGTATCGTCATCGCCCCCTCCAACCCACTGATTTCAATCGAGCCGATACTGCGCGTGCGCCCGGTGCGCGAGATACTCGAGGAACGCAGCGACGACGTTGTTGCCGTTTCCCCGATCATCAAAGGACGAGCCTTGAAGGGGCCGGCCGATCGACTGCTGATGGAGCTCGGTCACGAGGTCTCGTGCGTCGGCGTCGTCGACTTTTACAAGGGACTCGTCGGCACTTGGATCATTGATGAGGCCGACGAGGAATTGGCTGACTCTGTGCGAGAGCGCGGTGTGAGAGTGATCGTCACGACGACCGTCATGGACAGTCGCGCCAACGCGCAGCGCCTCGCGCGCGCGGTGCTGGAGTGAATGAGTTGCGCGTCATGGCGCTGCGCTCGAGCGCGATGGTGTGCGAGGGTGACGACCTCGTGGCCCTGTTCTGCGAGGCGCTCGCCGCCGAGGACGAAGCGCTCAAACACCACGACCTCGTCATCGTGACCAGCAAAGTCGTTTCTAAATCGGAGGGCCGAGTCGTACACTTCGACGGCACCGAAGAGCACAAGGTTCGATTAATCGAGGGCGAGTCCACGAGAGTTCTTCGCCGTCGTGGTCCACTTCGAATTACTGAGACCCGTCACGGCTTCATCAACGCGAACGCCGGCATCGACCTCTCCAATACCGACCACGGCACCGCCGTCTTGTTGCCGCTCGACCCTGATCGCTCCGCGAGGCGCTTTCGCGCTGAGCTGCGACGCCGGGCCGACATCGAGGTAGCCGTCATCGTCACCGACACCTTCGGTCGCGCGTGGCGACAGGGCGTCACCGACGTCGCGGTCGGATCGGCCGGCGTCACGCCGGTGCTCGACCTTCGCGGAACGTACGACGCCGCCGGGCGCGTACTAGAGGTAACCGAGGTCGCAATCGCTGACGAGATCGCCGGCGCGGCAAACTTGGTGCTCCATAAGGCGGCCAGAACGCCCTTCGCCCTCGTGCGCGGCCTCGACGAATCGTATTTCGGCGAAGGCTCAGTCAAGGACTCGTTGGTGCGACCGGCCAACGACGACATGTTTCGCTAGCTAGACGCCACCCAGTCGAACGTCCCCGGACAGCTCGGACGCGGGCGCGACTCGCTCCTTCGCCCCAACGACGCATGTGGCACCCAGCTTGGAGTGACTCCCGATGACCGCGTCGGGACCGATGATCGATGATCGGATGGTGCAATTGCTCTGAATTACGGCACCGGGCAAGAGAACCGTCCCTTCGAGCACGACGTTGGCACCGACGACGCAGTCGCGGTCAACGACGGCGTTGGTGAGTGTCGCACTGGCATCAACGGTGGCGGAGGCGTGTCGCCACGATCCGTTCACGACGTCGTTGAACTCGTGCATGGCCTGACGTCCGTTCAAGATATCGGCGTTGGCGCGCAGGTACGCCTGAGGCGTTCCAGTGTCGAGCCAGTACGCCAGGTCGGCCATTGCGTAGAGCGTGCCTTCGCGGGCCAATGCGGGGAAGGTGTCGCGTTCTACGCTGACGCGACCCTGGGGCGCGATTCTCTCTAGAACTTCGGGTTCGAACACGTAGGTACCAGCGTTAATCAGATTCGTCGGCGCCTCGCCCGCCAGCGGTTTCTCCACGAACGCAATGACCTTGCCGTCGGGGGTCGTCGGCACGACACCGAACCTCGAGGGGTCGTGCACCGGATGAAGGGCAATCGTGGCCTCCGCGCCGTGCTCGCGATGGAATGCGAGGAGCCTAGTGACGTCGAGATCGGTCAGCACGTCGCCGTTCACGACGAGAAATGTCTCGTCGAAGCCCGCGTATTCGGCGGCGAAGCGGATCGCGCCGGCCGTGTCGAGCGGCTCGACCTCAACGGCGTAGGTCACCCGTACTCCAGCAATCACGTTGGCCGGGTAGGCCTCCATAAATCGATCGGGCAGATAGCCCAGTGAGAGCACGGCGTCAGTCACGCCGTGACGGCCCAACGCCTCGAAAACGCACTCAATCATGGGCAGGCCCACCAGGGGCAACATCTGCTTAGGCGTCTCGTAGGTGAGTGGACGAAGACGCGTTCCTTTACCGCCGACCAGGATGATCGACTTCAAGCTCAGCCCTTAGGCGTCGTCGTCGTGGAGCCCTTGGCGGTCGTCGTCGTGGATTTCGAGGTGGTCGTTGTGGCGTTCTTCACGGTCGTCGTTGTGGATTTCGAGGTGGTCGTTGTGGCGTTCTTCACGGTCGTCGTTGTGAGAACCGGGATTGAAGCGGTGGTCGTCGACGTCGTGGTCTGCGCGTACTTGGTCATCGCATCGATCGTGACCTGCGTGGGCGCTAGTGGAAGCACGCCCGATGGTTCGAAGGCCATGGTCACGTGAAGGAACTGCGAGAACTTTATCGTCGAGGGATCGTTCGTCGTCTTCGGCTTCATCTGTCCGTACTTCGAGTACGAGTAGATGACCTTGCCCGCCTGGCCGGGGTACTTCGCGCCCTTGCCCGAGGGGCAGGCCCGACCGTTGGTGTAGCTCGTCGCGGGGTTCGCGACGCCAGTCGGTGTGGGCACCGACAACTGAGAAGTACTGGCGATCAGACCAGGAAACTCAGCGGCGAACTGGGACAACGTGGCGTGCGTGCCCGCGTCCGCAGCGGAGGTGGGACTGACGCGGATGACGTTGGTTGGGAGGATGGTGAGGCCCGCGGTCTTGTTGGACTTGTCGGGACTGAGGAAGGGTAGGTACTTGCCGCAGGCCTGGATTGACAGTGCGGCGTACCACGTGGTACCGATCTGCGGTGCGACTCCGTTCCGCGTGGAAGCCGCGGCGGGATGCTGATACTCGTAACGGGCGTAGACCGTCGAGCTGAGTCCGAGGATCACAATGACGGCCAGCGCCCCGTAGTAGTTCCCCGGGCGTGTCTTCTTGTAGGCCTTTCCGCCCCCCGACGCGCCGACCCTGCTAACCCATTTACCTGCTGTGCTCTTAGCCACGGAGGCAACGCTACTAAAGATTCCACGTGGCCAGTCGCCGCGCGTAGGGGCGAAGGGACTCGAACCCTCACTGGAGGCGGTTTAAGCGCCTTGCCTCTGCCAATTGGGCTACGCCCCCGAGCGCAGATGATGCGATGTAACCGTAACGCATAGAAACAAGTTCAAATCTCCAGGTTGAGTGAAAATGCGTAACTAGGCTGACGATTATGATTCACGTGCATCGTCGGGGCACGATTCGTTCGACTCCTCTCGTAGTGCTGGCCATTGTGAGCGCTTCAGTGTTTCTCGTGCCCACGAGCGTCCACGCCCAAACGATCCAAGAGACCCAGGCCGAGATTGCCGCCCTGTCAGGGCGACTCAACCGACTAGCGAAAACCAGCGAGATCACGGCCAACGCCTACGATGCCGCCAACGCCCAACTGTCGCAGATCAGCGCCAACATCAAGGTGCTTCAGGGCAAGGAAAAGAGCAAGCGCGCGGCCATCATCGTCACCGCCAACGCCCTCGAAGTCGCCGTCGTGCGGGCCTACGTGCTCGGGGCGGCTGACGCTCAGATCATCGCCCTGTTTAACCAGAACGCTGCCAGGAGCGACGCACGCACCGTCTACGAGCAACAGGTCGTCGGAAACCTCAACAAGTTGAAGGACTCGTACATCTTTGAGAAGACATCACTCACGAGGACGATTGGTCAGGTCGCCCTCCAGCGCTCCTATGAGCAGCATCAGTCCTACGCCATGCAGTCGTTACTGGCCGAGAACGTGTACAACGAGAACACGACTCGCGCCACGCTGGCGGTGATAACCAAGTCGCTGCGCACCGAGATCATCGCCTACGAGATTGTTGCCGGGGTCGCCGCGGCGAAGCACAACGACCTCAACGGCGAGGAGCAAGCGATTAATGCGGCGTCGGCCGTCGGCGGTCAAGAAGCGGCCAACGCCGTCACCCAGGCCATCCAAGCAGCGGTGGCCCAGCCGACCATCGCGCAAGTGGGCAGCTCGGCCCAGGGTCTCGCCGCGCTTCACCGCGCCGAAGGCCAGATTGGCGTTCCCTACGTCTGGGGTGGCGAAACGCCGGGCGTGGGATTCGACTGTTCGGGCCTCGTCCAATGGGCGTGGGGCCAAACCGGCATCTCGATTCCGCGCACCACCGAGTCACAGTGGCCGGCGATGGTGCACGTACCGCTCACCGCCCTTCAGCCCGGTGACCTGCTTTTTTACTACAACCTCGACGGTGACCACGCGGTCGACCACGTTGTCATGTACGCCGGTAGCGGCCCGTGGGGCTCGAGCACCATTATTGGCGCGGCCCACACCGGCACCAACGTGAGCTTCGCGCCAATCTTCACGGCCGGACTCATCGGCGCCGCCCGACCGTAATCGGCCGGCCGCCATGTGCTTGACGTCTCGGTTCGCGAAGATTAGAGAATTTATTGGAACCGGGCAGTTACGCGAACCAGTGGCGAGCGGTCGAGAGCTACAACAATCGACCACCGGCGCGCTTTAGCGTCGCGCTCGTCGTCACCCTCGTCGTCACTCTGGTAGTCGCTCGACTCCTGAATGGCCCGGGCGCAATGCACTCCATCAGTGCATCGTGGGAACATCTACTCACTGGCTAACAATCATCGCCTCGCTAGTGGGCGCTGGGGGGTCGTTGCGTCAGTCGCGATGCGGCAAAAGCCAATTGGCCACGAGCTCAGGCGCTCTATCGCCCCACTCTTCGGCCGTGATCGCGTAGCGGGCGTGGTCCTCCCACGCGCCGTCAATCTCTAAGTATCGCTCGGCTACGCCCTCGCATCGGACACCTAGCTTCTCGACGACGCGCCGAGAGGCCGCATTCCTTGGAATGATGTTCACCTCAATGCGGTGCAGACGCAACGACTCGAACGAATACTGCAAAAGCGTCACCACGGCCTCGGGCATTAGTCCCTGACCGGCCACCGCCTCATCGATCCAGTACCCGACGAAGGCCGACTGCAACGGTCCGCGCTGAATGGACGAGAGCGTGATCTCGCCGATGAAGCGGCCATTCTGGAAGATTCCAAAGCCAAACCCCGTTCCCATCTGACGCTCGCGTTCACGGATTGCGCAGCGACTTACGAAACTGCGCTGATCATCGGCCAGGTGGGTTGAATGTGCCGAGCGCGGTTCCCACTTCAACAGCCATTCACGACATCGGGTGCGAACCTCGAACCAGCCCTCGTAGTCCTGGGCGGTCAGCGTGCGTAGCACGACTCGTTGCCCGTGCAGGGAGATAGGCGAATAGATCGCACTGCGTGCCGTCACCGTGGGCGATTTCTCACGTACCCATCGTTACACTTCACGGTCGACGGCGCACATCAGCGAGTCGGTGATGCCGTCGAGAATGTCATTCTCCGAACTCAGCAGCTCCTCCACGCCCAGGCGTTCCATGACCGCCGACAGCACGTAGAGCCCAGCGTGCAGCACGTCTTCGCGGCCCCGCACCATGCCCGGTCGGGCCAGGCGGCTCTCGGACGGCTCGTGCGAGAGCCGATCGCGCCACTCATTCACGCTGTCACGCGAGAGAAGCCGGTGGTGGACGGCCACTCGGTCGTACTCGGACAGACCGGCGTCCAGTTGGGCGAGCGTCGACACCGTGCCGGCCAGACCAATCAGGCGAACTCCCCCGACGAGTGTCGAGAAGGCGGGCTCGGCGGAGAACGCGCGATCGAGTTGCTCCTCAATCATTGCTCGAGCGGCCCGATCGTTGCCCTCGTCGACGACGCCCTTGCCAAGCGCGCGCTCGGTCACGCGTACGCACCCCAACTGCATCGAGTAGCTCTTCAGCTCACCGTCCACCATCACCGCCAACTCGGTCGACCCGCCACCGACGTCGACAATCATTGTGGGCCGCGAATCGGGGTCGAGACCGGCGGTCGCACCCGCGTACGAGAAGGCGGCCTCCTCCTGACCGGAGAGGATGCGCGCGTCGACGCCGCTTCGACGCCGCGCCCCGTCGAGGAACACGTGGCCGTTGGCGGCGTCGCGCACGGCCGAGGTCGCGACGAGTAGTCCTCGCACGACACCCTGTTCGTCCATCATCGCTCGGTACTCGCTCAGGACGTCGAAGGATCGATTGAGCGCCTCGTTGGTCAACGTCCCCGATGCGTCGACGCCTTGACTCAGGCGCGTTATGCGCGCGACGCGACGCAACGTCTCACGCGAATCGTCCGCAATCAACAGTCGCGTCGAATTGCTCCCGCAGTCGAGCGCCGCAACGACGTCAGTCACGGACGTCCACCACGGTGAGCAACGGCACATTGATCGCTTGGGCGACGAGCTCGCCAACGGGGTCGTCGCCTCCCACTAAGAAATTGGCCAGGTGTGCGTGCAGGCATTTAACACCAACCCGCGTGCCGCCGACGCCGCCGCTGGCGTGAGGGGCATCGGTTCGCACCGTGGCGCGACGACGGCGTTGCGCGTAGTCGTCGTGGGTCTGCGCAAGTTGCTCGGCGTCAACCAGTTCTTCGAATCGGTGGACGCCGGCGCTGCCCTCGAGCCGGCTCACGGCGTCGCGAAGTTCGGGGTCGACCAACCAGAAGAGTGTCGGCATCGGCGTGCCGTCGCGCAGGTGGGGCTCGTTCTCAATGACAACGGGCGCTCCCTCGCTTCGACGCACGACCACCGCGAACCGGCCGGCCAACGGCCGTCGCAACAACTCCTCCACGGCCGCCGCCTCGCTCGGCGACGCGTCATGAAAGGTGTTCAATGCCAGAACTCAAGGGTGCGCACCAGGCGCGAAAAGAATGCTCGAACTGACGAGTGGGTCGGCCTCGACACCGAGGGCGGCCCCGTCACGAGCGTCGCGACCGACGAAGGGGCGACGAGTGGTTGGAGGCCCGGGTCGCCGGTCGACTGCGAGACCGTACCCGATCCATCGCCGGGCAGCACCTGAATGAGGCTTTGGCCCGGTGCGACGAGTTGGTACTGCTCCCTCGCGAGCCGCGTCGCCGCGGCCTGGGATTCAATTGAATCGGCCTGCAGCGTGAGGGCGTGCTGTTGCAGGCGAAGCGCGCTGATCTGCGCGGCGGTGGTGTTCAACTGACTCTGCTGGTGCCAAATCGCGCTTATCGGGAACCAACCAACCAACATAACCGCGGCGGTCACCAGGGCGAGAGGGACCATCCAGTGGTTGCGATCACGATTCACGA
>JAYVNV010000194.1:0-2631 GCA_043758265.1 Acidimicrobiaceae bacterium
GAAGGGGCCGCCTACGTCTGTTCGACGCCGCTTCGTTCCCGCGCCGAGGGACACCAGGACTCGTTGTGGAATGCGTTGCGTACCAACGACCTCTCGATCGTCAGCACCGACCACTGCCCCTTTTGCATGAAGGACCAAAAGGAACTCGGACTCGACAACTTCTCCAAGATCCCCAACGGCATCGGATCGGTCGAGCATCGAATGGACCTGCTTTACCAGGGGGTCGTGACTGGCGAGATCGGTCTGGCTCGGTGGGTGGAGTTGGCGTCGACGACACCGGCGCGCATGTTTGGTCTCTATCCGAGGAAGGGCGTCATCGCTCCGGGCTCGGACGCCGACGTCGTGATCTACGACCCTAAGGGCACGACGGACATCAGCGTGAAGACCCATCACATGAACCTGGACCATTCGGCGTACGAGGGTCAACACGTCGACGGACGTGTCGAGACGGTGCTCTCGCGCGGACGGATCGTCGTTGAGAACAACACCTTCACCGGTGCGGTGGGCCACGGGAAGTTCTTGCGTCGAGGACTCAGCCAGTATCTGTTGTGAGGAGCGTCGGTCACACCGACCAGTGACATCGTCAATCGAGAGGAGGGAACGTGGAATTCGGAGTTGTCCTGCAGACCAATCCGCCGGCGTCGCGGGTGGTGGACCTCGCCACTCGGGCGGAGCAACTTGGCTTCGACTACGTCTGGACGTTCGATTCGCACATCTTGTGGGAGGAGCCGTTCGTCATCTACAGCCAGATCTTGGCTGCGACAAGAAACATCAAGGTCGGACCGATGGTGACGAACCCGGCCACGCGTGACTGGACGGTGACGGCCAGTCTCTTCGCGACACTCAACGAGATGTTCGGTAATCGAACCGTGTGCGGGATTGGCCGTGGCGACTCGGCGGTACGCGTCACTAACGGTAAACCGACAACGCTGGCGACGCTGCGCGAGGCGATTGAGGTCATCCGTGAGTTGGCCAACGGCCGCTCTGTCGAGTACAACGGCTCAACCATACATTTCCCGTGGGGCGAGAAGAGCACCCTCGAGATGTGGGTCGCGGCGTACGGGCCCAAGGCACTCAAGCTGGCCGGCGAGGTCGGCGACGGCTTCATCCTGCAACTGGCCGACCCTGCTATCGCTCGCTGGATGATCGCAGCCGTGCGCGACGCCGCCGCCAACGTCGGTCGCGATCCCGCGGCCCTCACGTTCTGCGTCGCCGCGCCGGCCTACGTCGGTACTGACCTTGCCCATCAGCGCGACCAGTGCCGGTGGTTCGGCGGGATGGTGGGCAACCACGTTGCCGACATTGTCGAGCGATACGGAGACGACCCGGCAGTCAACATCCCCGCGGCGCTTACCGACTACATCAAGGGGCGCAAAGGCTACGACTACAACGAGCACGGTCGGGCGGGCAACACGCACACCGACTTCGTGCCCGACGACGTCATTGATCGATTCTGCCTCCTCGGTCAAGCCGAGCAACATATTGAACGGCTGCTAGAACTGCGCAGCATCGGGGTCGACCAGTTCGCGCTCTATCTCCAACACGACGCGAAGTCCCCGACCCTCGAGGCCTACGGCGAGACGATCATTCCGGCGCTCCGTGACACCTCGCTCGCCAGGGCCTAACGAGCACCGTCGCTGCGTGGACCCGTGGCACCGTTGAAAGTCGAATAGCCGCACCGTTGGGTGCTCGTCCCGCTGAGGCGATTAGCGATGAGGTACTTGCGATCCCGATTACGCGCAGTGCGTCTGAGCTGCACCTCTTGCGCAGTGAGTCGTTGAGCGATCTTCGCAATTGAACGAGGTGTGTCCTTCACGAGTAGTGACCAGTTGGGTTTGCCAGCGTGGCGAAGTGCCCGGACCCGGTAGTTGCGAAAGGACCGCCGGCCAAAGGCCGCGCGTGTGACGTGCTTGATCAAGTTGTTCATCGCCTCGGTGGGACAGTTAGTGACGTGGGCCTGATGCCAGGCGACGATGGGACTTCCACTTGAGCAGCGTTCGGCCGAGGCGGCGCACTTCGGGTGGTGCGCCACCCTTGACGTCCTGGCCCAAGCGGGTGATGAACTCGAGAGCCAACGCCTCGTTCTCGTGGTCGTAGAGCGAGCGGATGAGCTCCTTCGCCTGGTAGGTCGTGGCCACGTGGCCCTCGGGGTCCCCCGCGCGCGGCAGTACGAACAGCATCGCTCGGCCGTCGTCGCTCAGTCGTTCTTTGGCCCTGGGAGAGGCGCCGGGTGCGATTGCGCTGGTCGTGCTCTCACCCCCCGGTGACCGAGAAGATCGTTCTGGATGCTGCGTCGACACTCGTCGAGTTTGGCGTTGGCCAGCTACACCAGATGGAAGGGATCGGCTACCGGCGTGGCATCGGGTGGCCCGTTGGTGAAGACGGCCCGGTAGGGACCCGAGATCAAGGATGGCGTTGCGTAGGAGGCTGTGCCACTCGGAGCCTCGCACGCTCGAGCCACGCAGTGGGCTCGTGGCCGCCGCGACCCGGGCACGACGTCGAGGAGTTGCGCGGCGCTCCACGTCCACGAGGGAGGTGGAGAACTGAGTTCGGCAGCTGGGGGCCTGGCGTAGGAAGGCAACCTCGGACACGCTGCGCGCGCAGCGTGTCCGACCGCTCAATGATTCAACG
>JAYVNV010000195.1:0-2629 GCA_043758265.1 Acidimicrobiaceae bacterium
ATCATCGGAGCGATTGCGGTTGGGCTGGTTTCCGTTCTCTCACTCCAGGGTGGCGTGGCGGACAAGATTACGGGTTCTGGGGACGCCCAGATCATCACGGCGCAGTTTGAGAAAGACGTCCAGAGCGCCCAGTACCTAGCAACGAGTGCCTCGACGACACCACTATGCGTCGGTGGTGCCAGCTCCACCCAGTTACTCGGGCTCAGTTGGAACGCGTTGAGTTCGAGTGCGGCTCAGACAGTCGTGTCCTACGACGCTGTCTTGAATCCCAACGGCACCACCTACTCGCTTGTGCGAGCGTTCTGCCAGAATGGGGGCGCATCAACCCGGTCCGTGCTGTTGTCTAATCTGAACTACACGTCCTCGTCGGCGAGTCCCACTCTGGTCTCTTGGTGCGCGACCAGTGTCACCAGCTGTGTCAATACTCCGACGGTGTATGTGTGGAAGCCAGCGTCTTCGGTGGGCGCAGTCCAGTTGGCGATCTCGGAACTGACGAAAAGTTCGACGCCGACGACGCCGAAGGTGAGCAACTCGTATGTGATGGTCGCCTCTCCTCGAACCGGGAATGGATCCACGGCCGGAGGTGCCGGGACTTCCGCTTTCGCGCCCTTGACCTTGACGGGCGCCGCATGCCCCGAATTGACCGGCCAACGGAGTGGCCAAGTCCATATTAATACCGCGACGGGCGTCTCGTCCATCGGCACGGTGAGCATTGGGACAGGGTCAAAGACCTTCACCAACGTCTCGAGCACGTCGCTGTTCGCGCTGGGCCAACAGGTGAATGCATCAGATATCGCAAACTCCTTCAATTACATGGATGGGGCGATCACCTCAATAGTGGCCGGAAGTTCCGTTACCGTCCTTGTCACCGCGACCTCGGGTAGCGGATCGTTTACCTCGTGGACATTCGCCCTCGATAACACGGGCGTCCTCTCAACTCAGGCGACCTGTCCGGGCGCGTTGGGTGGGGTGGGCGTCTTCGCCGCCGCTATCTTGACCGGAAACACGGGCCTGAACGCCTACCCGGGCACCATCCCTGAGTACTACAGCAGCCCGACCGGTGATCCCTTCGCGCCGATTATCGGAGCGAGCGGCACTGCACTGGCCAATGGACTCGCCACGGCCAAGTCGGGCGCCAACACTGGGGGCGGGTGCTCCTCAACGCCGCCCGCGTCAGACCTTAATCCCAACCTTGCCTACTACAAAACATGGTGTTTGCCCGGAAATTACACCTCGTTGCCGGCGTTCACCAGTCCGGTGAAGTTTGAGCCGGTCACGGCAACGTATCCGGTGTACTACTTTGATGCTGGTCTGAACCTGCCCAACAGCACCCAAGCGTACTTTGGCACTGGGACGTACGTGATGGGCACCACCACTGGGGTCGCATTCACGACGGGCAACAACGTGGCAGACTCCATCACCGGCACCAATGTACTCTTTTATGCTCCGACGGGAGACATGACCATTCAGAACAATGAGTCCGTCTCGATGACGGGATCATCGGCGTACGCCGGTGTTTCCTTCTGGGCGGGGGGAACAAACGCGCTCGTCCAACTGGGGAACAACGGTGCGGTCGATTCGTATGGTGGAATCTATGTACCAAATGGCCAGGTGTACATGAAGCAGAACGGGTCGCTCAACGTGTCGTTCATCGTCGCCGGCAGTGCGTACTTTCCCAACGGCTGTCTAATCAACATAACGGCGCCATGACTCGTCGAACGTCGCACCGTGGCCCAAGTGGCTTGCTCCCACCTGATGAGCGTGGATGGAGGCGCTCCGAGGGGGGCGATACCCTTATCGAGCTTCTGATCTCGCTCGTCGTGATCGGTATCTGCGGCGTTGCGCTCCTGATCGCCTTTTCGACGTCAATATCCGCGGCGGCTGAGCATCGTTCGCTCGCCACCGCCAATACGCTCTTGCAGAGTGTGACCGAGTCGGCGTTCACAACTATCCAACAGGGAAGTGTGTACGACAGTACGTGTGGTGGCACCACGTACTACCAGAGTCGTCTCTTGACGGGTGTCAACACAAGTGGCTACGGCCAACCAATCGGATACACGTTACCCACCGGCTACTCCGAGAAGATTGTGTCGGTCACCTATTTCAACAACAACGGAGCAACCATCATCTGTAGCGCGCCCGAGAGCGGCGCTCAAACATTGGTGATTCAGGTCATGTCGCCCAATGGGTCCACTTACGTACTGAACTTTGCGGTCACGCAGGCGGGGTACCATCCGCCAGCGTCGGGCGCCGCTTCCACGGTGACCTTGTTGGCATCGTCGGCCAATCCGACCACCGTTGGATTGACGGTTACCTACACTGCGACGGTCTATGTCGTGGCCCCCGGTACTGGTCCCCCCCCCTCTAACGACACCCTGATCTTCTACAACGGCGTGACGCCGATAACGTGCAATTCCCCCTCGTCGAACGTGTTCAACGGCACTACCGCCTCCTGCGACGTCACCTTCACGGATACCTCGGGCAGCCCCGATTCGATTACCGCGAAGTTCGGCGGCGACGCGAACTTCGCGACCTCGACGTCCACATCGATTAGCGAGACGGTCACGAAAGCCACGCCCACCGTGACGGTGACGAGCAACAGTGTTTCGACGGGGGGCACGCTGACTTT
>JAYVNV010000196.1:0-2626 GCA_043758265.1 Acidimicrobiaceae bacterium
CGAAAGATCGGATCGAGGCGCGCGACCACCGCGGTCTCCCCGCCGATCATGAGGCTGTAGCCACGTTCGAGGCCCCAGACGCCGCCGCTGGTGCCACAGTCGACGTAGTGGATCCCTCGGGGTGCCAGTTCGCCCGCGCGGTCGATGTCGTCGCGGTAGTACGAGTTCCCGCCGTCGATGACGACGTCGTCGGCGTCGAGGTGCGCCGCGAGCTCCTCCAACGTCTGATGCGTGACCGCGGCCGGCAGCATTAACCAGACAGTGCGGGGCCGCTCCAGTTGGGCGACCAGCGCTTCAATCGAACGAGCGGGAGTGATGCCCTCAGCGTCGAGGGCGGCCACGGCGGTGGGATTGACGTCGTAGACCACGCAACGGTGGCCATCGCGCACGAGGCGCTGGGCGAGGTTTGCGCCCATTCGACCGAGGCCCACCATGCCTAGTTGCATTGGTCGTTCAGTTGCCATGGTCGTCCCCGTTCATCTTTAGTCGTCGATAGAGGTGAATCAACTCGTTGGTCGACGAATCGTGCCTTAGCGAGGGTTCTTCATCGCACGTCAACTCGGGGACAATTGCCCCGGCGAGGACCTTACCCAATTCGACGCCCCACTGGTCGTAGGAATCGATGCCCCAGATCGTGCCCTGCGTGAAGACCGAATGTTCGTAGAGTGCGATCAGCGTGCCCAGGATCCGTGGTGTGAGGACCTCGGCCAGGATGACGTTTGTCGGGCGATTGCCCAGCATCACTCGGTGCGCCACGACGTGTTCGGGTGTGCCGTCGGCGCGGACCTCGTCGGCTGTCTTGCCGAAGGCGAGCGCTTCGGCTTGGGCGAAGACGTTCGACGACAAGACGTCGTGATGGTCGCCCAAGGGATTAAGGCTCTTGGCGAATCCAATCAGGTCGACCGGGATGATGGTCGTACCCTGGTGGATCATTTGGTAAAAGCTATGCTGGCCGTTGGTTCCCGCCTCGCCCCAGTAGACGGCTCCGGTCGGATAGTCCACTTCGTCGCCACCAGAGGTGACGTGCTTGCCGTTCGACTCCATGGTCAGTTGTTGCAAGTACGCCGGCAGCCGCTTGAGGTACTGGTCGTAGGGCATCACACCCACCGATGGACAGCCAAGAAAGTCTCGATTCCAAAGCCCGAGCAGGCCCATCAGCACCGGCAGGTTTTGGTCCAGCGGGGCCAGGAGAAAGTGCTCGTCCATTGCACGAAAACCCTCGAGGAGCTCTCCAAATCCGTCGGGGCCGATCGCGAGCATGGTCGAGAGTCCGATCGCTGACTCCATGGAGTACCGACCACCGACCCAGTCCCAGAAGCCGAACATGTTGTCTCCGTCAATGCCGAATGCCTCCACCTTCTCTCGGTTAGCGGAGACGGCAACGAAATGTCGGGCCACGGCTGCATCGTCGCCAAGGTGTCCGACCAGCCACTCGCGGGCCGAAGTCGCGTTCGTAAGCGTCTCTAGGGTCGCGAAGGTCTTCGACGAGATGATGAAGAGCGTCTCGGCGGCGTCGAGGTCACGCACCGCTTCGACGAGGTCCGTCGAATCGACATTCGAGACGAAGCGAAAGGTCAGGTCGCGTTGGCTGTAGTGGCGCAATGCCTCGTACGCCATTACGGGTCCCAGGTCCGATCCTCCGATGCCGACGTTGACAATGTTGCGAATGACCTTGCCGGTGTGTCCCTTCCAATGGCCCGATCGAACCCGCTCGCAGAAGTCAGTCATTCGGTCGAGCACGTCGTGGACTTGGCCCACGACCTCGACGCCGTCGACGACGAGCGAAGAATTTCGAGGCATTCGCAGCGCAACGTGCAGCGCCGCGCGATTCTCCGAGACGTTGACGTGAGCGCCCGCGAACATCCGGTCACGCCGCTCACACAGACCCGACTCTTTGGCGAGGTCGATGAGTAGGCCCAGCGTCTCATCGGTCACGCGATTCTTGGAATAGTCGAGGTAGAGGCCGGCCGCGCTCGCGCGAAGTCGGGTGCCACGCTCGGGGTCGTCGGCGAATAGTTCGCGCAGGTGCGTGCCGACGATGAGCGCGACGTGCCCCTCCAACCTCTTCCACGCAACGCGTTGACGTAGGGGGACAATCACCGATCTCGCCGCCATGAAGTCGAGAGCACCAGCGACGTCGTCACACTGACCCATCGCGGTGACGACGAACAGTCGAGAAGTGGTTCACTCAGAAACATTAGAGGCCCACGGTATGGATGGACCATCTGACGTGCGACCGGTCCACGAGCCAGGGGCCGTCAAGCCATCGCGCCCTTCGCGTCCACCCAATGCACTGATGGGCCGCGTCGAAGGCGAACTTCAAGGGGAGCTAGTTTGCGCGCTGGCGCGAAGGCGAATTATGAAGCCTGTTCAATCTCGCGCCCATCGCCGGGTCTCTCGATGAGCGAATGGGCGAGCCGCGACTGTTCGCCAGCGCTCATCTGTGAGAAGGCGGCCAGTGACGTGGGCGCCAAGAGTTCATTCTGAGCATCCTTGGCTCGCCTGCGACGTGATCTCTTAAAGAGGGCCATTCTTCTCCTTTGCTAGAAGTCCGACACGGTGAAAACTACTACGGTTCGATTCTTGTACCCGTAGTGGTCAAAATCATGGATTTAAAAAGTTTCGA
>JAYVNV010000197.1:0-2611 GCA_043758265.1 Acidimicrobiaceae bacterium
AGCTTCGCCGATCGTCCGTGGACGCCCGAGGACTATCCGTTAGCCCAGGGTGTTCGCAGTGCGATCTACGTCAACCTCTTGACTGAGGACAACCTGCCCTACTACACGAACACTCTGCTGACCCAGGCTCCCAAGGGTCACCCGATTGTTGATTGGAACCACCAATGGACGATGGAGGAGAATCGCCACGCCATGGTGATGCGCGATTGGGTGCATATAAGCCGCTGCATCGACCCGACCTCGCTCGAAGAGGGCCGTCGGGTGCAGATGAAGAAGGGCGAGGTGCCCAATCCCCAGTCGATGGCCGAGTTGATCACCTACGTCTCGTTCCAGGAGCGCGCGACCCAAATCGCGCACCGCAACACCGGCGCGAAGTTACCCAAGGACGACAAAGTCGGCCGCAACGTGCTCGCCCTCATCGCCGGTGACGAGACCAAGCACTACCTCTTCTACCGTGACCTCGCCCTCGCCGCTTTCGCGATTGACCCCTCGACGATGATGATCGCGGCCGCCAAACAGGCCCGCGACTTCGCGATGCCTGGAACCGGTATACCGAGTTTCACGCGCCACGCCGTGCGAATCGCGCGCGAAGGCATCTATGGCATGAAGCAGTTCTTGCGTGACGTCCTCGAACCGGTGCTCGGACTCTGGGACGTCGACCACCTAGCCGGACTTTCGTCCGAAGCGGAGAAGGCCCGTCAAGAACTCTCCGAGTTCGTCGCGAAGATCGCCGAATCGGTCGAGCGCATGGCCCAGAAGGCCGCTGGAACGACCCCTGCGCTGCTAGGCGAATCGACCCCCTAAGGCACGTTCAGCGAACGCCGGTCACTCCTTCGTGTTCGAGACCGCCCGAATGTAGTCCTCGAAGATTTGATATTGACTTTGCGTGGCGTGGGGTTGACGATCGTGCGTGGAGCCACCTCGAGCGATGAGGTAGACCAAGCTTCCGAGCAGCGGTAACGCGAAGAGTACGAGCACCCAGAGGGCCTTGGCCGCACCACTCAGGTCGGGGCTGCGAAAAAGGTCCTGGAAGACGTGCGCGACAAGCACGATCCAAATAATCAGAATCGCAACGCCCACTGATATTGAGAAGAGATAGGGCAATGGGAAACTAGTGGCGGGCACGAATTGTCCTTTCGGGGAGCGAGCTACTTCCGTAACTCTACGACGGCCCGTCAGCCGACGTGAGCGAGTAATTCACGAAGGCGATCGCCCAGTCGTTCGTCGTTGCCCTCGATGTTCAGAGTTTTAACCCGCGACCTAGAACCGCGAACGAGTGTGACAGCACCTTTTCGCAGGTCGAACGCCTCGGCGATGGCGACGAGTAACTCCTCCGTAGCGGCCCCGTTGACAGCAGGGGCGCGCACGCGGACCGCCAACGCGCCGTCGTACGATCCACCGACGAATGCCCTCGAGGAATCGGGACGGACGTGGACTCGCAGACGCATGGTCAGGCGAATCGTCCGCGGCGTGGCGTCGTTGGCTTCATAAACATTTCTACCAGTGCTCGTTGGGAGCCGAGCACCTTGAATATGCTTTGACAACGATGAAGGGAATCACGTGGGCATGACGATTACAGAGGCGATCACCGCGGTCGGTGCACCGGGTGCGCCTTTCGAGGTCATCGCGGTTGATCACGGTGGTGTCGTCAATCGTCAATTCAAGAATGCACCGGCCAACCTACGTGACTTCTTCGACCTGGCGCGCGGACTAGACCAGATCTTTATTGTCTACGAGGACGAGGAGTGGTCGTTCGCGCAGGTCATGGAGGAGGTTGACGCTCTCGCGCACGCCCTAGTGCACCACTACGGCGTCAAGCCCGGTGACCGGGTGGGCATTGCGATGCGCAACTACCCCGAATGGGTTGTCTCCTTCGCTGCCATCACCTCAATTGGAGCGATCTCGGTCTCACTAAACGCCTGGTGGACGGAGGACGAACTCGACTACGCCGTCAACGACGCTGAGTTGGCGGTCCTAATTGGTGACACCGAACGGATCGAGCGCGCGTCCGGTCCCTGTCAACGAGCGAACGTCCCTCGCATCGGAGTGCGACTGGACGAACTGTTGCCGTTGACGCCGGGCGTCGAACATTGGCACGACGTCGTCAAGCGAGGCGTCACGATGCCGCACGTCGATCTCTCCTCGGAGATGGACGCGACGATTCTTTACACGTCGGGCACGACAGGATTTCCGAAGGGCGCAGTCTCGACCCATGGGGCGCTCTGCCAGTCGATCATGGCTTTCTCGTCGGGCGTGGCCGTTCAGACGGAGAGACGCGATATCGACGAGTCGGGCAGCGGCCAGGCGCCGTGCTTCATCCTCATCGTGCCGCTTTTTCACGTGACGGGCTGTATTCCAGTCATGATGTCGTGTTTCTGTTGGCACTTCAAGCTGGTGATGATGTACCGATGGGAGCCCGAGCGAGCCCTTCAGCTGATCGAGCGCCACCACGTGACGAGCCTCGTCGGTGTCCCAACCCAGTCGTGGGACCTCGTCGAACACGCCAACTTCGCCAACTACGACACGACCTCGTTGACGTCGGTCGGTGGCGGTGGCGCGCCGGCGCCGCCGGCGTTGGTGAACCGCGTCGAGGGTTCGTTCACGCGCGGGC
>JAYVNV010000198.1:0-2609 GCA_043758265.1 Acidimicrobiaceae bacterium
CTGGGCTACCTCTTGTCGATGGGCCAGGATCGGCGATGGCGCCACGCGGTCGTGACCAAGGTCGTCGCTGGACCGGGTGATCGGGTGCTCGACGTCGCCACCGGCACCGGTGGCGTGGCCCTAGCCCTGCGCGCCGCTACCAGCGCCGAAATCACGGGCATCGACCTGACCGCTCGCATGCTCGATGGCGCGCGACAGAAGCTCGCGCACCGTGGCGAGACCGGTGTGCACCTCGTGCAGGGCCGCGCCGAGGAGCTGCCGTTCGCCGACGGGGCCTTCGACGCGGTCACGCTGACGTACCTCTTGCGTTACGTGACTGACCCGGCGGCCACGATTCGCGAACTGGCGCGCGTGCTTCGTCCGGGCGGCGTGCTGGCCGGCATGGAGTTCTGTGTGCCGCCGTCGAGGTTCTGGCACGCCATGTGGTGGTGCTACACCCGATGGATCCTCCCGATCGCGGGGTGGTTGACCGGCGGGCGGGAGTGGTACGAGGTTGGACGGTTCCTCGGTCCAAATATCTCGGGCCACTACCGACGTCATCCAATTGACGCGACGGTCGAGTTCTGGCGGGCGGCCGGCATCGACGACGTCCACGTCAAACTGATGTCGCTCGGCGGGGGCGTCGTCATGTGGGGCACTAAGAACGCCACCGCGCTCGCCAGTGAGGCGGGCGATGGCGAAGAGTGACGGTCCGGCGTTCTACGCGACCGGTGAACGAAGCGTGTGGCGCGACGTGCGCGCCATCTTGCACCCGCCCTACACCGGCTGGCACCTCTCCTACGTAGTACTGGGCGCGATGGTCGCGCGTCACGTCAATTGGGCGACGCTGCTCATCTCGTTGCTGGCCTTCTTCCTCGCCGTGGGGGTCGCCGCGCACGCCCTCGATGAGCTGCGTGGTCGTCCGCTCAGTACCACCTTGCCGTCGCGACTACTCGGTGGCGCGGCGGTCCTCGGGCTCGGTGGCGCGATTGCAATCGGTGTGGTTGGCGTCACTCGGGTCGGCACCGGACTCCTCATCTTCATCGCCGTGGGCACCTTCTTCGTCCTCGCCTACAACCTCGAGCTCTTTGGCGGACTGGTGCACACCGAACTGGGTTTCGCGGTGTCGTGGGGCGCCTTCCCGGTTTTGACCTCGGCCTACGTGCAGACGATGACGGTGTCGTGGTCAGCGTTGGTACTCGCGGTCGCCGCGTCCCTACTCTCGGCGGCCCAACGAAATCTCTCGAATCCGGTTCGAGCGTTGCGCCGCCGGGTGACGTCGGTTGAGGGAGAGATCACCTTCTCGAACGGGCACGTGCAAAAGATTGACCGGGCGTTCCTCCTCGCACCGTCGGAGCGGGCTCTGCGCGGGCTGTCGCTCGCGATGATGGCGCTCGCGGCCGCCTTGGTCCTCGCGCGGCGCGGTCACTGAACGGCGTCGTCCATCCTCATCGCGTCGTGTGTCATCGTGCGCTCGTGCGGGGCTTGGCGAAGGGACCATCGAAGGGGCGCCGCGTCGCCCGCGGGCAACTGAACTCCCTGACGGAAACGGTTGATCCGCTACATTGGACTTTCGTCCCTATCGCCGCACTCTGTGGTTGGTTAAGTCTCGTGTGAAGGGTCGGCGCGAGCCGGCGGGGAAGTGGGGGCCATGGGTTCGTATCAAAAGACCTGGCAGCAAAGCATCGATGACCCGGTCGCGTTCTGGGGAGAGGCCGCTCGCGGCATCGACTGGTACTGCGGTCCAACCGTCATCCTCGACGAAAGCGCCGCGCCGATCTACCAGTGGTTCTCCGAAGGGGAGATGAACACTTGCTTTAACGCCCTCGATCGACACGTGGCGAACGGTTTCGGCGACACCCTGGCATTGATCTACGACAGCCCGGTCACCGACACCAAGGCAACGTACACCTACGCGCGGCTGACCGACGAGGTCGCGCGATTCGCCGGGGTCCTTCGCTCCCTGGGTGTCGAGAAGGGTGACCGTGTCGTCATCTACATGCCAATGATCCCTCAGGCGCTGATCGCCATGCTGGCCTGCGCCCGACTGGGGGCGATCCACTCGGTGGTGTTCGGCGGCTTCGCCGCGCACGAACTGGCCCTGCGCATTGACGACGCTCGCCCCAAGGTCGTCGTGTCGGCGTCGTGCGGCGTCGAAGTCAATCGGGTCATCGAGTACAAACCGCTGCTCGACGCCGCACTGGATGAATGCACGCAACAGCTCGAGCACTGCGTTATCTTTCAGCGGCCCCAGGCGGTGGCGACGATGGTACCCGGTCGAGACGTTGACTGGGATGAGGCAATGGTGAGCGCCGAGGCGACCGAATGTGTCTCGGTTCAGGCGACCGATCCGTTGTACGTGCTCTACACCTCGGGCACGACCGGACGGCCCAAGGGCGTCGTGCGCGATAACGGTGGCCACGCGGTGGCGCTCGCGTGGAGCATGTCGAATATCTACGACACGCACCGTGGTGAAGTCTTTTGGGCGGCGTCGGACGTTGGTTGGGTGGTCGGCCACTCCTACATTGTGTACGCGCCGCTGTTGGTCGGCGCGACGAGCGTGCTCTACGAGGGCAAACCGGTCGCCACGCCAGACGCCGGTGCCTACTGGCGAGTCATCGAGGAGTACG
>JAYVNV010000199.1:0-2605 GCA_043758265.1 Acidimicrobiaceae bacterium
TCGCGGCAGGCGGCCTCGCCGCACAACTCCTCTCCCACGAGCGTTGTCGCGTAACCAAAATCGACGCGATGGCGTTCGCTCGAACCACCGTGGAGTAGCAAGTAAAACTTGGCTTCGCAAGCCGCGTGCGCGTTGGCGGGTCGACTCAGCCATGGCCGAAGCTCCGTGGGGAGCGAGAGGACCACTCGACGTTGTCCAACGGGTCCAGACGAAGCCACCCGTGCGTCACGATGGCGTTGGTCGTTGGCCACTGCGACGAAACAAGTGCCAGTTGCTCGCGAGCACAGTGGCGAGCTCGGGAGTAAATCTTTCTGGGGCCACGCCACCAGTCGTTGGCGAAGCAACGAGGCGACGTCGTAGTGTCAACGGTGCGCGGCGTACGTGGCGCAGGAGCACCATTGGTGGTTGACGATCAATTACTACATACTGTCCGGCCCACGCCTTGGGTGACGCGGCGATCAAGGGCGCTGTTGCTATGAGAAACGCGCTCGACGCTGGCGACGGCGAAGTTCGTCCGCGCGCGCCTTTTGATTCTTCCGACGCGACAGTGAACTCGGTGCACTCACGAAGGGAGAAACTTGACTATTCCCATCCGCTTTGTTATAAATGAACGTTCACGCGCTGGGGGCCATACGATGGCCCCCACCTAGCCAAAGGAGAAGTTCACATGCCCAACTGGGGATTCGAGACTCGACAGATTCACGCCGGCGCCACTCCCGATCCAACGACGAACGCCCGAGCAGTGCCGATTTATCAGACTTCAAGTTTTGTCTTTCGCGATACCGCCCACGCCGCGGCGCTTTTCGGACTCCAGGAACTAGGCAATATTTACTCTCGGATCATGAACCCTACCCAAGCCGTCTTTGAAGACCGTGTCGCCTCCCTCGAGGGCGGCGTTGCGGCGCTCGCGGTGGCGAGTGGGCAGGCCGCCGAGACAATCGCGCTACTCAACCTCGCCGAGAACGGCGGCCACATTGTTTCATCCTCGTCGCTCTACGGCGGGACCTACAACCTTTTTCACTACACGCTTCCCAAGCTCGGCATCGAGACCACTTTCGTCGATGACCCTGACGATCTCGAGGCGTGGCGCGCCGCCATCCGTCCCAACACCAAGGCCTTTTACGCAGAGACCCTCGGCAATCCCAAGGGCGACGTGCTCGACTTCGAAGGAGTATCGAAGATCGCCCACGAGCACGGCATTCCTCTCGTCGTCGATAACACGTTGGCCACACCGTTCCTCGCCCAGCCGCTTCTGCACGGCGCGGACATCGTGGTGCACTCGGCCACCAAGTTCATTGGGGGCCACGGCACATCAATCGGCGGAGTCATCGTCGACGGTGGCACCTTTAACTACGAAGCGAGCGGTCGATTTCCGGCCTTCTCCGAGCCCGACCCCAGCTATCACGGTCTCATCTTCGCCGAACTCCCCGAAGCGCTCTTCCCCGCCCGCTACGTATTGAAGGCTCGTCTCCAGTACTTGCGCGACGTCGGTGCTTCGATCGCACCCCTCAACTCCTTCCTCTTCCTCCAGGGTCTAGAGACCCTGAGCTACCGGATGGAGCGTCACGTGCAGAATGCCGTCGTGGTCGCCAACTGGCTCGAAGCGCGTGACGAGGTCACCTGGGTCACCTACCCCGGACTGGCGTCGAGCCCGTGGCACGAGCGTCAACTCAAGTACCTGCCCCGTGGCGGTGGATCGATTATCGCCTTTGGTATTGAAGGCGGTGCGCCAGCTGGGCAGTCTTTTATCGAGGGTCTAGAGCTCTTCAGTCACCTCGCCAACGTCGGGGACGTGAGGAGCCTCGCAATCCATCCCGCCTCGACCACCCACTCGCAGTTGAGCGAAGCGGAGCAGACCACGGCCGGCGTGAGCACGGACCTCGTGCGCCTTTCGGTGGGGCTCGAATCAATTGAGGACATTCTGGCGGACCTCGAGGCAGGCTTTCGCGCGGCCAAGAAGGTGTGACGCCCGGTCCAATTCCCGGAACCTGGCAGATGGGTGACGAGCCCGGTCATCGACGCTTCGTCGCGCTACGTGGTGACGAAGGCCGGGGCTTCGAACTCGAGTCCGGTGGTCGTCTTGCGAGCGTGACGGTTGCCTTCGAGCACTGGGGGACCCTAAACGATGATCACTCGAATGCGGTGCTGGTCCTTCACGCGCTCAGTGGAGACTCGCATGCGCACGGCCCCGCCGGTCCCGGTCACGTGTCGAGTGGTTGGTGGGACGGACTAATCGGTCCCGGCCTGGCGCTCGACACGGATGAGTTCTTCGTAGTCTGCTCGAACGTGCTTGGAGGGTGCCAGGGGACGACTGGTCCATCATCGCCGGGAGCCGAGGGTGCGCCCTTCGGATCGCACTTCCCAGTCATCACCATCCGTGATCAGGTGACCGTTGAAGCAGCGTTCGCCGATGAGCTCGAAATCGCCACGTGGGCCGGTGTCGTGGGTGGATCGATGGGCGGCATGCGCGCACTGGAGTGGTGCGTCATGTATCCGCATCGTCTTACGCGAGCAATTGTGCTGGCGACCTCAGCCGCGGCGTCGGCTGAGCAGATTGCCCTCTGCTCGATGCAGATCCAAGCCATCCGCACCGACCCGGCCTTCG
>JAYVNV010000200.1:0-2604 GCA_043758265.1 Acidimicrobiaceae bacterium
AACGCTACGAGGCCGAGGGTAACGCCTACTACTCAACGGCGCGCCTCTGGGACGACGGCATCATCGATCCGGCCGAGACGCGCACGGTGGTTGCACTAGCGCTCTCGGTGTGCGCGAACGCCCCCCTGAGGGACGTCTCCTACGGCGTCTTTCGGATGTAGCGGCGGTGTTCGACTCGGTCCTCATTGCCAATCGTGGCGAGATCGCCGTGCGCGTCATCGCGACGTTGCGACGGATGGGGATCCGTTCGGTCGCGCTCTTCAGCGACGCCGACGAAGGGGCTCGCCACGTGCGCGAAGCCGACCTCGCAATCCACCTCGGGCCCACGCCGGCGAGCGAAAGCTACCTCAACGTTGAGCGGATTCTCGACGTGGCGTCGACCTGCGGTGCGCAGGCCGTGCACCCCGGTTACGGCTTCCTCGCCGAGAACGCGCGCTTCGCGCGCGAATGCGCCCGGCGCGGACTCGTCTTCATCGGGCCATCGCCCGACGCCATTGAACTGATGGGCGACAAGATCCAGGCGAAGCTGACGGTCGCGCGCGCCGGTGTGCCCGTCGTCCCCGGTCGACTGGTCGCGGGCATGAGCGACCAGGACCTCGAAACGGCGGCCCTCGAAGTCGGCTACCCAGTGTTGGTGAAACCCTCGGCCGGGGGTGGCGGCAAGGGGATGCGCCTCGTCATCGCGCCCGACGACTTGGCGCAGGCCTTGGCGGGCGCGCGACGAGAAGCGCTCGCGTCCTTCGGCGACGACACCCTCTTCATTGAGCGCTACGTGCAACGTCCCCGCCACGTCGAGGTCCAGGTCCTGTGCGACGCGCACGGCAACTCGGTCCAGTTGGGTGAGCGTGAGTGCAGCCTGCAACGTCGCCACCAAAAAGTCATCGAGGAGTCACCGTCGCCGCTGATTCAACCCTCCACGAGGCAGCGCCTCGGCGACGCGGCGATCGCCACCGCGCGCAGCGTCGACTACACCGGCGTGGGCACCGTTGAGTTCATCGTCTCATCGGATCAGCCCAACGAGTTCTTCTTCATGGAGATGAATACCCGTCTGCAGGTTGAGCATCGCGTCACCGAGATGGTGACGGGCCTCGACCTCGTGGAGCAGCAACTCCTCATCGCGTCGGGTGAGGTCCTCGACGAATCAGTCACGGCCGCCACGTTCGCTGGCCACGCGGTCGAGGCGAGGATCTACGCCGAGAGTTCGCGGCGCGGGTTTCTTCCGACGAGTGGACGGGTGCTCAAAGTCCGCGAACCATTGGCTGATGGCCTGCGCGTCGACAGCGCCCTCGTCGAGGGACTCTCCGTCGGGACCGACTACGACCCGTTGCTGGCCAAGGTCATCGCCTGGGGCGTCGACCGCCCCACGGCCTTCGGGCACTTGCACGACGCGTTGTGCGAGACGGTGATCCACGGCGTGGAGACCAACGTCGACTTCCTGGCGACGCTCGTCGACCACGAGGACGTCCTCGCGGGGCGTCTCGATACAGACCTCATCAATCGTTCAATCGCGACGTTGATTCGCCGTCGACCAACCGCCTCGGCGCTCGCGGCCTACGGCCTCTCGTGGATTGAACGGTTGCGACCACGAAATGCGGCCTTCGACCCGTGGGACGTGGCGAGCGGTTGGCGGCTGGCGGGTCCGTCGAGGCCGCTCGCCTTCGTGCTCACCTTCGACGAGGAAGCGTCGATCTCTCTTTCGATCCTCGAGGTGCACGACGGGGCAGTGCTGCGCGTCGAGGATGAGCCACCACGCGAGGTCTCGTGGCGTGCGAGCGGCGACCAGCTCGCCCTGCGCGTTGATGGTGTCGAGCACAGGGCCACGTTCACAATCGACGGGCGAACGACCTGGGTCAGCGTCGAGGGCGAGACCTGGCCCTTCATCGAGGAGAGCGTCGTGCGCGTCAACAGCGCCGGGGTGACCGGCGGCGACGAGGTGCGCAGTCCGATGCCCGGGACGGTCGTCGCGGTGCGTGCGCTGAACGGCGAGGTTGTGCGATCGGGCCAGGCCTTGGTCATCGTCTCGGCCATGAAGATGGAGCACGTCCTCGTCGCGCCACGCGATGGTTCCGTGGATATTCTTGTTCGAGAGGGCGATTCGGTCGTCGTCAACGAGGTGGTGGCCCGACTCTTGGAGGGGCCACCGGTCGATGAGGTGATTGGCGCGGGGACGCGAGACGTCGATGATCGACGTCTCGATACTGAAGAGCGGTGAGGCAATGAACAAGGTCGTAGGCAGCGCCAGCGAAGCCGTGTTCGACGTCGCCAGTGGTTCGTCGCTCTGCGTGGGGGGATTTGGGCTCTGCGGGCTCCCGTCGGCGCTTATCGGCGCGGTGTTGGCCTCGGGCGTAGGCGACCTGGTCACCGTCTCCAACAACTGCGGCGTCGACGAGTTCGGACTTGGCCTGCTTCTGGCGCAGGGGCGCATTCGGCGAACGACCGGTTCCTACGTGGGTGAGAACAAGGAGTTCGCCCGTCAGTACCTCATGGGCGAGCTCGAGGTAGAACTCGTCCCCCAGGGAACGTTGGCCGAACGACTGAGGGCCGGCGGCGCCGGCATCGCCGCCTTCTACACGCGCGCCGGCGTCGGTACGCTGGTCGCCGACG
>JAYVNV010000201.1:0-2596 GCA_043758265.1 Acidimicrobiaceae bacterium
GACCCTGAACTGACGACCCATCTCGCGGGGATTGCCCGAAATCTCCCCGATGACATCTCCCTCAACGTTTACGTCGTCACCCGGACGGTAGAGCGAGACCCGCATCCCTTTGCCAGCCCTCTCGGCGGTAATGACCCATGGATGACCGATTTCACCGGAGTCGCGAGTCGCCATTATCTGATTGGCGCGCCCTTCACCAACGCTCCAGAGTGGTGATTGGGCGGCGTAAATGATTCGTTGCAGTTCCGCGCCGCTGGAGAAACCCGAAGACTTGGTCATGCCAGAGATTCTATGGGGTCAGTGTCACGTAAAGATCTGTCCTCAATACCGGTCGTCACCACTGCGACCTCACTGTCTCGTGTGCGCCACGGATACGTACTGCCAATAGCAAGTCCCCGCGGGAGGCGCTGCTTGACAGATTAAACCAGGGGTGTCTAAACCGACAGCAGCGCCGGATACACCCTGAGGTGCACTGGTGAGGTCATTGACGCCGCCCTGCCGAGAGTCTGAATTGTGAAGTAGTCGAGATTTTGTCCACTTCGTGGACGTTTCGTGGGGGGACCTCCGTATTTTCAATACAACTCGGTTTATTCCTGGTCAGGAATTTGACCATTCTTTACACCGGAGAAGGTTGAACGTCGAATCCTCGGGGCTCGGCGTCCATCAGCAAGGGTCGACACATGGTGACAAGAGTGAAGACGGTCAAAGGGCCATGAGACGCACGGTCACGTTTCTAGGCTTGGCGGTGATGGCGTCGGGCGTCTGGACGCTGCAGCGAACGTACGCAGTAATAGGGATCTGTCGTGTTCTTACCTCGAGTGCGACGACGAGTGGCATCGATCGCGTCTGCTCGCGAACGATTTTCGCTTACGTGGAAGGCTTCGTACTTGTCTCCTCGGGTCTCTTCGTCGTGATGATTGCCGTGACGATGATTGATCGACAGCGGCGCATCGATCTGCGTTCAGAGCTTCGCGCAGTCCCGCGTCAGATGTCCACGCCCCCGCGCACGTTTACCAACATCCCCAGCATCGCCAGCGCCTCGTGGGTCCAGCCGGGACCGCGGTCGCTACACCCATCCGAGAAAGTCCAGGGGGCACGATGACCAAAATCCTCGATCTCCAAGAGCTCGTGGCGCAGGTCGCGACCCAGCCAATTGTCGCCACCTTCACGGCCGACGACGAAGGCCTCACGTGCCGCGAGTCACGAGCTCGTACCATTGCAATCCGCCTCTCTGCGGTCGTCGCTCTGGTAACCAGCCTTGTGTACCTGTCCTGGCGCATTGGCTTTACGCTCGGAACAAACCTCTGGCTCTCCATTCCCTTGTGGCTCCTCGAGGTGCACGCGTTCATCGGTCTAGGGCTCTTCGCCTTCTCACTTTGGGACGTCGACGCCGCCACGGTGCCGGGGCCGGTGACCTCTACCGACCAGCGAGTCGCGGTCTTCATAACCACCTGCAACGAGCCGAGCGAGATCCTGTTGCCGACCCTCGCTGCCGCCGTTTTGCTCGAACCGGCCCACGAGACTTGGGTCCTCGACGATGGTGACCGCGAGTGGGTTAGAGACCTCGCCGCGTCGATCGGCGTGAAGTACCTCGCGCGCGCCGAGCACGAGCACGCCAAGGCCGGGAACATCAACAACGCGCTCGCCTACGTCAACGCGGACCTCGTGGCCGTTCTGGACGCCGACCACGTCGCGCGACCCGACTTCCTCACCCACACACTCGGCTACTTCGAGGACCCGTTGCTGGCCGTCGTCCAGACGCCCCAGGACTTTTACAACGTCGACTCGTTCGAGCACGACCGCAACCGCTCGTGGTTCTGGCGCAGTCGTCGGGCCGTTGACTTCAACGAGCAGCGCCTCTTCTACCGAGCGATCCAGCCGGGCAAAAATCGCTGGGGTGCCGCATTCTGGTGTGGTACCAACGCCGTCGTGCGCACAGCGGCACTTAAAGACGTCGGCGGCGTCGCCACCGAGACGGTGACCGAGGACATCCATACGACCGTGCGCCTGCACCGTCGAGGATGGCGCACGGTGTACCACAACGAAGTCCTGGCGCACGGACTCGCCGCGAAGGACGCCGAGCAGTTCCAGTCCCAGCGACTTCGCTGGGGCACGGGCGCGATGCAACTCCTGCACCTCGAGCACCCCCTGACGCGACGAGGACTGACCCTACGCCAGCGCGTCGCCTACGCCGCGACGATTCTCGGGTGGTTCGACGGCTGGCGTTCGCTCGGCTACGTCTTGTTACCAATGGCGGTCATCGCCACCGGCGCCAGCCCAATCCACGCCCCGGCGCTGGTCTTCGCGCTGGTCTTTGGACTGACCTTCATCCTGCAGCGCATTGCCTTGGCACTGCTGTCGCGCGGCTACGCCCCCCTGGGCATGGCGGCGGTCTTCGAGTTCGTCCGGATGCAGACGACAATCATGGCCACGCTGACGTACCTGAAGCCGGGCGAACGGGCCTTTCAGGTCACGGCGAAGACGGGGTCGCAGGGCCGCCAACGCAACGTCGTGCCGTGGCTCTTGTGGCTTCTCCTCGCGTTAACCGGCGCCTCGGTGCTCTGGTTCGCTTTGACGCTGGCGGGGCTTACGCAAG
>JAYVNV010000202.1:0-8158 GCA_043758265.1 Acidimicrobiaceae bacterium
GGCGTCCCCGGTCAAGCCAACTACGCGGCGGCCAAAGCCGGACTCGTCGGGCTGGCGCGCGCCCTCGCCAAGGAGGTGGCCGCACGAGGCGTCACCGTCAACGTGGTTGCGCCCGGTCTCATCGAGACCGACATGACGAGCGACCTCGGTGCCGCCAAGGAGACAATGGCGGCCATGATCCCGATGGGTCGCGTCGGTCTGGCGTCGGACATAGCAGGGGTTGTCGGGTTTCTCGCCAGTAGCGAGGCGCGTTACATCACCGGGGCCGTGCTCTGCGTCGACGGTGGCCTCGCCATGGGCCAGTAGGTTTCGTCAGCTTGCGACTCGTTGAGTACGATGGAGCGACAGAAAAAAGGGGCGATGCCATGGACCGCAATGAAGCATTATCGAAGTTCACCGAAAACGCCGTGGAGGTACTCGCAGTGGACCCGGCGAAGGTGACGCTGGAAGCCTCTTTCAGCGACGACCTCGGCGCCGACAGCCTCGACCTGGTCGAGCTTGTGATGGCGCTCGAGGAGACCTTCGATATTGAAGTCGCCGAAGATGAGTTGAAAGACATCCGCACGGTCGGAGAAGCCTTCGAACTGATCTACGCCAAGCTGTAGTGCAGGTCGCGGTCACACCATCGGGGCCACTCGCCGGCCGGCGCGTCGCGGTCACCGGGCTAGGCGCGATTAGTTGCGCCGGCGTTGGCGTCGGCGCACTGTGGGGGGCTCTCTTGAAGGCCGTCGCGCCCGACTCGAAACGGATCGCCGAATTCGACACATCGCACATTGGCGGTACGAAGGAACTCCGTCGGTTTGATCCTTTCACGCTCTTCGCCTTGATGGGTGCTGACGAAGCCTGGAACCAAAGCGGCCTCACGGGACCGATAGTTGACGCCGGGAGCATCGTCACCACCGGCATCGGCGGACTGCAGACGGTGATCGAACAGTTGCGTGTCCTCACCGAAAAGGGTCCGAGTCGTGTCTCGCCCTTCATGGTTCCGATGATGATGCCCAACGCTGCCACCGCGGCCGTGTCGATGCGCTTCGGACTCGGTGGCCCCTGCGAGACTGTGACGACCGCCTGCGCGGCCGGTACCCACGCGATCGGAAACGCCGCACGCCTCGTGGCGAGTGGTCGCAGCACCGTCGCCCTGGCCGGAGGTGCCGAAGCGGTGATGGTGGAGATCGCCGAAGCGGGCTTTCGCAACATGACGGCGCTCAGCAACACTGAGTTCTCACGTCCCTTCGACATCGATCGCGACGGCTTCGTTATGGGCGAGGGCGCTGGCATTGTCATCCTCGAGGAGTGGGACCACGCGACTGCGCGCGGCGCGACGATACTGGCCGAGGTGCTGGGTGCCGCGTCGACCGCCGACGCCCACCACATCACCGCACCCGACCCGACCGGACTCGGTGCGATTCGCTGCATGCAGCTGGCCCTCGCCGACGCCGGACTCTCACCCGTTGATGTGTCACACATCAACGCGCACGGCACGTCGACGCCCCTCAACGATCTCGCCGAATCGATCGCAATGCGGGCCGTCTTCGGTGACCAGGTGCCACCGGTCACCTCGATTAAGGGACACCTGGGCCACTCCCTCGCCGCCGCGGGCGCGCTCGAGGCCGTGGCATCGGTCATGACCCTGCTCAACCAGACGATCCCGCCCACGGCCGGCACCACCAACGTCGACCCCGCCCT
The DNA here is from genome assembly GCA_043758265.1 of Acidimicrobiaceae bacterium. Lineage (GTDB taxonomy): Bacteria > Actinomycetota > Acidimicrobiia > Acidimicrobiales > RAAP-2 > RAAP-2. Next base: position 1,687 of record JAYVNV010000202.1, read on the forward strand.
CGGGCTCGACGTGGTGATAGGCGAGCCGCGCCGCGCTGATATCGACGTGGTGCTCTCGAACTCATTCGGCTTCGGTGGTCACAACGGCAGCGTGGTCTTTCGGCGAAATCAGGCGTAGCGGCTCAGCGCTGGCTAGAGCGTCCATTCGTCGTGGTGGCGTTCCACGTAGGCGTTGTCAAAGGCCCACCTGGCGTTGGCGATGAACTGACCGAGTAACACCGGATCCTTCTCACCGGGAGCCTTCTCAACTCCAGAGCGTACGTTGACGCCCCACACCGGGTAATTCTGAACCACGTCGACGACGTTTGAGGGGGTCAATGCGCCAGAGGCGATTAAGGGCGTGCGCACCGAAGCGTCAGGGAACAACTCCAGTAAGTCCATCAACGAGTCGTGGTCGTCGGCCCCGGGAAGCACGAGGTAGTCGACGTGGGCGATTGGCGCCGTCCAGTCGTACTTGGTCGTACCGGGCAGGCTTCGCAGTACCGTGTTGACGCGCTCGGCCACGTAATCGAGCGCCTCGCTCGTCAACGCCCCGTCGAGCTGAACGGCCGAGAGTCCCAGCGTGTTCGCGATCTCGACAACTCGTTGAGGTAACTCATTTCGAAAGACGCCCACCGAGATGGCACCGACCGGCAGGCGCCGCACGATGTCGTGGGCACCATTCACCGAGATCTGGCGAGGAGTCGGGCCGAATTCAAAGCTCACTGCACTGGCGCCCAGTCCGATTGAAAACAGTGCGTCCTCCTCGGTCGTCACGCCAGAGACCATGATGAATAGTCCTTCGGTATTCAAGCGCACGAGCCGTCTCCTTGCCCACCACGTTAACGTTCGACGCCCCCGTGCGTCAGGAGATCGCTTCGACCTCCACGTCGGTGGCTTGTTCGAGCTCGGCTGACCCGAGAAGCGTCCGATGCACAATCGCGAGACCCGCCACTACCACGCCTCGCTGAATCAGTGACGAGAACATTTGGGGTCCCGCCGGTCCTTTCGAATGGACCACTTCATCCACGCGCTCGAACGACGGACCCGCTACTCGGACTAATCGCCACGGCACACTCGAGCCACGGGCATCGAGGCGCGCGACAAGCTCTTGACCGGTGAAGCATCCCTTCGAGAACGATACCGTTTCGTCGACGAAGCTCTTGCCAAAAGTGTGGGGCGTCAATCCAAGCACAAACTCATTCGTCCACGGTCGACCGGCGTCGATACGTTGGCCCAGTGTCGACCAGGGCCCCGTCGTTCTCTCAACTAACTCCAACGAGCACTTCGTGCGAAGAAGGAAACGCCGTAGACGGGCCATCGCCTGCTCCGCCACGTCGTGTGGCAACGCAATTACGTAGCCGTCGTCCCTCGACGTGACGTGACAAGACGTGAGCACGACGCTGTCGGGCTCGAGCAGCAGCGCCCACTGTCCATCCGGCGCCAGTGCGGTCAAGTCTTGACTCAGCTGACCCTGGAGGAACAGTTCGCTCTGGGGGCCAGTAGCGACAATCGACGACCACGCGAGTGCTGTGTCGTCGCGCGGACCGAGTCGATTGTTCATTGCCCATTACGCTAGGCGCCAGCGCGGCACCCGCACCCGACCCGACCGAGCAAAGGCACCTTGCGATGAGCATGCAGAACGAACTGAACACGATCACCTCTTCGATGACCGACCTTTCGTCGCGCATTACCGCGCTCGTTGAGGCGGAGGGTTCGGCCATGGCGCCCGAGATCTACGTCGAGCTAATTTCGGCCGAGCGAACCATCGGTGCGTTGCTGCGAAAACTTAATCGAGTTGCCGGTCGGATCAACTAGCTCCGGTAGCCTGCCTTCATGACAGATTCCTGGCAGTCCAGCCATTCGCTGACGCCGGACCGTCGACTCGAAGTACTGAACCTCCTTAATCGCACCGAGACGCTCATCGGCCGCGAAGCGATCGATGAAGGGCGACGGCGCATCGTCGTACACGGGTGGCGCGCTGAACACTGGCTGCAGATCGTCGAGGGAAGACTAACGAAGTACGCAATGGCGACCGGCACCACCACGGCGACGGTTGAGATGTGCGGCGGTGAACTCGATGAGGCGCTCCTGCAACGTCTGCTCGAGGTCCACCCGTCACTCGACTGGTGGACGCGCGGCTCCCAAGTACCGATCCATTCAAAATGCCAAGTTGTGCGAATGCTCCAACTCATGCAAGTGCCGCTCCCGATTCCGGTGACGGGCGTCCCCGAGGGCGCGACCCTTCGCAATTTTGAACCCGGTCGCGACGAAGCGGCGTGGCTCGAGCAGAACAACGCCGCCTTCGCCGATCACCCCGAACAGGGGGCTTGGCTGCAGTCCGACCTCGACGAGCGCACCCGAGAGCCGTGGTTCGACCCTTCGGGCTTCTTGTTGCTCGAGATCGGTGGCCAGCTCGCCGCGTCGTGTTGGACAAAAGTCCACGAACTGCACTCTGACCGCTTTGGCGAGATCTACATCATCTCAGTGCACCCCGCCTTCCAGGGCCGCAGCCTCGGTCGGGTGATGGTGACTCAGGGCCTCGACGTGCTTCGAAGGAAAGGCGTATCGGACGCAATGCTTTTCGTCGAGTCATCGAACGCGGGGGCGAAACGACTTTACGAGTCGCTCGGTTTCACGGTCGAACGCGAAGACCGTCTCTTGCACTTCCAACGCAGTTAGTGAACGCCCACCAGTCGGCCGATTCCGAAGGTTACGGCCGCAGCCAGAGCGGCGACCATGATCTGGCGAAAAGCCCACTTGGTTATGCCGTTCTTCGTGAACCAACCAATCATCCCGCCAACGGCCCCAGCGGCGAGTGCCGCGAGAATGATGGACCAGATGATTGGATCTCCAGTCGAGCCAAAGAGCCAAGGCACTAGTGGGATAAACGCTCCGACGGCAAACGCGAGCAGCGACGAGATCGCCGCGCCCCAGGGTGATCCGGTCGCCGAGGGGTCGACACCAAGCTCCTCGCGAGCGTGCGTACGAAGCGCCAGATCGGGGTCGCTCATGAGGTCGATCGAGAGTCGTTGCGCCAGTTCGAACTCGATGCCTCGCGAAACGAATATTTCTCGCAACTCCTCTTGTTCTTGCAAGGGCGACTCCGCGATCGAACGGCGTTCGACGCCGATCTCGTACTCGAGGAGTTCCTTTTGAGCCCGCATCGAGATGTACTCGCCACTCGCCATCGAGAAGCTCCCGGCGACGAGGCCGGCGAGTCCAGCGAGGCGCACGATGTTGTGGCCGGGATTGGCGCCAGCGAAGCCAAGGATAAGCGAGGCGTTGGTGACTAGACCATCACTCACGCCAAAGACCGACGCGCGGTACCAACCACCCGAGACCTGACGATGCGACTCGACGTGGACGCCATTGGACAGTGATTCTTCAAAGGGTGCGGCGTCGGACATTGACACATCCTAAAGGGCTCAACGTGCTGAGATGACGGTCCCGTCGATAGAGTTGGTGAGGAGGTAACTATGACAACCCACGTGAGCAGCATCGAGGAACTGACGTCACTGATTGGCACGCACCTCGGCTATTCGAACTATCAGACGGTGACCCAAGAACAGGTCAATCTCTTCGCCGACGCAACCGGTGACCATCAGTGGATTCACGTCGACCCCGAGCGGGCCCAAGTCGGCCCCTTCGGAGGAACTATTGCACACGGCTATCTAACTCTTGCGCTGATTCCTGTTCTCCTGGGCAGCGTCATGAAGGTTGACGGCGTCGCAATGGGCGTCAACTACGGCACTAACAAAGTCCGATTCACAAACCCAGTGCCAGTCGGTGCACAGGTACGCGCCGGTGCGACGCTCGCGTCGGTGGAGCCGGTCGCCGGCGGCGTGCAGGTTGCGCTTGACGTCGTCGTCGAAGTGAAGGACACACCCAAGCCTTCCTGCGTCGCTCAAGTGGTCTTTCGCTACTACAGCTGAACACCGTGCCAACGACTCCCCTGCCCCAAGGCGACCAGAAGACCCGCCAGGTCCGAGCGATGTTCGACGCCATTGCTCGTCGCTACGAGTTTGTCAATACGCTCATGACTTTCGGCATGGATTCGCGGTGGCGACGACGCGCCGCACGTGACCTTCGCCTACCCCTCAATAGCGTCGTGCTCGACATCGCCGCCGGAACTGGCGACTTCGCGAGGGAGCTCGCCCGCCAGGGCCACCGCGCCATCGCGACCGACCTCAGCTTGGGGATGCTCCTGGCCGGACGGTCCGTGCCCGAGCGCGTACAGGCCGACGCGTCGGCCCTGCCTTTTTTGAGCGCCGGGTTCGATGGCGTGACGTGCGGCTACGCGCTGCGAAACTTTACCGACCTCGCCGGGAGCTTCGACGAGATGGCCCGTGTGCTGCGTCCGGGCGGGCGCCTCTCGCTGCTGGAGGTGGCCGAACCGACCTCGGGGCTGTTGCGCGCCGGCTTTCGACTGTGGTTTCGCCGCGTGGTGCCGTTCATTGGCTCGCTGGTGTCTGACCGGGCGGCGTACCACTACCTTCCCCAGTCGACGGCCTACCTACCTTCCAGTTCCGAGATTGTGGCGATGCTCAACCGCTCGGGCTTTAGCGCGGTGAACCACCGACGCGTTTTGGGCGGACTAAGCCAGCAGTTCATCGCTACGAGGTCCTCTTGAGGTTCGTACGTCAGCGGATCGAACGGCAACGGCCCGAGACGTTGCGGGCCCTCGGTGCTCGAGATGGCTGGCTCCTCGAGACGCCCGAAATCATTCGCGTCGGTTTCGGCGAGTGCGTGGACCGGCTGCACCTCGAACAGGGCCTCGATGGTCCGTTCGAGGTGCGCGCAGCCCTTAACCGCCACACCCTTGAGGGAGTTGAAGGGCCCCCGGGCAGTGGAATCACCGCTTTTGGCGCGTTGCCCTTCAACCGTTGCGCGCCCGCACAACTTGACGTCGCCCAGTTCTGTCTGACGCAGTCAAGGGCCGGCGACGCGTGGCTCGCGAGTGCTGACGGCGCCGAACATTGGCGCGAACTGCTCGACGCGGTTATCGCGCCCGAGCAAGAGACCCAGGCCTTGCGCTCCCTATCACTGCAGCCAACGCCCGACCAGTACGCCAACAATGTCGCCTTGGCCGTCGAGATTCTTCGGACTAAGGAGATCGACAAAGTAGTCCTGGCACGCTCAATCATCGGCTCGGTCTCGGATCCAATCGACGCCGCGGCGGTGGTGCACCGCCTTCACGTGCGCGAACCAATCTGCACCATCTATTCAATGCCCACCAGCGACGCACGACGCTACGTCGGCGCGACCCCGGAACTGACCGCGCGACGCATTGGGTCGACGGTGCAGTCCCATCCGCTCGCGGGCACGATTGCGTTGCCGCAAAACACCGCGCCCGACAACTACCAGAACTGGCTTCTCGGCAGCGCAAAGAACCTGCACGAGCACAACGTGCCAGTCAATGAAATCGTCACTGCACTGGCAACGCTGTACGACGACGTGCGCGCGGACCCCACTCCCTCAATCGTGACCCTGCGAACGCTCGCGCACCTCGGTACATGGATCGAGGCATCGTGTCGCGACGAGGACCGAGCCCCCGACGCGCTTGAGGTGCTGCGACTCCTGCACCCCACGTCGGCGGTCGGCGGCCTTCCCCGTGCCGGCGCGTACGACTTGATACAACAGCTCGAAAAGATCGACCGCGGCTACTACGCCGGCCCCCTGGGCTGGGTCGACAGCTTCGGTGATGGTGAGTGGTGGATTGGCTTTCGCGGTGTGGTGCTCAACGGCACCTCGTTCGAAGCGTGGGCCGGTGCGGGCATCGTCAGCGAATCGGACCCGACCGCCGAGCGAGAAGAGACGAGGGCCAAGCTCGCCAGCGTGCTCTCATCGGTGCTCGTCGACGCCATTCAGTGAGGGTGACCGCCAAAGGGCCGCTCAAATCCCCATTTGGTCACCAGCCAGAGGGCCTCGAGGACGATGGACCCTGACATCTTGGAGTCACCGCGCTCACGATCGCTAAAGGTGATCGGGACCTCGATGATCGACGCGCTGGCGCGCCGGGCGCGGTAGGTCATCTCGATCTGGAAGCCGTAGCCGTCGGCGGTGACGGTCGCGTAGTCAATCTTCTCGAGCGCGGACGCCGAGTACACCCGGTATCCACCCGTCGAGTCGGCCACCTCGAGTCCGAGCATGAGCGAGGCGTACCGGTTCCCACCGCGCGACAACATGCGCCGCGACAGTGTCCACTGTGGGATGTGACCACCGCGGACGTAGCGAGATCCGATCACTACCTCGTGGGTCGAGGCAGCCCCGAGCAGGGTCGGCAGTGCTCGCGGATCGTGTGAGAAGTCGCAGTCGATCTCGACAAACTGATCGTATCCTCGCTCCAGTCCCCAGGCGAAACCGCTGCGGTACGCGCCGCCGAGGCCGCTCTTCTTCAACCGCCGCAGCACCTCAATTTGCCCAAGGTCATCACTGATCGTCTGCGCCAGATCGGCCGTGCCGTCGGGACTGCCGTCATCGACCACGAGGA
>JAYVNV010000203.1:0-2591 GCA_043758265.1 Acidimicrobiaceae bacterium
GCGGCGCTCGTTGCGATGATCACTGTCATGGTGGACGAGCTGGCCCGGGTGTTGACATTCAAGATGTCACGCTCGAAGGGCGCGTTGGGGTCGACATGGGCGCGAGGCTAAGGCTCGGGTCGCCTCAATCGGTGGCCACGACGTGGGGAGTGATGACGACTGCAGCAATGCCGCCGGGGCGCTGCCGCTGATAGCCAAATCCGGGAGAGACACTGAGGACCGTCGAGCTTGGCGACTGAAACGCTAGGCCTGTCGCACCTCTAATCCGGGCTCTCTTTCGCAATGCTCATCGTCATTGCGCACCTCGCTGCTCACACGCCGTGGTCGAATCAGCGCGGGGCCGGCATTGTGGCGATGGGCGCAAAGCCGGGGCGCGTGGGCTCACGCTAATCAAACACGCGAGCAAAGCCCGCTGGCGAGCGTTGTGCACACTCCATCGGTCGCTCCCTTTCAATGTGAGGGGTAGTGGCCTGGTCGTCGACACACGATGCGGGTTCCACTGTCGTCGATTGAGCCGGGCTGCGCACTCGCTACAGAGTTCATTGGCGCGTCCACACTGGGTTGGATGGTCGTCATCAGCGCGCTGCTCGTCTTCGAGTGGCGTACAAACCGTGTCGCTGCAGTCCCGGGCGCTCGGGTCCACGGCTCGGGCCGCCGTAGGATTCGTCTTATTCTTCGCCAGTTAGAGAGTCGTTGCTGAGAAGTGCGCGCACGCCACCGATGCGTACGGACATCATTGGAGCTGCGCTGCGACACTGAAAGTGTTCGCGAGTCCTATTCGTCGCCGTAGACGACTTCGCCGGACGCGACGGTTAGGGCAACTGAGGTGTCGCCGATTCGGTGTGAGTCAATCGTGAGGATGTCGTGGTCGAGCACGATCAGGTCGGCGCTCGTGCCGAGTGCCAGTACGCCAAGGTTGGCCTCCTCTCGATTGACGAAGGCGACCCCGCGTGTAAAGGCATCGACGGCCGCGGTTACCGAGATCGCCTGTGTTTCAAGAAATGGTCGCTCGCACTCGTCGGTTCCGGCGCGTCCGAGGCTGGTCGACAGCGTGCGGTTCACCGCCACGTGTATTTCTTGAAGGGGGTCGGGGCTTGAGACCGGCCAGTCGCTGCCGAACGCAATCCGTCCGCCCTGGTTGAGTAAGGAGCCGATGCTGTACTGCCAACTGGCGCGCTCCTCGCCAACGTGTGGCAAGGTGAACTGCTCCATCTGGGGATCGTTGCACGCCCAGAGCGGCTGAAAGTTGGCGACGACGCCCAAGCGAGAGAATCGCTGGATATCGCGAGGCTCTATGAATTGAAGGTGGGCGATGTGGTGTCGACCGAGGCCGTAGCGATGGGGTGCAAGTGCCTCCAGGGCGTCGAGGGCTATCGACACCGCACGGTCCCCAATGGCGTGGAAGTGAACTTGGAAATTAAGCGCGTCGAGCGCCGCCACCGCCGCGGTCACAAGGTCGGGCTCGAGGAACATGTTTCCTCGATGCTCGTTCGCGCCAAGGCCGAGGTAGGGCTTGCTCATGGCGGCCGTGAAGGTCTCGCACACCCCGTCGAGCATCATTTTGACCGTGGTGGCCCGAAACCGCCCGGTGCTGCAAGTCTCTCGACGTGCCTGTAAGTCAGCGATCTGTTCAAGACCGCGGCGCCGGTCCCACCAGAGCGCGCCAACGACGTTGGCTGACAGCCGACCGTCGCGGGCGGCCATTGCGTAGGCGTTGAAGGCGTCGGGAACACCGAGCTCAGGGGCGTTCCCGACGCAGGCGTCCTGCCAGAACGTTATCCCCAGGGCGTGCAAGGTCGATTGGGCCGAGATGACGGCACGCGTGAACTCTTCATTCGTCGGGGCGGGTACGACGCGGCCCACGAGCGCCATTGCTCCATCGTGCAGTGTCCCCGTCGGCTGGCCATTGGCGTGACGCTCGATCCGACCATCGAAGGGGTCAGGAGTTTCTGCACCAATGCCAACGCGTTTCAGCGCGACGGTGTTGACCCATGCGCTGTGGTGGTCCCGATTAGGGAGGAAGGCCGGGCGCCCCGCGCACACCGCGTCAAGATCATCGGCGCGCGGTCCGTCGGGAAAACCTTCGAGGGACCAGCCTCCGCCGAGCACCCACGCGTCACCAGGCAAGTCCTGCGCATACGTAGCGATGGCCGCGAGGCACTCGTCGCGGGAGCGAAGGCCGAGGAGATTGCAGCGCAGCCCCTCGAGTCCAGCGCTCACCGCGTGCACGTGTGCGTCGCCGAAGGCCGGCAGCACCCGGCGACCCTTGAGATCGATCACCCGCGTTCGTGGCCCGATTCGCTCAAGGACGTCTTCGTTCGACCCAAGGGCGACAATACGCTCACCAGCGACAGCGATTGCCGTGACGTTGTCGGAGGGGTCTTCGGACGTGGATACCCGTCCACTGACTAATGCGAGAGTCGCGTCGTTCATTGAAATCCCTTCGTCGTAGTCGGTGTGCCCGGTTGTCGCGCGGGCACAGCTTCTCTAGACACCGCCGATGCCCTTGCGAGTGTCGATCGATGGTGAAACGCGAGTCGCGAGTCGCCCGAGTATCCGGTCAGTGAGGGCGCTGGGCGCAACGTCGTTGC
>JAYVNV010000204.1:0-8140 GCA_043758265.1 Acidimicrobiaceae bacterium
CACCTACGAAGGCGAGCAGATGGGTCAAGGGCGTGAGAACGTCAAGGCCTTCTTGCGCGAAAACCCGCAGACCATGGCTGAAATTGATGGTCGGGTCCGTGAGCACATGGCCAACGCATTGCTACCCGACGTCGTTGGCGCCAGCGACGAGATTGACATCGACTCGCCACTGTCGCTCGATTAGCAAATCAATGAAGCCACGTCATTATCAATAAATCTCGCGGAAATGTTGAGGTTGCGGCATGGGCAGGTCGGCGCTCACCGTAAGACAATTGTTTGGAGTGGGTCATCGCTTTAGAGACCACCTCGCCACGTGACGTGACGTCGCGACTCGACTAAATATGTACAAGGTGATGGCGAGCACTTCGACGTGTGAACGAACGTGCTGGCCAATCGAGGTTTTCGATCTGCTGCGCATCGATTGCAGCCTGATTCATTGCTTTGCCTCTAGTAATCACTCGAGGCCTGCTGTTAAGGTCGCACAGCAGTAGTTATCAACGGCTGATCGCTTCAGGAGTCTGGTGCGCCATCGTGAGGTCTGGGGGGGCATGAGCATTTTTTGGATCACGGTGGGCCTGGGGTTGGCGACGGCGGCGATTCTCGCTCTTTCAGCGGTCGCGTTTACCCTTGAGTACGCCGTTTCTCGCGTCGTCAATCTTGCGCACGGTGAGGTGCTGACCATTGGTGCCTATACGGCTTACGTCGCCGAAACGACATTCCATCAGAGCCTCTACGTGTGCGCGTTGCTGGCCACCGTCGTTGGTGCACTCGCCGCAATGGCGCTGAATTTTTTCTTGATCGAACGATTTAGAAATCAGAAGACGCTTTCGACGCTGATCGCGACGCTCGGCGCATCGTTGATACTTCAAAATGCGCTGCTCATCGCATTCGGAGGTGCCAGCGTCACCTACCAGTTCTCACAGGGAAGGCTCTTGCACGTCGGACCATTTCTCTGGACGACCCTCACAATCAAAGTGATGGTGTCGGCGGTAGTCGTTGCGGCGCTCATCTACGTCCTGCTCCAGCGCACTCGTCTCGGCAAGGCCCTTCGTGCCGTTGCCCAAAATCGTGAACTCGCCCAAATAAGCGGGATTCCGGCGCGCAGCGTGGTTATGCAGACTTGGGCCGTCGCGGGGGCGGTCTCGGGGTTCTCCGGATTCCTGTACGGCGAGACCATAGGTTCCATTACTCCCTCGATCGGGAATGGCTTCCTGCTTCTCTCAATCACCGCCGCTGTCGGGGGTGGTCTCGGTCGACCGTACGCCACGCTCGGGGGGGCGATTGTTCTCGGTCTCGTGATGGCCGTTGCTGCGACTTACACGAGCTCGGCCTACCAGTTGGTTATTGCGTTCGCGTTCCTGTGCGTGATGTTGCTGATTAAGCCCAACGGAATCTTCGTGAAGGGTCGAGCATTGAAGGTTCGAGTCTGATGCTCCAGTACTGGACGGCCATTCTCACCGAGGCCGCAATCTTCGCCGTGCTCGCCCTGGGCATCGACATGATCTGGGGTTGGGCCGGTGACTTCGACCTCTCGGCGTACGGCTACTTCGCCCTCGGCGTGTACATGACAATCGTATTGACCGTGGGCAAACCGAAGCCACCGGTCACGTACTTCATTGCGTTGCACCTGCCGTACCTCGTGGCGGTAATGATTGCCGTCGTCGTCGTCGTGGCATTCGCTTCAATCATCGGTGCCATTGCACTCCGCAGTCTGCGCGACGTCTACTTTTCCATCACGACGCTCGGCGCCGTCTGGGCCATCTACTACTTCGTTGAGAACTACACCCCGTTGTTCAATGGCTACAACGGGGTGTATGGACTATTTGACCCCATGGGCGCTCACCTGTCGTACACGACGTACCACTACTTTTTCCTCGGATTCTGTCTCTTCGTGCTTCTCTTCGTGTACCTCCTCGTCTCGCGGTTGTCGAAGAGTCCCTTTGGTCGAATGGTGAGGGCGGTGCGCGACGACGAGAAGGCGGCGGCGGTCTATGGGCGCAACGTCTTTTGGACGAAGTACCGGACCTACCTCTTTGGCGCGGCACTGGCCGGACTTTCCGGTGGCCTCTTCGCTGCCTACATTGGGGCATTCAATCCACTCGACTGGAAGCCGACAGAGATTTTCGTACTCTACGCGGCAATCCTGGTTGGAGGGAGGGGAAATCCCAAGGGCGTCGTCCTTGGCTCCTTCATTGTCTACGTTGGATTCGTTGAGATGACGCGTTACATACCATCGCCCGCCGCACGACCAGAGCTTGGTCCGGCACTTCGACAGATCCTCATTGGCGTGTTGATCATCGCCATGCTGCGCTTTCGACCTAAGGGGCTTATTCCTGAACGATTGGGCACCGACGGATCCCAGCCGCGTTGGACATTGCGGAGGCTCTACTTGAGACGGTCGCGCGCGGAGGTCACTAGCGACTCGATGAGCGAGGTAGTAGTTCATTCGACCTCGACCTCGACCTCGACTTCGACTTCGACTTCGACCGAGGGTACAGACTCGTGAGTTCATCCGCACTGCTCGAGATTGACGCCATCACCAAGTTCTTCGGGGGCGTTGTCGCTGTCAAAGAGTGCTCGATGACGATCAAGGAAGGTACCGTCGTCGGTCTCATTGGACCGAACGGAGCGGGCAAGAGCAGCGTCATCGACCTGGTCTCTGGTTTCGAACGGCCCGATAGCGGCCGGGTGCGATTTGCCGGCGCCGACATCGTGGGCAAGCGCCCCGACGTCATCTCTCGGATGGGTCTCATCCGGACGTTTCAGTCGCCTCGCGAGTGGCGAGACCTGTCGGTGATCGACAACGTGCGCGTCGGGAAGTCGGATCTGGAGCGAGAGACGTTGTGGCGATCGCTCGTGTCTGCGCGCCGTCTTCGCCGTCTGGATCAGATTGACAACGAGGAGATCACCGAGCTGATGACCCAGTACCGCCTGGATGGCGTTCGAAACGACCGCGCCGTTGGACTGAGCGGGGGCCAGAAACGTCTACTGGAGTTCGCTCGCATCGCGGCGGCGAAGCCCCGCCTCACGATCCTCGACGAACCAATGGGGGGCGTGAACCCCGTGTTGGGTGAACGTATCGGACAGGCGATCCGTGACCTTAAGAGTGCGGGTAGCACCGTCGTTGTCGTCGAACACAATCTTCCCTTTATTGAAAAGACCTGTGACGAGGTGGTGGTGATGGACCTTGGATCGGTCATTGCACAGGGTCGTTTCAGTGAACTTCGCGACAATAAACGCGTTGTTGACGCCTATCTGGGTAACGACGATGAGTGAGCCCACCGTCGAATCTCCGGTCGTCTTGCGCATTGAGTTGGTCACGGCTGGCTACGGAGGCGCGCCCATTATTCAAGGCGTCACGCTGGACGTGCACAAGGGAAGAATCACGGCAATCGTCGGACCCAACGGTGCCGGAAAGTCAACGCTGCTGAAAGCGATCTCGGGTGTAATCAAGATCTCGAGTGGTCACGTCTACGTGCTCGGTGAAGAGACCACCGGCCTCGCACCAGAGAAGATGGTCCGACGCAAGTTGGCGTACGTACCCCAAGTCGCCAATACGTTCCCCGATCTCAGTGTTCGTGAGAATCTTGAGATGGGTGGTTACACCCGCAAGCACGGCACCTCCGAACGAATCGATGAGCTCTGCGAACTCTTCCCCGATCTGCGGTCGTCACTGCGGCGAAAAGCCAGCGCGTTGAGTGGCGGGCAACGCAGCATGTTGGCCATGGCTCGAGGTCTCATGCTCGATCCGGTGGTGATGCTGTTGGACGAACCGAGTGCGGGACTTTCACCCCTGTTGCAGTCAGCTCTCTGGGAGCAGATCGAAAAGGTCGCTGCGACGGGCGTTGGCGTCTGTGTGGTCGAGCAGAACACCCGTCGTTCTCTTCGACACGCCCATTGGGCCTACGTGATGGTGCTTGGGCAGAATCGACTGGACGGGCCGGCCAAGGATCTCTTGCACAATGAAGAGGTCATTGATCTTTACGTCGGGCGAATGGCGTAGTAGAACTTTTAAAAATCTCAGATGAGAGAGTTGTTCAACAAGGGGGAAAGTTAGTGCGAATTTTTGAAAAGAAGTTCTCCTTTCAGACGGCGACGGGTGCACTTGCACTCGCGACCGTGCTGGGCGGAGGAGTAGTGGTGCTCGGCTCAGGCGTCACCGCCAGCGCCAGCTCCAAGACCATTTCGTACGGCGTGCTGTCGTGCTTCACAGGACCGTTGGCCAGTCTGGGCCAGGGCATCGACCAAGGTGCCCTAATTGGGGCGGCTGCGGTGAATGCCGCGGGTGGCGTCTTGGGCAAGAAGCTTCTGGTGCCAACGGGCGACACGGGCTGTGACCCAGTTGAAGGTAAGACCGCGCTCTTGAAGTTAATCTCCGGCGGTGGAATTGCCGGCATAATCGGCCCGACTACGCAGGAGATCAACGCGGTGGAGCCGGTGATGAAGGCGAACCACATCATCGACGAATTCCAGGGCGGTGACACCGGTCGTGACAATCAGACCGATCCCTACCTGTTTCGTGACAGCCCGTCGGACAGCCAGCTAGGTGTCGCGATGGCGACCTACGCCTACTCCAAGGGCTACAAGAAGGCTGACCTGTTGTTCTACTCCGACGCAGCGGCGCAGACCATCGTGAAGCCGGTGCAGACGATCTACAAGAAGCTGGGTGGCACGGTCATCAACACCTACATCATCCAGGGCGACCAGTCGTCGTACACCAACACGGTCAGTCAGGTCATCGCCGACAAGCCCCAAGTGATTTTCTCCCAAACCGACGCCCAGACGGTCGGGGTGCTGGCGACTGAGTTCAATCAGCTGGGCTCAAAGATTCCCTGGATTGGCACGGACGTCACTACGAGTTCGGACTACATCAAGGCCTTTGGAACGGCTAACGCTCACGCGAACCTGACGTCCGTCATGGGCACGTCGGTGACGGGCAAGGCGGAAAACTACTTCATGGCGGGCTTCAAGAAGCTGCCGTCGAATGTCGTGAAGGCCGGTGTCCTTTCTGGCGCAAACTACGCCTACGACGCGGTAATCACCTTGGCGCTGGCCGACACCTACGCCAAGACCACCAATGGCAAGACCGTCGCGAAGGACATGACGATGGTCACAAACCCCCCGGGCACGAAGTGTTACTCCTACGCGACGTGTGTCGCGCTGTTGAAGGCGCACAAGAAGATCAACTACGAGGGTGCCAGTGGCAGCATTGACTTCAACAAGTTCCACAACACCTTTGGACCGTACGCGCCGTTTGTCGCGGACAGGTCGACTGGATTGGAAGTGCAGGGTACGCCACTCTCCGCCAAAATCTTGGCGGATGTCACGAACTGCACATCAACGTCAGCCTGCAAGGCCGCGTTGAAGGCCGACGGCATCTAGGGGCGACCTTCGTATGATGACTTCGTGGCGCCGGTGGTAGTCGGCGTCACGAAGTCGTACGCCGCCTACTCCTTAGACGGGCGTGCGAGGGCGTTAGATTGGATAAATACGTGATTAGCGCTGAGAGCGAACGGAGTGCGCCGACCCCCTCCGAGGGGCCGTTACGCGGGATTAACGTCCTCGACTTCTCGCGCGTGCTGGCCGGTCCCTACGCCACGATGATTTTGGGTGACCTCGGTGCCGAGGTGATAAAGATTGAACAGCCGAGCGGTGGTGATGACACCCGTCATTGGGGCCCACCCTTCGTGGCGTCTCCGTCGGGCCCCGAAAGCACGTACTTCCTCTCCACGAACCGCAACAAACGAAGTGTCACCATTGATTTGAAGGACCCCGACGAGCGTGAGTTCATCGAACGGCTGGTGCGTTGGGCCGACGTGATTGTCGAGAACTTCCGGCCGGGCGTCATGGAGCGCCTGGGCCTGGGCGACGAGCTACTCGAGGCAATGAACCCAAGGTTAATCCGTCTCTCGATAAGTGGCTTCGGTGACGACGGTCCCGATAGCCACCGCGTTGGTTACGACCTCATCTTGCAGGCCGAGGGCGGTCTGATGTCGGTGACCGGCCCGCCTGAGGGTCCGATGCTGAAGGTGGGTGTGCCGATCGCCGACCTCACCGCGGGCCTCTACGGCGTGATTGGCATCCTGGGCGGTCTCGTTGAGCGAGCCTCGAGCGCACGAGGTCAACGGGTCTCGACGTCACTCCTGGCCGGGCAGATTGGTCTGCACGCCTTCCAAGGGACTCGCTACTTGGTGTCCGGCGAGGTGCCGCCATTGTCGGGCAATCAACATCCGACGGTCTGCCCCTACGGCGTCTTCGAGACGAGTGACGGTCCAATCGTCATTGCCGTCGGCAATGATGCCATCTGGCGACGGTTCGCTCCATTGCTGGGTCTGGACCCCGCGGACGAGCGGTTTCTGACGAACGCTGATCGGATCAAAAGAGTCGATGAGTTGAACGGTGAGATGGCGTCAGCCCTCGCCACCAAAACAGTGCGCGAATGGCTCCAACACTTTGACGAATCCGGCGTCCCCGCCGGCGAGGTGAAGACGTTCGATGAGGTCTACGCCACGCAGCAGGTGCGCCAGCAGAATCTCGTATGGACAGCGTCGCACTCCTCATTGGGCACGATTGAACTGTCGGGCAGTCCACTGCGCTTTAGCCGCAGTGAGGTCGTTTTGCGCCGGCCCCCGCCGACGCTCGGCGAACACACCGTGGAGATACGAGATGAGTTTGACGCTGAAGGGGCGACCGGTCGTGGGTGACGTCACTACGAACGCTGCGGCTGCCGTTTCACCTTGTTGCGGGGGTGAGGGCGCATGAGTCCCACGACTCGAATGGGTCGGTCGGTCACCCTGCTGCGATCGCGCGCCGGCGATCGTCTTCGACAATCGACAAAATGGATCAAAGATCGTCGACGTGAGCGGCTGGCTTTTCCGCCAGCGACGCCGGTCAGCGTCGAGCGGGTGGTGGCCGGTGTCCTCGAGATCCGTCTG
Source organism: Acidimicrobiaceae bacterium (assembly GCA_043758265.1). Classification (GTDB taxonomy): domain Bacteria; phylum Actinomycetota; class Acidimicrobiia; order Acidimicrobiales; family RAAP-2; genus RAAP-2. The sequence goes on from JAYVNV010000204.1 coordinate 6,936, forward strand.
GCCGATGGCAATCGACGCAACGTGCTCGGACGCGCAACCATTGATCGAATTGACGAGTTGGTCGCGAATCCGCCCCACGGGACGAAGGTGATTGTCATCACCGCGGAGCCACCGGACTTCTGCGCCGGCTACGACTTCGTTGAAGCGAGTCGAGGCGACGCGGACAAACTGATTGCGCACGAAAGTAATTTCGCCTCTCTGCGCTCATCGCTCCTACCGATTGTCGTGGCCCTTCACGGCAACGTCATCGGCGGTGGACTCGAATTGGCGCTGCTCGCCGACGTGCGAGTGGCCTCGGTGGAGACCAAGTTCGCCATCCCCGCCTCCAAGCTAGGCCTGACCTATTCAGAGAATGGTGTTCGACTCGTGGTTGACGCGTTCGGCCAGAGCGTGGCGCGAGCGATGTTCCTCGCCGGTCACGTGGTCACGGCGGAGATGGCGCTGTCGATGGGCGTACTCAGCGAGATCGTCAGTCGCGAACAACTGCGTACGCTGACCCTCGAACTCGCCGCGGCGATGGCCGAGTGGTCACCCGAGGCCTCCTCGGGCAACCGTCAGATCCTCGACGTGGTCGCCGGGCGAGTGACGTGCGACACTGACGCCCTTCATATGGCAAGTTTCGTCTCGAACGGCGCTCTGGCGCAGAGTATTGCGGCCTTTACGGCCCGCCGCTCGGCCGCCATCACGAGGACCAGTTCGCCAGCGAAATCGAATCAGCCACAACCCTCTTGAGTCGTCGTCACTCTTGCGATGCGCTGTGGGTTAGCTACGACGCGACCAGTCAGTCGCGCTCGCGAGGGTGGCGCAGCCGGTGCCAGTCCAGGTTGGGTGGCGGATTGAAGCGATAGCGTGACCCACGTGAATAGTCGCCTTCGGTTTCGCCAGCTGCTGGGTGCACGGGTTCGCGCCGTGCGCGGGTATCTCAATGAGGTCGCGACCGTCGGACCGTCCGACCCCTACGCGCGTGAGTTCCACTACTTCGGCACGCACGCGGCGCTCATGGCGCCCCAGGGGGTCATCTACAACGAGCGGTACCTCTCGATTGGTGACGAGACGCTGATTGGTCCAAACGTCTGTCTGACGGCCGGCATCAGTGGCGAGCAGACAATGCTGAGCTCCCCAGTCGTCACGATCGGGCGCCGGTGCATCATCGGACGCGGTTCGCACCTCATCGGGCACTGGTCCATCGTGCTCGGCGACGAGAT
>JAYVNV010000205.1:0-8135 GCA_043758265.1 Acidimicrobiaceae bacterium
ACGAATTTTGAGGAGACCAATATGAACCGAACTATCCGAGCCTTGCCAATCGTGGCCGCATTGACAATCGCGCTGGCTCTGCCCGCCGCTGCCGCGTCAAACCCTGCGGGTACCGGTCAGCCCGGCACCGCAAATCCCAATGGCGTTGCCTGTGGAGGCGTAGGTGCCACATCGCAGCCCAACGGATTTGGATCGTCAGGCTTTACGAACGCCGCAACTCACTACGCAGGTAGTGCGGGGACCGGGTCAATGAACAGTGGTAACTCTCATGCCGTTTCTGAGTACGACATCGCCTGCTATCAGGTGACGCAGAGTCATTAGTGCATTGAACGGCCAACCGGACCGAGGTCATCCTTGATTCGAGTGAGCCGAGATCTCGGTGCAAGGGAAGTTCTCGAACAGTGCGCGCGTACCAGTGCCTGTTACGAGGTGGGGAGCAGTGGCACTTCGTAGGTAGTTAGAGGATGCCGACTCGAGCACATTAGAAATAGTCCGATATCTCACATTTCAATTGACGCACTGATCGTCACACCATTTTGAATCGACACCACCGGGCAAACTACTCCTGGGATTTCGGTTCATTCCGACACCTCTCATCGAAACCGTCGGGTAAAGCCCATCGAATCGTTCCTCGGTCGTGGGAACGATTTCCACCGGCGGCATAAGAGGGACCTTGCGCACTAGGTCCGAATCACATAGCTAATTAGATTGACTCCGACCGCTACGCGTAAATCATCAAAACGGGGCTAACGAGGGTTACGGCCGCGTGCGGCTTGACCTTGATCGCAAGTAAATGGCATGAACGCTCCCGTCTCCTACGTGAATGCGTGGTGACTGCACCATCGCGGGGGGCGAGGTGGGGTCGAACGAGGTGCTGACAGACTCAATAATCGTGGGCTCAGGAGGGAACTTAGTCAGGGAAACGACAGTGAAAACTCTGATCACTGCAAGCAAAGTCGTTCGTAGAAAAACCACGAAGCCGAGTCCTCACAGGGCTTCCCCCGATTTTGCTAGGACCCCACTAATTTGGTGAATGCCCGTGGCGTCGCTTCGTGGAGAGAAACGAAAAGTGCACGCGGTGGAAAGGTCATTTATGATTGGACTCACTGTGGTTGGGACATACCAGGCAATGATGCATGACCCTTTGATCAATTGAAGCGAGTAACTGTGCGCCATAAATGGGACGTGCCCTGGGCCATGATCACGGCGGACCTCTTCGTCCTTTTGTTATTCGTCGCCATCGGCCGGTCGGCGCACGATCACGGGGTTCAACTCTCTGGAATCCTGTCCACGTTATGGCCCTTCGCAGCGGGCTTGGTGGTTGGTTGGCTCGTCGTCATTTCGAGAAGTGAAATGGGTGGTTCTCTCCGTGGCGGAATTTTTGTCTGCTTTTCAACCGTGTCAATTGGGATGATCTTGCGTGTGGTCACCGGGCAGGGTACGGCAGTCGCCTTCATCTTTGTATCGCTGGGTTTCATAGGGGCGTTGATGCTTGGGTGGCGCATCTCTGTCGCGGTGCTTTCGCGGCGTCGAAGGTAGCCGTTCTCACTCCTAAGGAACCAAAGAAGAAAAGTTGGAATACGACCAACGCAGCCTCAGGGAAAATAGATGCACATTCAACCTGTTGACCCACCAATTTTTTTGCGTCAGCCCGCTAGCCGGTCAAAACATCATTTATCCCACGCACTGAACTGACGACACCGAACCAAGCCGCCGCCGTTGTATACGTTCGATTGGTTGCCCCGAGCTCAATTACTGCTCGGGCGTGCGTTCGATCTTCGCGACCCCGCCAGGGTTCGCAGCGAGAAGAGTGGACGATTCATCTCCGGATAGATGTCGTGACAGAGCGGATCGCATCATCGTCAGAGGTCTCGACGGAGATTGCAATGAGTCCAATTTCGCTAGTGGATTCGCCATTGGAATTCGTCCGCCTTCGGTGCTCGCAAAAAACGACGAAAAATAAATCAGGTGCCCGAAACTCCCGACCGCAGTTGCACTAGGAGCATTGCAATTACCGACGTTGCGAGAGAATCGCCATCGATCAACTTGCCACGTTTTGCGGGAGAGAGTTTGACGCGTTCAGAAATTTTGTATCGAGAGACTCCGCATTCACGAACTTCACCGGAGTTACGACGCCAGGCTTTCCAACCGCGATCACCTTTTCTCAGGTGTACGAGCTCCGTGACGATCACCCCTCTGGCCAAAACAAACTGCCGCTGCTCGAAAAGACGCTTCGGCGCCAATTACTTTGCTGAGCAACGAGGAGAGCGAGCTTTGGTCGAGCCATCGATGGCGTAATGAAGCAACGATGAGGCAAGGGTCGAGGAGAGCCTTGGGCGCGGGATTGGCCCTCGATCTGTAGTGAACGGGCCGTTCTACATCCGCCCGACCCTTTTCGACTGTGCCTCGGGAGCGCGAGATCAATCCACATCAACGTAAACGGCGTATTCGCCACGTCATGTGATCGTTGATTACGTAACGACGAAGTGTGCCCAGGTAACGGCAATCAGGCGATGTCGGCCAGGTCCTGTCGCTCGACGGAATGGCTCTTCAGTACCAGTGCTCCTTCGCGAGACTCATCGAGTTCACGTTCGACCGCCAAACTTTTTACGACGTCGGCGGTGACACCGACCTTTTCGTTATCGGGGTCAAGCTCAAACTGGTCGCGTCTCACCCGTGGCACGATCCTCGATGCCCGACTCCGGGCACTAGGGCCACTGTTCGGCCAGGCGCGTGAGACCATGTCCCCAAAATAGTTTCCGAGACCGTCAAGATACGTGACCGCGACGGTCGGACGATTTTGACGGAAACGGAAATTGCCATCACCCGGGTACGCAATGCAACGTGGGCTAGAGCGTTCGCGGTGATTTGAGGATTTTCGCAGTTGACAACAATTGGCTGCACGAGACATTGATTTTTCATGGCAAAGGCTGGGTCAACGGCAGTTCCTATGATGTTGTTCTCACGTGGGTAATCGACCGAGGAGTGTTCCATTGGCCAATCGAATTGCGGGCAAAGTCTGTGTGGTCACGGGTGCCGGGTCCGGCATCGGTCGCGCCTCGGCGCTTCGACTGGCCGAAGAAGGGGGGCGGGTGCTGTGCACCGATCTCGACGGCGCGAGCGCGCGAGAGACGGTGGCAATGATCCGCGACGCCGGTGGAAGCGCGATTGGTCGAGAGGTCGACGTGAGCTCGAGTCGCGCCGTCGACGATATGGTCAGCGCGGTCGTGGCCGAATGGGGTCGCGTCGACGTACTGGTCAATAACGCGGGTGTGAATCTCCCAGGGGTCCTGCACGAAGTGACGAATGAGACAATCGACCGGACGCTCAACGTGAACGTGAAAGGTCAGATCTACGGTTGCCGGGCCGTGATTCCTCACATGTTGGCCCAGGGAGGGGGATCGATCATCAACATTGCGAGCGTGAATGGCGTCGTGAGCGAGCCGTTCCTCGCCGTCTACTCCGCGTCGAAGGGGGCGAGCGTGATGTTGACCAAGGGCGTTGCCCTCGACTACGCGAAGTTGGGCATCCGTTGCAACGTGATCTGTCCCGGCTGGGTCGACACGCCGATCAACTACGCCCACGCCGAGATGCTCGGTGGACTCCAGCACGTGTACGACACGATTGACTCTTTTCAGCCCATTGGCCGTCCGGGTGAGCCGCGCGAGATTGCCAATGTCGTGCTCTTCCTAGCGTCGGATGAAACAAGTTTCATGACCGGTTCCGTGCTGCTGGTGGACGGAGGAATGACTTCGCAGTGAGCGACGCCGAGTGACCAGCCGACATCGGTTATTCGATGCCGGCGTCTGCATCCTCGCCAATGTGCGTGCGTTGACTTCTTTGGGTTGATGGCCGGCAGCTTTCTCTTCGGCGACCACCGAACGAGGTGATTGCGACTTCGATGAGGTGATGCGTTACGACTAGTTGATCTGTGGAGAATCGCCATCGCACATCGACAACGAAGCGACGAGGTGCGTTCTAGCACCTCGCACTTCCATGTTGATCGAGGTGAGACGTCATCAGTGCTGGTGGGAGCGTGTACTCGATGAAACAGTCGTCTTAAGGGTTTGTATGAGTCGCCGGATCCATCTTCGTAGCTGATAGCCCGGGCGCTGCTGAAGGAAAGCGTGGCGCTCGAAGTGCTGTCGCCTAGAACATTCGAGTGCGAGATCGTTGGGAAGACTCTCACCTAGTCGGTGCCGACGCTGGCGTTGCTCGAGGAGTGACGCGGATCGTTGAAGAAGAAGTACTCGCGCCACTCGTCGCACCTCGATCGGTGGCCTCTGGCTCTTTGCACTGGCGCGTTGACATGTAATTCGCATGGAAAGTCCATGGCGAGAGCAGCGAAAGGATTACAACCTCTCCGCCACGCCCACCCCGCCGTCGTTACTCACCACGATCAGTCTTGGAGATTTTGACGTGACGTCAATTCCATACCATCGTTATACAATTTGTCAAAGAGTGCAGTATTTGGGTAATATAAATTGATGGCGAAACAGAGCCGTTCGGCGACAGTAATGCAAGTGGTTTTGGACGCAGTCGGTGAACGACTGATGAGAGCGGATGAGTCGCTTATTCGCATACCGGAAATCTGTGAAGCAACGGGTGTCAACTACGGATCGGTCTATCACCACTTCGGTTCACGTGAGGGCGTCATCGACGCGGCGTATCACCAAATGTTCGCCACGCTCGCTGAAGAGGACATTGCGGCCCTCAACAATGTCAGTAACTCGGCAAAAACGCATGACGACTACATCAGGTCCGTACAGGCGCTCATCGACACGCTCGCCGCCGGTGAGCATCGAAAGGCCCGTCGCGCATTGCGGGCTCGAATCGTCGCCGCCTCCATGATGCGCGCTGAACTACGTGAACTGATCGGGACGACCCAAGCTCGCCTCACCGACCAACTCGAACAGATCATCCAATACGGCCAAGAGCGTCAATGGCTTGGCCGTGAACTTTCCGCACGCTCGATTGCCGTCTTGGTCCAAGCGGTGCAGGTCGGACGAACCCTCGACGACGTGTCAATCACTCCGATCGATAACGCCGACTGGGAGCGTTCGATAAAGGTCTTGTTGATGGTGCTGATGAATCCTGCGTAGTCACCCAACGAGTGTGGTGCACTTCGCCTACGTAGAGGACCGGCGTTGTCTCGTGCGACCTCGTGTCCCGGCAATCGTCACAGCCAATTGGAACCACGTTCATCATGTCGCGCAGGGCGCGTGAGGTGCGGGGCAGTGAGATTGCGTGTGCCCTCTACGATGAACAACGCTGGATTGGTCATTCGCACCAAGTCGAGGGCAGAACGGACATGGTGCCCAAGCGGAAAAATCGCCAACGCTGCGTCGCGAGCTATCGCTTCATGCGTTTGGGCGCGCGCGGGAAGAACGAACTCGTGGTCGCGACGTACTCTTCGTAACCAACGCGAGTGAGCCTGAGCTTTCTTTCGAGCATCGGCTTTCCCGACAGCGAGGTCAACAGCCAGATCATAAAGAGCGGTGAAAGCACCGTCAGGTAGCCCCGTCCCGCGGCGCAGGCGACTACGTAAAAGCCGCACCACACGACGGCGTCGCCGAAGTAGTTCGGATGGCGGGTGTAACGCCAGAGTCCCCGGTTCATAGTCATGGCACGGGTGGCGGAATCAGCCAGAAAGCGACGTAGCTGTTCATCACCAATGGCTTCGAAGGACAGTCCCACAACTACCAGGCACAACCCCGGAAAGAAGAGCCAATCGAAACTCGCGTGGAACGCAGTCCATTGCAGTGGCAGTGAGACGAACCAGAGGAGGAGGCCTTGGAGTGCGTAGATCATTCGAAGGGCGTACAGCGTCTCGCTGCCCCCCGCCGCGCCCTCCATGATTGCGACGTAGCGCGGGTCCTCCTTCGCGCCGCGCTGGCGCAACGCGAGGTGGATCGAGAGGCGAAGACTCCAGATCGCGACGAAGGTGAGGAGCAGGTAGCGATCGAAGAAATCGGCCGGCTGGGTAGCGCCTTTGAAACCCGCTGGGAACGTGACGTGGTGTACGACGACGAGACTCTCGAGGTACACCACCAGGAAACCAACGCCCCAGAAGACGTCAATCGTGGCGTGTCGCTTGACGATCCGACCGACCGCGAAGGCGAGCAGGGCCCACAACCACGCCGTCGCGAGAGCGAGGGGAAGATTCTGAAAGAACGTCCAGTGCACCACCACGTTCTAACAGCACGGCCGTTCCCCACCTTGGCACTCGAGGGCAATCACGTACGCTTGATGGTCGTGCGACGACGAGGACTTGGATCACTTGCGCGGGCCTCCGCGCAAGATCTCTTCGACCAGAGCACCGCCTTTGGCCGCCTCGCCCTCGTGCACGTGGCCATGATGGCCGGCGACACGCTCGTCACCGTTTCGTTGGCCGGTTCGCTCTTCTTCTCCGTCTCGCCCACGGAAGCGAAGGGCAAGGTACTGGCGTACCTCCTTTTGACGATCGCCCCCTTCGCGGTGGTCTCTCCGATTCTCGGGCCTCTCATTGACAGGTCGGCCAACGGTCGACGTATTCTTATTGCGCTCTCGGCGGGTCTGCGCGCGATCCTTTGCTGGATGATGAACCAGCATCTCCACTCGCTCTGGCTCTTCCCGATGGCTTTTCTCGTCCTGATCTCCTCCAAGCTCTACGTCGTCACCCGCGGCGCCCTGGTACCTGAGATGGCGCGCACCGACCAGCTGCGAGCGCACGCGAGCGCGGTCGGTCACGCCGGTTGGCCGAGTGAGGGGATTGAGCAGCAGCGGGGATTCGCCGGATTTAACGCCCAGCTGACCTTCCTCGGTACGCTGGCCGGTCTACTCGCCGGCGCGCTCGGCGCGGGCGTTCTTAAGGGCCTTGGCGCGCCGAGTGTGCTTGTCATTGCCTCGTTCGTGTTCCTCGGGGCGACGGTTGCGAGCCTGCGTCTACAGAGACCGCCCCAGGTAGTGCGCGACGAGGTCACTGGACTCACCCAGGCGCAGCGTGACCGCAACGCGCTCAATCCGATGGGCGACGTCGAGGTCGTGTGGGGACTCAGTGCGGCGGCCTTAATGCGTTTTAGCGTCGGCTTCGCGACCTTCCTGCTCGCGTTCGGCCTGCGACGAGAGAACGCCGGTCTCGGTTGGTTCGCCGTGGCCCTGGCGATCAGTGCCCTCGGTGCGCTTATTGGCCTCGCGCTCGTCACTCGGGTGCGTAACGCCGTTGCGGAGTCGACGCTGCTCACGTTCGCCCTCCTCGGTACCGGTATTGGCGCTGGCGCCGCAGCAACTTACCCGACGCTCTACTCCCAGGTAGTCCTCGCTGGATGGCTCGGTCTCTGCTCCGCCGTGGCGCAGCCGACGTTTGACTCCATTACGCAACAACACGTCGCGCCCGGCGCGCAGGGCCGCACGTTCGCACGATTCGCCGTCCGTCAGCAGTTGCTCTGGGTCGTCGGCGCGGTCATCCCCGTGGCGATTGCACTGCGCTTCTCCATCGGTGACGGGCTGTTGTCGGTGCTCATGATCACCGCCGGACTGGTGTACGGGGTGGGACGTTGCGTCGCGCATCATTGAATTAATGGCGCGCGACGCAACTTATGCTGGACTTGCCATGGCAATCTCTCCCCGGTTCGTTCCCAACTACCCCGACCTGTCCGGTTTCACCCACGTGGTGATCATCGGGGGCGGGTTCGCTGGCATCGCCGCCGCGCGCGAGCTGGCCGACCGTGACGTGCGCGTCACAATCGTCGACAAGCACAACTTCCACACCTTCCTACCACTGCTCTATCAGGTGCGACGGCCGGATTAGAGCCCGCCGACGTTGCCTATCCGATCCGCACGATCTTCGGTGACTCGAAGAACGTCAACTTTCGCCACGGCCACGTCCGCGAAGTCGATCACCACCGAAACGTCGTAGTGCTGGAGGACGGCGCCGAGATCGACTTTGACCATCTGATCGTGGCGACCGGTGCGACAGCGGCGTACTTCGATATTTCCGGTGCGTCGCAGTACGCAATGCCGCTTTACTCGCTCGCCGATGCGAGACGGCTGCGCAACCGCTTGCTGCTGGAACTTGAACAGGCCGAGGTGCGCGCACAGCACGAAACCGTCAACCTACGTTTCGTCATTGTCGGCGGCGGTCCGACCGGCGTGGA
>JAYVNV010000206.1:0-54710 GCA_043758265.1 Acidimicrobiaceae bacterium
GTAGGCGTCGATCACGACTTGGTTCAATCGAATCTCGTCGGGTGTGCCAGTTGCAATGACGCTACCGAAGTTGAGCACGTAAAGTCGCTCAGCCAGTGACATGACAAGCTTCATGTCGTGCTCGATTAGCAGGATCGAGACGCCCAACTCGTCGCGCACTTTTCGAATGAGATTGGCCAGTTGAATCTTCTCCGCCGGGTTAGTGCCAGCCGCTGGTTCGTCGAGCAGTAGTACCTCGGGGTTCGTCGCGAGTCCGCGAGCAATCTCAAGGCGCCGCCGGTCTCCGTAGGAAAGCGAGGCCGATATATCGTTCGCCCGGTGGCGAAGACCTACGAAGTCGAGCAATTCAACAGTCTTCGCGTCCGAGGACTTCTCGTCACGCCTCGTGCGCGGTCCCTTCACCATGGCCCCAATGAAGCCGAGTCCCTTGTGTGATTCGGCACCAATCTTGATGTTCTCGAAGGTCGTGAGAGCCGAGAACATCCGTGACGCCTGAAAAGTGCGTGCCACGCCAGCCGCGCTAATTCGATGAGGTTTCTTGCCGATGACGTCGAGTTGCTTCGAGTCCTTCGCGGTGAAGCTGATGGAGCCTTCTTGAGGCTGGTAGACCCCGGTGAGCGAATTAAATAACGACGTCTTGCCCGCACCGTTGGGTCCGATGACGGCGAGGATTTCGCCACGCTCTTGTTGAAGGGTGACGTCATTCAGCGAGACGATTCCACCGAAGCGCAGCGTTACGTGCTCAACATCGAAAATTAAGTCGGCACTCACGTGCCGTCTCCCGAGAGGACCTCGTTCATGTGCCCCTCGCCTTGCTCGGCCAAGGTAATCTCGCGCTTGCGCCGCTTCGACGGGATTAGTCCGGCGGGACGGAAGATCATCATCACGACGAGCAGTGCGCCGAGGTAGATGTAGAGGTCCTGGGGCTGGTATCCGGCTGGGGGCGAGTGGATCAGGTACATCGACACCGTTTGGATCAGGATTGCACCGACGAGGGTTCCCGTAATAGATCCCATTCCGCCAAAGATCACCAGAACCAGGATGTTGATCGAGAACAGCAACGTAAAAGTAGATGGCGACACGAAATTGGTCTGGGCCGCCGTCATCACTCCCGCGAATCCCGCGCTCGCCGCGCCGATTGCGAATGCCATCACCTTGTACTTGAGCGGATTGATACCGAGCGATTGTGCGGCGACCTCGTCCTCGCGGATCGCGGTCCAGGCCCGTCCGACGCGACTGTGCTCAAGCAACGAAAAGGCAAGCAGAAAGATGACCACGAAACCCAAGGTGAGGTAGTAATAAGGCACGGGAGCGAGTCCCCAGAGATACTTGATCGGTCCGACGTTAAACGAGAAGTGGGGAATCTGGTTGGTGCCGGTGGCCCCACCCGTAATGCCATAAAGGTTGTTGGCGAAAAGCGCGATGATCTCACCAAAGCCGAGTGTGACAATCGCGAGGTAGTCGCCCCGCAATCGAAGCGTGGGGGCACCGAGAATGACCCCCGCTACCATCACCAGCACGATTGCCACAGGAATCGCAAAGAAGGGATTGAGGTGGACACCAAAGGGCGGAGGAAGCGGCAGGGCGCCCGTAACCCAGGCGGTCGCGTAGGCGCCAATGGCGTAGAACGCGACGTACCCGAGGTCGAGGAGACCGGCGAAGCCGACCACCACGTTCAGTCCGAGCGCCAAGAGGACGTAGACCGCAATCTGCTCAACCATCGCCGCGTGCCAGAACGGATCAGTCTCGATGTGTGGAAGGAGAATGGCGAATACCAGTAGACCGAGTCCCACTAGGCGACGCAGGGATTTCCTCTCCGTCAGTGTCCTTGGACCCTGCATGGCAGCGGCAACGCCTGACTTCACTTGGCTGCCCCGCACTTTCCACAACACGCCCACCGCGAAGACGATGATTGACAGCGCGAGAAAGACCACCCAACGGTGGGTCCGGAAGAGTCCAAAGAACGACGCTGGCTCTGAGAATGAACCACTGATTCCCGCCATCGGGGTCTGGCTGCTGCCAGGCGGACCGGTCACGACAGCCAGCAGCGCCACCGTGATGAGACAATTTAGGTAACTACGAACTCGTCGGTTCTGCCACAAAGTCCGCACTACGCCGACCTCCCAAGGCGCTCACCGAGTATGCCGGTCGGACGAATGAGCAGGACCAAGACCAAGATGCCAAAGGCGACGACGTCAATGTACGAGGCAACCACGAACGCAATCGAAAGGCTCTCAACAACCCCGAGCAAAAGTCCACCAATGACCGCACCACGAATGTTGCCAATGCCACCGAGGACCGCGGCCGTGAAGGCCTTGAGTGCCGGGGTGAAGCCCATGGTGAAAACCACACCGTTCCCGAGGGCGAACAAGAAGCCAGCCGCTCCCCCCAACGTGCCGCCCAGCAAGAAGGTGAGGGCAATCGTTCGATCAATGTTGACGCCCATCAATGACGCCGTCTCCGCGTCTTGTGCAACAGCGCGAATGCTTCGCCCCAGCCGCGTGGTGGCAACCATTCGGTCCAAACCAATCAACATGATCACGCCCACGACCGTAATAATGATGTAGTACATCTGCACCGGAGCGCCGAAGATACTAAAGACCGGGTGATTGATGTAAATCTGAGGCAACGCGATGTTGTAGCGGCCAAACTCTTTACCGGCCATGTTGAAAAGGAAATATGAGGCTCCAATGGCGCTAATCAAGTAGGCCAATTTTGGTGCATTTCGACGGCGGAGCGGTCGGTAGGCCACGCGCTCAAGAATGAGGGCAATCGCTGCACCGGCGGCACCGCCGACCAGGATGCCGAGGAGGATGAACCCCAACGAGGACATACCGCTTGGCAGAGAATTACCGACCAGCGCTTTGATGGCGAAATAACTAGCGAATCCCCCCGTCATGAAGATTTCGGAGTGAGCGAAGTTGATCAGCCGAAGCACGCCATAGACCATTGTGTACCCAATCGCAATGAGTCCGTAGATAAGACCATTTGCGACACCGTCCACCATGAGCCCCCAAAACTCCAACCGCAAGGTCGCAAAGTGTGACGCAAAGTAGTGCGCGAATCCGCTCAAGACGTTTCCTCGACTTTCTTAGGACAAGTGAGAAATTGTAGACCAATTGCCAGGGCCGGAGGCTAATCGCCTCCGGCCCTGGCAATTGTGAAGCAAAATCAAATCAACTGTGACCAGCTGAAGTGATGACCCCACCGATGATCTTGGAGAAGTCAACGACCGTCGTGGCGTTTAGGTCTCCATTGCTCTGGAACGAAAGCTTGCCAGTTACACCGTTGTACACCAATTTGTGTAGTTGCTTGATCAGTGCCGGGCGCAGTTTCCCGACCGAGGCCCTGGCCGTGAAGGACTTCTTCAACGAGGCGATGATCATGTTGGTTGCGTCGTACGCCTGGGCGGCGTACGTTGCGTCCTTCGCTGGGAAGTGGGCCAACGCCTTGTACTGCGTAGCCAGCTTGCCCTTCAGGGTCGACGAGCCACCACCAGCAACACTCAAGTACACGTTGTTCGCAGCCGAAGCGGGCGAAGTTCCTGTCACGAGGGCGGTTGAAAGCGAACCGTCACCTGACATGATCGCACCCTTGAAACCGGCGCTGGAGAGCGCACCGAGCAGCAAGCCGAGGTCACAGTAGTACCCGCCGTAAAAGATCGAGGCCGGGTTAGCGGCGACAATCGCGGTTGCCGCGGCGTTGTACTGGGTCGCTGAGGCCGTACCACCACAGGAGCTCGTCTCGTTCAACGTCTGTGTCGTGACAGTCGCGCCATCTTTCTTGGCTTGAGTGGCGACAACTCCGGCAAGTCCAGCACCATAGAACGAAGCGTCATCGACGACGAGGACGCTCTTCAGCGACTTCGTCTTCACGAGGAAGTTGGCATCAGCGACTCCCTGAACGTCGTCACCGGCAACCACGCGCATGAAGTTGTTGTTCGTCTTGCCTGTGGCGAGAGCGGCGGCGGTTGCTGACGGGCTCACCGTCGCGATGTGCGCAGCTGCGTAGTACGGCTCAGCGGCGCGCGTGGCGCCGGAGAACGCTGGTCCAACGACAGCAACGAGACGCTTATTGGCGACTGCGGCCTGTGCCTGAGCGGGCGAGAACGATCCCGAACCCTGGTCGTCATAGGAAGCGAGCTTCAACTTGAAAGGCAGTCGACCATTGGCGTTGGCGTTCTGAATCGCCAGCTGCACGCCAAAAATCATGTTGAGGCCTAACTGGGCATTGCCACCCGTGAGTGGTCCTTCGTATCCGATGGTGAACGATGGCTTTGAAGACGCTCCTGATGCTGACGCAATGCCAACTACTGGCACCGCCATCAGAAGCAGGGCACTCGACGCCACCGCAGCCACGGTCTTGTTTAAACGAGACTTCATAGCTCGTCCTCCTCAACTGTGTTGAATAACTCCCCAATTCGACCCTCAAAAGGCCACGATGTGACGGATTTGAAAGACTTAGGAGATGTTTAGGCCACTTTGACCACTGCGAAACAGTAGCAGTCGCTATACCAACTAAATAGTTCACCCCCGAAGATATGCCCGACCTAAGTCAGGATTTTCTACAGCGAACAGGTGTTTGCTTTAGTGGAAATTCTGAGTTATCCTGCGAACAGATGTTCGTCTAAGAAAAGGAGCAACATGGCTGAAGTTCTCACTCCCATGCGTCGCCAGATACTCGAATTCATCATCTCATGCCAGCGCGAGCGAAACTTTCCCCCCACGATCCGTGAGATCGGCGAGCACGTCGGCCTCAAGTCCCCGGCCACCGTCGCCAACCACATTGAAGTGCTAAAGCGCGCGGGTTACATCGAGAAGAACCCACAGCAACCTCGTACGCTCACCGTTCGACTCGACGTCGAGAACCCGGCACCCAATCAGATGATCCGCTACATACCGTTCGTTGGTGACGTTGCGGCCGGCACCGGTGTCTTGGCCCAGGAGAGCGGGCACGAACTTATGTCGATACCCGAACAGTTCGCAGGCCGTGGTGACAGTTTCGTGTTGCAAGTCCGTGGCGAGTCAATGATAGAGGCCGGTATTCTTCCTGGTGACTACGTGATTGTACAGCGTCAAGTAATCGCCAACAAGGGCGAGATCGTGGTCGCCGAGATTCCCGGAGGCGAGGCGACCGTGAAGCGATATTTCCCGCAGGGTGCGCGCACAGTGCTAAAGCCCGAGAACTCGACAATGGAGCCAATGGAGTTCGATTCGAATGAGGTTCACCTCTTCGGCAAGGTGATTTCAGTCCTTCGCAGCTACTAAGCGAGTTAATCTCGCCGCACTACTCAGACAGCTCTGAACCAGCAACGCAGCACAACCGCAGCACTCAAGGGCGGGCCGTCCACTCTGGCGCTTTCGTCACGCAACCTCTCACTTCGTCGACCAAAGAAGAGTCATAGCTCGACATTCCACGGCGTGGTTCCACAAGGCCAATGAGTCCCGAGAACGGATTGTGGCCGAGCGCTGCGTGGGCACTGACAAGGTTAATGGGACCCGCCACGGGCGCAGCCGACCGTCACGGCAGATGCGGCAACGTGCCGCTACGAGAGCCACGCGCGAAGCGCCTCGGCGAAGTCGTCAAGCTCCTTGAGCGTGACAAACTCGTCGCTTCGGTGCGCGAGTAGAGGGTCGCCAGCTCCGAAGTTCGTCGCCGGGATGCCAAGCTCAGCGAAGGTCGCGACGTCCGTCCAGCCGACCTTGCCACGAGCCCCGTGGCCACTCAACGTGACCAAGGCCGCCAGTCGGTCGTTAGTGAGCGACGGCACTGCGGGGGGCGCCCAGTCGGTGACCTCGATGACGTCGCCTTCCTCAATGAAGTCGGCGAGGAACGATTCGAGTGCCGCGAACGCCTCCTCTTTAGTCCGATCGGGGGCAACTCGGTGATTGAGAGTGCAACCGGCTCGATCAGGCACGACATTCGGTGCGACACCACCGAAAATATCGACCACCTGCAACTGCTCCGTAAAGATAATTGCGTCCAACGTCGCGGCGCGCGGCTCGTAGCTCGCGACGCGAGTGATGACGTCACCCAGGCGATGGATTGCGTTGCGGCCGGTGAATGGACGCGCCGTGTGGGCACGGGCGCCGGCCATTTCTACTGAAACGCGTAGTGTCCCCTGGCACCCGGCCTCGACCCGTCCGCCCGTTGGCTCTGCGAGCACCACGGCGTCGGCGTCGAGGAGGTCTGGACGGAGTTGGGCGATCTCGAGCAGCCCAGAATCGCTGCGCGAAATCTCCTCGCGAGCGTAAAAGACCCAGGTCACCTCGACTGAGCGCGGTGTGGGGAGGGCGGCCAGCTCCAGCATGACGGCCAACGAACCCTTCATGTCACAGGCGCCCAAGCCCCGCAACTCGTCGCCCACGATTGCGGCGGCACTCGCGTCGCCCGGGACCGTGTCGAGGTGACCAGCTACCAGCAGTCTCGTCGCGTGGTGGCCAGTCGTGCGCGCGACGACGTTGTCACCGATCCGCTCGACGTCGAGAGCGGGATTTTGTTGAAGGACTAGGGCGACGTGATGGGCCAAGGCCGCCTCGGCGCGACTGACCGAATCGATCGCAACCAAGGCGTACGCGTCGTCTAGACGACTCACGTGGCGACACCGTGCTCGCGCAACAGCGCGTTCAGCGTGACCTTATTGTGTCGTTCGCCTTCGCTCATGCGACGAATTATGAGTACGCAGGGCAGATAGAACTCTCCCCCAGCGAACTCGCGTCGTCGGTTCGCCGAGATTGCGACGCAGTAGTCGGGCACGTAGCCGCGAGACACCTCTTCGCCGCTCGACGCGTCGATGACCGGAATCGACGGGTTAAGAATCGTGCCGGCACCGAGGATTGCGCCCTTCCCGACCCGGGCACCCTCGACCACCATGCAGCGACTGCCGATGAAGGCGTCGTCCTCGATGACGACCGGAACTGCGTTAGCCGGCTCCAGGACGCCCCCGATGCCCACCCCACCCGACAGGTGCACATTCGCACCGATCTGGGCGCAACTGCCGACCGTCGCCCACGTGTCAACCATCGTGCCCGGTCCGACCCAGGCACCGATGTTTACGTAGCTCGGCATCAAGATGACGCCGGGACTCAAGAAGCTGCCCCGTCTGGCCGACGCGCCAGGTACGACGCGCACGCCACGGCGCTCGTAGTCGTGTTTCAGCTCGAGCTTGTCGTGGTACTCGAAGGGACCGACCTCGAACCTCTCCATGCCCCGCAAACGAAAGAGCAGGAGGATCGCCTTTTTCACCCACTCGTGCACGACCACGTCGCCGTTCGCGTCGATCTCGGCCGCGCGCAGCTGTCCGTCGTCGAGCTTCGTGACCACGAGTTCCACGTCTCGACGGGCTTCGAGATGCTCGGGCGTCATCTCCGCCACGTTGTCGTACCACTGGTTGATACGCGTTTCAAGATCGCTCATGGAGCCAATCTACAGGCGGGCCAATCAGTGACCTTGGAGTCGGGTAACGGCGAGAGCGAGGCGCTCGTCGGGCTGCACCATCGCCACGCGCACGAAGTCGCGACCGGCGTCACCGTAGAGTTCACCGGGACTAACAACGAGTCCCGACGCCTCGGCGAGCAGCGCAGCGAGCGCCCAGCCGTCCAGTCCGGCCTTCGAGCACCAGAGGTAGAAGGCGCCCTCGGGCATCGGTGCGGCGACGCCGAACGCCGTCAACGCGCTCGACATCCACTCCAGCCGCGTGCGATAGCGGTCGCGTTGGAGGTCCACGTGCACGTCGTCGCTGTAGGCGACCGCGACGGCCGCCTGCACCGGGCCGGGCACCATGAAGCCGGCGTGCTGGCGCACGAGGCGAAGGAACGACACGACCTCGGGGTCGCCGGCGTAAAAGCCAGCGCGTAGACCGGCGAGATTCGATCGTTTGGAGGCCGAATGGACGCTGATGACACCGTCGAGGCGGTGCTCGAGGATTGAGCGCGGCTCGCCGCGCCACGTGAACTCGGCGTAGCACTCGTCACTGAAGACGAGGACCCCGTGTCCTCGGCCCCACTCGGCGACGGCGCCGAGGTCGTCGAGGACACCAGTCGGGTTGGACGGCGAGTTCGACCAGAGTAGAAGCGCGCGCGCGGCGTCACTCGGGTCGATTGAGTCGAGGTCCAGTCGTCCCGCAGTCATCGCGACCGGTACCGAACGCAGCCCGGCCAGTGTCGCGCCCATGGCGTAGGTCGGGTAGCTAATCGCGGGGTAGAGGATCGTGTCGCGTTGGGGGGAACGAAGATGCAAGTACCCCGCCACCGTGCCAACGAACTCTTTGGTGCCAATGCACGCGGCCAGTCCATCGGGCGCGACCTCGACGCCAAAGCGCCGCGCCAGCCAACCGGCGCACGCCTCTCGGTAGGGCAACGAGCCCTGCGACGTCGGATAACCGCGCGCGCTCGTCGCCTTCGCCAGTTCCTCGAGCACCGCGTCGGAGGGCGCGTCGACCGGGGTGCCGACGGAGCAGTCGATAGCGCCGCCCTCGTGGCGCGCCGCAATCCTCTTCACCTCGTCGAGCCGTTCGTAGGGGTACGGAGGCGGGGTGAACCTCAAGCAGGCACCCGCCACTCACTGAAGTGCGCGGCCCCGACCGAGTCGAGCAAGACGCGCACGACAACGCTGTCTTCGGTGACCGACGTGTCCATGACCTCACCCTCGCGGTGCGCCGCGGCGATGAGGTCGCCGCGGTCGAGCGGCAAGTGCAGAGTGACGATGCGGTCGTTCGTGCGCAGGCGATCGCCGACCTTCGCAATGACGGCGTCGAGGTTTTCAGCGGTGAGCGCTGAGACCCAGACGCTACCTTCGTGCAGCGCGGCCAGCTCACGCGCGCGTGACCCCGGCACGTCGGCCTTGTTGAAGACGAGGAGCTCGGGTACGTGGTCCGCGTCGATCTCACGCAGCACCTCGCGCACGGCGGCGATCTGTTCCTCGGCGCGGTCGCTGGCGCCGTCGACGACGTGCACCAACAGGTCAGCCAACTGCACCGACTTGAGCGTGCTCATGAAGGCCTCGACGAGGTCGTGGGGCAGATTGGAGATGAAGCCGACGGTGTCGGTGAAGAGGATCGTCTCGCCACCGGGGAGTTGACGCTGGCGCGTTCGCGGGTCCAACGTCGCGAAGAGCCGGTCCTCGGCCACGACGTTGGCGTCGGTCAAGGCATTGAGCATCGACGACTTGCCAGCGTTGGTGTAGCCAATGATGGTCACCTCGCGGTGACGCCCTCGCGCGCGACCCTGGCGCTGGACGGCGCGGGTCCGGTCAATCTCCTTCAGCTGGCGACGGATGGCGTGAATCCGGTTGACCAGGCGACGTCGATCGGTCTCGAGCTGGGTTTCACCCGGTCCCCTCGTGCCAATGCCACCGGCCTGTTGCGACAGCGACCCACCGGCCCGGCGCAGGCGCGGCAGCCGGTACTGCAATAGCGCCAGTTCAACCTGGGCCTTGCCCTCGGGCGTGCGCGCGTTCTGGGCAAAGATATCGAGAATCACGGCGGTGCGGTCGATGGCCGTTCGCCCGAGGATCTTCTCGAGGTTGCGCTGCTGGGCCGGCGACAGGTTGTGCTCGAAGACAACGGTGTCCGAGTCGAGCGCGAGGCAGATCTCACGCAGCTCGTTCACTTTTCCCGAACCAAGAAACGTCGCGGGATCGGGTGAATCACGTCGTTGCACGACTCGTGCGACAACGTCGGCGCCGGCGGTGTCGACGAGCAGCGCGAGCTCATCGAGCTGGTGGTCGAGTTCGTCCTCGCTCACCCCCGGGAACTGAACCCCCACCAACACGATCTTCTCGCGAAACGAGCGATCAATGAGTGTGCTGGGTATGTAGGTCAAGCTTCGAGCCACTCCACATTCGCGACGAACTGCACGGGACCACTCAACGTAGCCTGTCCCGAATCCAGACGAACGTGCAGCGCGCCTCCGGGATTGTCAACGGTGACATCGGTTCCGCACATCCCTTCACGATTGGCAACAGCGGCGACCGCGCACGATCCCGTGCCACAGGCCTGGGTCCACCCAACTCCACGCTCGACGACCGAGATAGTGAGGTGCCCCTCGTCCTCGACACTGACGAATTCCACGTTGGCACCGTCCATCTGGCCCGAGAGCTCCTCGGCCAACTCCTCGCGCATCGCGTCAGTCCACTTGGGGTCATCGCGCACGACGACGTGCGGGTTGCCAACGAACGCCACGCCGAGCGTGCCCGGCAAGGTGTCGCCGAAGGTGACTCGACCCATATCGACGCTGCCGTAGCCGTGGTCGCCGTCCATTGTGAGCGTCACCGTGCGCGCGCCAGCGTCGGTCTGAACGTCGAGGCAGTCCCAGGTGGCGCCGGTCGCGCGGCGAACGGCCGCGGCGAGACAGCGCACGCCGTTGCCCGACATCTCCGCGATTGAGCCATCGGCGTTGTGCACGACTAGGGCGACCTCCGAGCCCAGCGTCACGAGCAGCAGCCCGTCGGCGCCCACGCCCGAGGTGCGATTGCACACGGCCCGGGCCCGGGCCTCGTCCCACCACGGCGCGGTACCGTGCTCGCTCACTTCGACGAGGAAGTCGTTCCCCGCCGCGTGCCACTTCTGAAGGGATCGCAGTGCCATAACTCTCCTAGTCTCGCAGGAACTCCGAGAATCCATTCAGGACCTCGCGCAGCCGCGTCGCCGCGTCCTCGTGCGACGCGAACCACTCGATTCGCGGGTCGCGCAGAAACCACGAGCGCTGTCGGCGCGCCAGGCGCCGGCTCTGGATGATTGCCTCCTCGACGCACGTTTCGAGGTCGGCCCCCTCTTCGACGTGGCGCAGGAGTTCGCGGTAGCCAACGGCCTGACGCGCGGTGCGACTGAGGCCGCCCGGCGCGGCCGCCAGTTTCGTGACCTCGCCGAGCAGCCCGTGCTCCATCCAGTCGCGGAATCGTCGCGCGATTCGTTCATCCAACTGCTCGAAATCGGTCTGGATCGCCACCTGGACCACGCGGATCGCGCCGTAGTGGAGGAGTCCCTCGCCGTAGGAGGAGAACGCTCGACCGGCCCCGAGGGTTACCTCGAGCGCGCGCACGACGCGCCGTGCGTTGGTGGGCTCCATTCGCGAGGCCGCCACGGGGTCGAGCCGACACAACTCCTCGTAGAGCGCGGGCAGGTCCGACTCGACGCGCGCGTCGAGGACAGTGCGCACGCCGGGGTACTGGCCGGGAATCGCCAAATCATCAAGCACCGCGCGACCGTACAGTCCGGTGCCACCAACGTAGAGGGTGCCGTGGCCTCGACGCGCGACATCGTTCGCCGCGTGGCGCGCCGCGCGCTGGTACTGGCCAACACTGAACTCCTCACTCGGCTCAACGAGGTCGAGCAGGTGATAGCGAACCTCGGAGCGTTCGCGCGTCGTGGGCTTGGCCGTCGCCAGGTCCATCCCGCGATAGACGGTCATGGCGTCGACGCAGAGTATCTCTATCTCATCGTCGCTGTCGCGTACGAGGCGGTGGGCCAGCGCCGACTTGCCCGAGGCCGTTGGTCCCACCAGCGCCACCGCGGGGACCGACGACGCCTCCACACTCACGAACTCAGGAGCGGGATGCGAACCTTGTGCTTTGGACCACGCACCGTTGACGAGTACTCACCCAGCAGGTGGTAGGGCGCGCCGTAGACCACGTCAACCAACGCGAGTGACCCCGGACGCAGCGTCTCGTCGCCCGGTGCAAAATGAACGAGCTTGCCCTGGCGCGTCCGCCCCGACAGCGTCTGGTCGTTGCGCTTCGACAATCCCTCGACGAGGACCTCCTCGCGCCGCCCCACTCGGGCCTCGTGCTTGCGCAACGCCGATCGGTCCAGCACCTCCTTCAGTCGCACGAAACGGGCCTTGATCACGTCGTCGCCCACGAAGGAGTCGGTCATGAGCGCTGCGCGCGTCCCCTCACGCGCTGAGAAGATGAACGTGTAGGCCGAATCAAACTGACAGGCCGCCACAACGTCGAGCGTCTCATCGAACTGCGCGTCACTCTCGCCGGGGAAGCCAACAATGAGATCGGTCGTCACGGCCAGGTCGTCAATCTGCGCACGGGCGCTCGCGAGTCGTTCCAGGTAGCGCTCGACCGTGTAGCCCCGGCGCATCGAGGAGAGCACACGATTCGACCCCGACTGCAGGGGCAGGTGCAGCTGGGGGCAGACCGCCTCGGTCTCGGCCATCGCGCGGATCGTGTCAAGACTGAGGTCCTTCGGGTGCGGACTGGTAAATCGGATCCGTTCAATGCCTTTAACGGCGCCCAGCTCGCGCAGCAGTTGAGCGAACAGTGGGCGGCGCCGAGTGATGTCACGGCCGTAGGAGTTGACGTTCTGACCGAGCACCGTGATCTCCGTGACGCCGGCTGCGACGAGCATCTCGGCCTCGACGAGCAGATCGTCGAAAGGTCGACTGATCTCCTCACCGCGCACCGAAGGCACGATGCAGTAGGCGCAAGTGTTATCACAGCCGGTCTGGATGGTCATCCACGCCGCGAAGGGAAGTTCGCGCACCGCGTAGAGCGCCGGCGCCATGTCGCGGTTTGCTTCAGGGTCGGGCCCGTCGAGGACCTCGACAATCGGACCCTCAGTGCGTGAACGCTGGAGGAGACGTGGCGCTGACGCCAGGTTGTGAGTCCCAAAGACAACGTCGACCCAGCCGGCACGCTCGATGATCTCACCGCGGTCCTTCTGCGCCATGCAGCCGCCGACCGCGATCTGCATTCCGGGACGGCGTTCCTTCAGTGCCTTTATTTGGCCGAGCGCGCTGTAGAGCTTGAGGTCAGCGTTCTCGCGAATCGTGCAGGTGTTGAAGATCACGACGTCGGCGTCGCCATCGTCGCTCGCGGCGACGAGCCCGTCGGCGACGAGAAGCCCCGCGAGCCGTTCGGAGTCGTGTTCGTTCATCTGGCAGCCGAAGGTGCGGATTGAGAAGGTTTTGGGCGTTGCCACGCCTCGAGCCTACTGAACCAGCGTCGGTTTCGAATTGGCCGCGTCGTACGTGACGCCGGCGCCCGCGCTCACAACGCAGACCATGCCGACGAGGTCCCACGGATGAATCGACTGACTCAGCACCACGAAACCAATGACGAAGGCGACGGCCGGATCGAACGCGAACAGCACACCGGCCGTCGAGGGTCGAAGCCGTCGAAGGGCCTGCAGCTCGAACGCGAAGCCCAGCACGATCGACATAACAGCGATGAGAGCGAGGCGAGCGAGGATCGACGGGTGAGCGAGTACGTGCGACAACGCACCCATCGACCACGGCAACGTCACCACCGCGGCGATGGACATCGACACCGCGAGCCCGCCGAAACCTTCGGCCTGTCCCCCGACGCGGTGTGCGGCGAAAACGTACGCCGCCCAGCCGACCCCTGAACCAGCCGCTAAGAGGACACCGGTCATATTGAGCCCGCCGCCCGGGCGCGCAATGGCTAGCACGCCCAGTCCGGCCAGGATCACGAACGCGTAGTGGCGCGTCGAACGTTGGCCGAGCGCCGAGACCATGAACGGTCCCAGATACTCAATGGCGACGGCCGCGCCGAGCGGGATCCGCTCGATTGATTGATAGAAACAGACGTTCATGAAGGCAACCGAGAGGCCCAGCGCGAGCGCGCCGGTCCACTGCTGGCTCGTCCATGAACGCAGTCGCGGCCTCGTGAAGCCCAGCAAGACAATCGCGCCGAGCAAGAAGCGCCACGCGCTCGTGGCCGTTGGCCCGATGACGCCAAAGACGTGCGTAACGAGCGCGGCCGACCACTGGATTAGGGTCGCGCCCAAGAGCATGTAGCTGGCGCCGCCGAACGCCGTGCGTCGACTCGGCGCGCCGGCGGTGGTCAACGTCGCACTAGACCGGCGGTATCGGCCTCGAGTACGTGGACACTGCCGCCGATTCCCTCCGCCACGAGGAAGGCCGACGCCGCCTCGGCGACGGCGCCCGAGGCCTCGCGAGACACGAGGCCGAGCATCGTCGAGCCGGACCCCGACCAGCACGACCCGGCAGCCCCGCTCTCTCGAAGCGTCGTGAGCAGGGGCGCCGCGAAGGCCAACAGACCCATTCGATAGGGCTGGTGCAGATGGTCGTCCATGGCCGACGAGACAAAGTCACGGTGATCAGCCAGTCCCGCGAGCAAGAGGCCGAAGGCGTGGAGGTTATCAACGGCGTCGGCAAAGGGAATTTTGTTCGGCAAGACACGGCGCGCGGCGGCGGTGGTCAACTCCTCATCGGGGATAACAACGACGAAGCGCCACGCCTCGTCGAGTCGCATAGAACGAGCGACGATACCTTCACGCGATTGCACGCTCGCCACGACCAGGCCGCCCAGCATCGAGGCGGCGGCGTTCTCGGCGTGGCCATCGACTGCCGCCCCCACGGCGAGTGGGTCAGTGGACCCGGCGCAGGCCGCGGCCGCCACCGCCAGCGCCGCGGAGGAGCCGAGACCGCGCGAAACGGGGATGGACGAGTTCACGTGCAGAGAGAAGCGATTATGTCCGAGCACTTGAGCGGCGACCCTCGCGCCGAGATTGCGCTCATCGTCGAACCTGCCGGCGCCACATCCCTCGCTCGAGATCGAGAAGGCGTCGGCCGGTTCGATTGTCACTTCGAGGTAGAGCGCGAGCGCCACGGCCAACGTATCGAAGCCCGGTCCGAGGTTGGCCGAACTGGCCGGTACGCGCGCGAACATGGCTTTACAGTAGGCGTTGGAAAAGCGTGGGCGGCGAGATTGTGCGTTGCGCCACGAGTTTCAGTCGAGGTTCGTGACCGGGAACGTTGAGCCAGCCAACGACCTCGCCGCGCCGGATGGTCTTCGTCAACACCTTAAAGTCCAACGTGAACGGAGCACTGTCCTTCGGTGCCCATCGCCAGATCTGGTAGTTCGACGCGAAACCGAAGGGCACCACGCGACTCCCCCACCCGATCCAGCCAAACGTGCTGCCCGCATTGAATGACTGCTCGATTCGTTGTTGGAGCGCGGACCTCGAGAGCGCCAACGCCGCGAGGCCGGCCGGTCCGAGCAGATCGCCCCCTCGTTGACCGAGCACGACGCTGTAGACCACGCGCGTGTAACCGCTCTGTTGAAACGTCATCGCCATGACGTCACAGCCCCCGGCAGCGATGGTGCGCCCGGACTTCACGCCGATGACATTGTCCACCCCCACCAAGGGCGTAAACGACGACACGACCCCCGCAACGGGTAGGCGCACATTCGTCTGATCGACAATCGCGCGCACGAGCGCTGAGTTCATCAGCAACACCGCCAGCCTCGCCTGGTCGCCCGCCGTCGACACCGACTCGCTCAATATGCCTGACGGATCGGCGTAGTGCGTGTTGCTCAGTCCGAGTTGGGCGGCCGTCGCATTCATCGTCGCGACGAAGTTGATGGTCGAACCCGACACCATCGAAGCGAGGAGATCGGCGTAGTTCGCGGCCGAGTGAACGAGCAGTCCACTCAAGAGGTCGAACTCGCAGAGCTGCTCACCCACGACCACCGCCGCACTCGAATCACCCCGGAGCTGGTCCGCCTGATAGGTGAGGAGGTCGTTGGCCGTCGTCGTGATGCACGGCCCGCTCTCGCCCGGTCCCAGCGGCAGGCGTTGCAGCGTGACGTACGCGGTCATCATCTTGGTCAGGCTCGCGATTGGCACCACCGAATCGTGATGACGTACCAACACCCCGTACGCCGGGATGTCTACGGCGGCGTTGCCGATGATTGGCCAGTCCAACGGCGTCGTGGCTTCGTGCGTTGACAGCAGTGCCAGCACGGCGTGTGAGGTGGCGCGTTGGTGCAGCAAAGGCAGTTGCATCGAGACAATTAGCCCCGTTGCGATGGCCAAGCCGAGAACCATTGAAAGTGCTCTCGAGAAGAGTCCGCGAAGAGCGCGACGCCGAGTTGATCTCTTCAACACGAACTACGTTCGTCGTACTCTTCTGGCGTCATGAGCACCTTGCGCGCCTTGGAACCGTCGCCGGCCGCCACGACGCCCTCCTGCTCGAGTTGATCCATCAATCGACCAGCGCGCGCGAAGCCCACGCGCAGCTTTCGCTGCAACATCGAGGTCGATCCAGACTGGGTGCGAATGACCAGTTCGCGCGCCTGGGCCAGCACTGCGTCGTCGTCGTCACTCGATCCCGAACCCGACGATCCACCCCGGCCGGTTGGCACGTCGAGCGCGATAACGCTCTCGGCCCGTCCCCCCTGGGCCCGCCACGCCTCGACAACCTTCGCGACCTCGTCCTCCGAGACCCACGGGGACTGCAGACGTCGCGCCACGTTCGACGACGCCGTCACGAGCAACATGTCGCCCTTGCCAATGAGGCGCTCGGCCCCGGCCTGGTCGAGAATGACTCGGCTGTCGGCTAACGACGACACGGCGAAGGCGATCCGGCTCGGCACGTTGGCCTTGATGACGCCGGTGATGACGTCCACGCTCGGCCGCTGCGTCGCGAGCACGAGGTGGATACCAACGGCCCGCGCCATCTGCGCAATTCGCACTACCGACTCCTCGACGTCGCGCGCCGCCACCATCATGAGGTCGTTCAACTCGTCAACGACGATGACGATGTAGGGCAGTTCTTCGGGCCCCGACGGGCGCTCCACGTCGGAGGGGAGCCCGGTCGCGCGCTCCATCACCTCGGCCACGCGCTCAGCGTCGCTCCGCTCGGGCACCAACTCACCGCGCGCGATCATCATCTGGTAGCTCGTGATGTCGCGAGCGCCGTTCGCGGCGAGGATGTCGTAGCGCCGCTCCATCTCCTTCACGGCCCACGCCAGCATGCCGGCCGCCTTCTTTGGATCGACGACGACTGGTGAAAGCAGGTGGGGCAGGTCGTTGTACTGGCCCATCTCGACGCGTTTGGGGTCAACGAGCATGAGACGAAGTTGATCGGGCGTCGCACGCATGACGAGTGACGTGACAATGGAGTTGATGAGCGAGCTCTTGCCGGCCCCGGTCGCCCCCGAGATCAGGACGTGAGGCATCTCGCCGAGATTGACGACCAGCGTCTTTCCCGAGATGTCACGTCCGATCGGGACGTCTAAGGGGTGCTGAGCCTTCGACGCCTCCTCCGAGGCCAACAGGTCACCGAGCGCGACCAGCGTGCGTTGGCGGTTCGGAACCTCGACACCGATCGCCGAACGGCCAGGGATCGGCGCGAGGATTCGCACCTCGGGCGAGGCCATGGCGTAGGCGATATCGCGATTGAGCGACGTGACACTCGAGACCTTGACGCCGGGGCCAAGCTCGAGCTCGAAGCGTGTAACGGTCGGTCCGACAGTGAAGCCGACCAACGACGTGTCGACGCCGTGGGCGGCGAGGGCCTCGACGAGCTCGCCCCCGAGGTTCTCGATGGCGGCGCGGTCCTGCTTAAGTTCCTTCGTGCGCACCAGCAGCGACGGCGACGGTAGCTCCCAATCACTGGCCATCACTGGCACGATGACGCGGGGCCGCTCGCGCGTGGGGCCCTCCTCTTTGAGGGGCTCGGGCTCCTCGCCGTACTCCTCATCACGGTGCTCCTCATCGAACGTCTGATCCACCACGGGCGCCGCGGTTACCACCGGTTCAATCGGGACACGACGCGCGCGCTCGCGCTTCTGCCCGGGCGTCTGGTCGTAACCGACGTCGCGCGTCGCGCGCCCGCCCCACCAACGTGCGAAGGCGGAGGCGAGCGTTCGAACGGCGCCGCTGGTCGCCAGATAGAGCGCCCGCAGGCCAACACCGGTGCCGAGCATCGTAGCGATGACGAGCAGCGCCGCGAGCACCACCAGCGCGCCGGCCACGCCGATTGTTTTGTCGAGCCCACCACCGATTACCGCCCCGAGCCAACCGCCTCCGTGGGCGAACTGCTTGGTCGTGGCGTGCAGTGAGGGCCGTCCCCCCGCGAGGTGTCCGAGGCCGCAAACGCTGAGCGTCGCGAGGGCGATGCCCCAGCTCACGCGGGCCCGATCGACCTCGATGCGCCCGACGATTAGCGCCACCCCGAGGCCGAGCAGCATGACTGGCAGCGCAAAGCGACCGACACCAAAGGCGACGGCGAGACCCTTCGATATCGCTCGGCCGACCGGGCCGAGCGAGCCCGCTTCGGCGAGGATGACGAAGAAACCAACGACGACCAGCAAGACAATCCACAGGTCGCGGGCGTGACGCCCCCACAGACTGGGCGCGCTCGAGGCGCGCGCCTTCGAGGGCTGCTTGGCCGGCTTCTTAACCGGCTTCTTCGAATGTCGTGCCTGTGCCACAACCATCCAACTTACCGAACACTGATTCGTCCTCCGTGCCAATCAACCTAAGGTGGCACAGTGACATCGGTGCCCCATGACTCCACCATCGAGCTGGCCGCGCGACTCGGCGCGACTGCCCAGACCTGCACTGTCGTTTCAACCTCGATCCTTAGTCCTTCCATCCACGAGATAGTGCTGGCGGGCAACGCGGCGGTCCTCGCCGGCACCGCGGGCAACGACGTGATGGTTCAGGTGCCCAACGCATTGGGCAAGTTGGTGCGCCGGCGCTACAGCGTACGAAGTGTCGAAGCGGACCTCGACCGCCTCACGCTGTGGGTGGGCACCGCCCACGACGGCCCGGGCAGCGCCTGGGTCCGCGAGGCGCACGCGAACGATGAGGTCGACGTCATTGGACCCCGAGGCAAGGTCGGACTCGATCCCGACGCCGATTGGCACCTCTTCGTCGGCGACGTCACCGCACTCGCCGCCTTCTACCGGCTCGCTGGGAGCATCGAACCTCCGGGTCGAGCTATTTTCATCGTCGAGATCGACCATCCAAACGATGCGCTGACCGCGACCTTCGACGAGAGCATCGGCGTCACGGGAATCTTCGTGGATCGACGCGAGCGGGCCAAGGACGACTCTTTTGGTCTGCTGAGCGGACTATCGGCCTTCGCCTTCCCGCCCGACCGGGGTCACGGCTATCTCTTTGGCGAGTTCCACCTTTTAAAGGCCGTACGCGCGGCGTTGCTGGACCGTGGACTCGAGGAGAGCGACCTCAGCGTCAAATCGTTCTGGCGAGCCGGACGCGACAACGCCGATCACGGCGAGCCCGACAAGGTCGACGACTAGAGGACGACGACCGCGGCGAGCAGCACTGGCTGGCGGCGGTACTTCTGACCGAGCAACCGTCCGGCGGCGCGCTGGGCGACCTTATTGAGCGACTCGGCGTCACGGTTGCCCTCGCGTAGTGCCGACTCGAGCGCGGTGCGCACTTCACTCGTGACCGCGTCGAGCACGCCGCGGTCCGATTCGCCCTCGAACCACCCGCGCGCCGTGATTCGCACCGGTTGAATGATTGTGCCGGCGGCCTGGTCGACGCCGGCCGACACCTGCAGGACACCGTACTCGGCGAGCATTCGCCGCTCCTCGAGCGGACGCTCGTCGAGGTCGCCGGCGCTGCCGTCGATGTAGTGAAAGCCCGCCGGTACTTGCCCGGCGCGCTTTATCCCGGCGGGGGTCACCTCGATCTGGTCACCGTCTTCACAGATCAGCACGTGCTTGGGACTAAGGCCCATTGAGTGGGCCAGCTCCGCGTGGTGGACCATGTGGCGATATTCGCCGTGCACCGGCACGAAGTTACGCGGACGAACCAGCTGGTGGAAGGTGCGCAGCTCCCCCTGGCGGGCGTGGCCCGAGGCGTGGACCGGCTCGTGGCCGGAGTGGATGACTTCGGCGGCCGCGCGGTGCAGGTCGTCGATGACGCGACCGACGGTCCATTCGTTACCGGGGATCGGGTGCGAACTGAGAATCACTGTGTCGTCGGCGCCGACCTTCAAGAATCGCGCGTCGCCGCGCGAGAGCTTCGACAAAGCTGCGAGCGGTTCGCCCTGGCTGCCGGTGCAGATAACGCAGACCTCGCCGGGCCGGTACCGGTCAATGTTCTCGATATCGATGATGTCAGCGCCGTCGACTTTCAACAAATTCAACTTGCGCGCCAGTTTGACGTTGGACTCCATGGAGCGGCCCATCAAGACGATCTTGCGATGCTGCTCGGTCGCGACATCGATGATCTGCTGGACGCGGTGAATGTGACTGGCGAAGCAGGCAACGACCATGCGACGCTCGGGTCGCTCGAGGAAGAGCCGTCGAAGCGCCCCGCCGACCGAGCGCTCCGAAGCAGTGAAGCCCGGCTCCTCGGCATTCGTCGAGTCACAGAGCAACAGCGCGACGCCCTCATCGCCCAGGGCGGCGAGACGCGACACGTCGGTGCGGCGACCGTCGATGGGCGTCAGGTCAAGCTTGAAGTCGCCCGAGTGCACGACAATGCCGACCTTGGTGTGAAAAGCGAGAGCGTGGGCACTCGGCACGGAGTGCGTGACCGGGATGAACTCGACGTCGAACACTCCGATCTTTCGACGCTCGCCGTCGTGGACTTCAATGAACGTGAGGTCCTTGGCGACCTTGGCCTCGGTGAGGCGATGACGAGCGAAGCCGAGTGTCAGGGCCGAACCGTAGATCGGGACGTTGATCTCCTTCACCAGGTAGCGCAGCGCTCCCGTGTGGTCCTCGTGGCCGTGGGTCAAGACAATCGCGTCGACGCGGTCGCGCCGCTCAATCAGCCAACGAAAGTCCGGCAATATCAGGTCGACACCGTACATCGTTGGCTCAGGGAACATGAGGCCGGCGTCGACGATAACAATGCGACCGTCTTGCTCGATGGCGCAGCAGTTGCGTCCAATCTCGCCTAGTCCACCCAGGAACGTGACGCGAACGCTGTCCTTAGCCACGTGATGCTCGAAGCGCGGCCACTAGTTTCGCCGCACCCTCGTCGAGCGTGACGTCGCTCGGCGCGTGGGGTAGGCGACACTGACCGGCGTCGAAGCCAAGTGCGCGCAGCACCGCCTTCGCCGGCATGGGGTTGGGGTACTCGTCGGTGCTCTCGAACGCACAACTGGCGGCGACTCGCTCGTTTATGGCACGGGCCTGTACCCACTCAGCACGCTCGAACGACGACACG
The DNA here is from genome assembly GCA_043758265.1 of Acidimicrobiaceae bacterium. Taxonomy (GTDB): domain Bacteria; phylum Actinomycetota; class Acidimicrobiia; order Acidimicrobiales; family RAAP-2; genus RAAP-2. Next base: position 20,936 of record JAYVNV010000206.1, read on the forward strand.
ATGCCAACGAACTCGCGCGCGGCCCAGTGCGCCGCCACCGAGACAATGCCGACAGCGCCGACGGCCATGAACGACAGCAGCCCAGCGTCGTCGCCGCTGTAGAGATCGAGGTCATCACCGAGGACGGCCTTCACGTGCGCGGCCGACGTGGTGTCGCCCGAGGCGTCCTTCATCGCAACGATGTTCGAGTGGGAGCGAACGAGATCAATAGTCGTCGTGGCGGCGATCTTGCGTCCGGTCCGCGAAGGTATGTCGTAGAGCATTATTGGCAGTTCCGTGCTTTGGGCGATGGCTGAGAAATGGGCCGCAATACCCTTTTGACTTGGTCGCGCGTAGGCCGGTGTCGTGGCGAGTACGCCGCTCACGCCAGTCGCTAGCAACTGCGATGTCAAGTTGACCGAGCGCGCCGTGTCCGACGACGTCGAGCCGGCGAGCACTGGCACCTGCACCGCGCCCGCGACGCAGGCGAACAGCTCGAGCTTTTCGGTGTCCGAGAGCGACGACCCCTCGCCAGTCGACCCGGCGATGACCAAGCCGTCGCAGCCCTCGGTCACGAGAAAGTCGGCGAGTTCAATCGCGACGTCGAAGTTAATTGTTCCGTCTGGCTTGAAGGGTGTCACCATGGCGGTGAGCACCCGACCAAAACGAGGTGTGGTCATAGTTCGAAGTTACCAGCCGGCGAACGACACTGGATTGCAAAGTTATTCATCTCTGAGCGCAGCGGGCGGATTCAACGAGCGGAGTTCCACACGTCACGTTCGTGGAGAACGTAAAGCACGGGTGTCGTAGGGCACGCACTCAGCCCACTGGGAAGAAACGTCACGCGCAATACCGTCGCGAGCACGCCCACGACGAGCGTGCCGAGCGTGCCGAGGGGCACCAGCCACACGGCCCACAACCAGTCCACGGACGAGCACCGTTGGAGGATCTGTTGGGGAACGAGTTGCTGAGGTTTTGAGAAGAAGAGCACGTCGCCCTAGACCGAGCCCCACTGCAAGCACAACCCAGACACCGACGCCACCCCTCGAGAGTGCAAGCCGTCGCGCTGGTGGCCCCACTGCGACGCGCGCGGCGGGCGAGCGCACGATGATGGGTGGCGGCGCACGAAGGAGGGCACGCGAGTCCACCAGGTTGAGCCACCGCCACCTCGTTGCTCCTACAAGTTGCACACCCCGCGTCCTCCCCCAATAATGACGATGGGCCCGCCGGACTGCATGAGCGACGCAAAATTATCTCGGGGCCAACCCGAGCGACATTTTGACCACACCACAACAGCGTGATTTCGGTGTCGAGGAGCCGCGCTACAAGACCTTGCTCGCCCAGTGATGCGGTCACCAATTCGCGAGGCGAGCCCAGCGTGTGACGGCACGTCACTCACTACGGCGTTAGTCAATCAAAGCACTGAGTCCGTCGACGAAGCGAGCCGTTGCGTCGATCGCGTCGGCCGCGATGGCAACACCAGCGACGTAGCTCACGCGATCAAACGAGTCGTGGCGAATGGTCAACCCCTCCCCCGGGCCACCAAAAAGGATCTCCTGGTGCGCAACGAGACCGGGCAGGCGAATCGAATGGACTTTGATGCCACCATCGGTCTTGGCGCCTCGCGCGCCAGCAACCGTGTGTCGCACGGTCGGGTCGACGATGGGTGACATCGCGGCGCCCTCGCGCGCGCGTTGGATGGCCGCTGCGGCGGCCAACGACGTGCCCGATGGCGCGTCCATCTTTCGCTCGTGGTGCAGTTCAATTATCTCCACGCTGTCAAAAAACGGTGCGGCGAGCGCCGCGAACTTTTCGGAAAGGACCGCACCAATAGAGAAGTTGGGGGCCATCACGACGCCAACCTTCGTGGCCGACGCGACGACACTTCGACGCTGATCATCACTAAGTCCGGTCGTGCCAATGACGAGGGCGACCCCGTGCGTTGCGCACCACGTGGCCGAGGCGACGACACTATCGGGAGCCGAGAAGTCGATTACGACGTCAATGGACGAACTGTTGACGTCCTCGAGCGACGCGGCGTACGTGGCGCCAAAGAGCTCGCGCGGCTCGACAACGTCAACCAGAGCGACGATGTGGAAACGACCGAGTTGGCCGAGTCCCTCAGCTAGGGTCTGACCCATTCGCCCAGCACCGCCAACAATCACGAGAGATTTCACGAACGAACTCTACCTTTCGTCTTTCGCCGGTCCTCGACCCATAAGAACGCGACCGTGCCGATCATGACGACGGTACCGATGAAGGAGGCGCCAACGCCAAATTCAATGTAGGGCGCGTCGTAGTGGAAGTGCACGATCCAATCGCCGGCGGGCACCGTCACCTGCTGGATTAATCCATTGCGCGTGACCGCCACGGCGATGCTCTTTCGCGTACGAACGTTGAGGGCGTCCGCTCGCCAACCGAGCAAGTAAGCGTCGCTTCGTTTCAGCACTACGGGCGCACTCGCGTGCACGCTCACCCAGGAGTCGCCCCACGACGCGTTACGCACGTGGGTCACCCGACTGTCACCGCTGGCCCCGACCAGCGAGTTGGCCGCCATCAGGTGGTTGACGCGAAAGACAGCGAAGGTACCGATGACGGTCTTTAGACGCCACTGCAACGAATCAATCGCCTCCTGGAACTGCGTGTCGAGGCTCATGGTCGGTAACGACCTGTCGACGGGCGCGACTACGACGTGGAGCAAAGTGACGTTCTGCGTCGAGCGAATTTCGAATCCCGCGGCGCGCGACGTGTTGAAGTTGAACGCAACCGTCGTCTGGTTGGCGTCGGGCACGGATGTCACGGGAGTGAGCAAGTGGCCGTGCCCGTCGAATAGTTCGATCTCCATCGAGCCGTGCGACAGCACCCGCGCACCTGGGCCAGTCAGTGTGATGGATTTCACCGCCATCTCGCGCCCGAAGTAGCGCACCACCTCGTGCGAGGGTCTGGGCGTGCGACAGTTCGCCGTGGGGGGCGAATGAAGTCGTACGTCTCGCGAAAGCAGCGCCGAAGAGATGGCGACTGTGTTGAGACGCAGTTGCCCAAACGTTCCGGCGGCGAGGCGACAGGGATAAATCGTCGATTGGGAGTGAGTGCCAGTCAAGTTGTCGTAGGTCCTCGAGATGAGCGATCCGTAGCCCTGGACGCTCGCCAATCCCGTAAACACGTTCATGTTAGGCACCCCCAACGCCTCATAGGCCCGCTGGTGGGACCCGCCGTTGTCGACCAGGGCGAAGCGGCCGCTGTCCCCGAGGATCGCCACCGCGTAGGCGCGCGAGGGCATCGTCGCGGCGAACTGGCCGAAGGTCGCTGTAGTGGAGAGTCCGACGAAGACAATGACGTCGAGCGTCAAGACAGTGAACAACGTGCGCAGTAGGCGTGTCGAGTGGCGCCAGTAAAGCACCGTGATCACCGCAGTGAGGGCGATGACGAGATGGGCGCCGTAGGAGAGGCGCTCGTCCGTGGCCAGGTGGAGTTGCCCGCGAAGGACGCCGAGGTAGGCGAGGAATGTGGGTCCCCAGACGAGCAGTCCCGTCGAGAACGCAACAATCGCCAGCGCCGGTGCCACGGTGACCCACTTCGCGCCACCCTCCAAACCGGCCTCGTCGGTGCGCCGCGATTCCAGACTGTTGAACCACCAGCCGAGCACGACGGCGAGCGCGAAGTCGACGAGGACGACGTTACGACTCTGCAGGCGCGTGCTACCAAAGAGCGGGATTGCGCGGAAGAGGTGGCCCATTGGTGTGTACGCGCCCCACGTCGCGAACAGACCAACGACCCCAATGACCACGTAGAGCACGTAGTCGCGTTCGCGGCCCATCCAGCCCCGTCGGGTCACCCGAGTGAGAAAGGCGAAGAACGCCATCAGCGCGAGGACGCCGGCGTAGCCGGTCACCTCGGGCAGGTTGTAGTTCGCGAAGTAGCTGGGCTGGCCGAGCGCACCGTTGCCCCCAAAGATGTCGGGCACGAGGAGCAGCGACGTCCATCGCACGGCCAGCGAACCGGTGCCAAAGAAATGGTACGTCACTACCGAGCGCTCCGAGGAGTCAATGAACGACCAGCCCGGCAACAGCTGCACGAGGCCAATTGTGATCCCCCAGGTGAGACCGACTGCCACTGCGATCACGTAGGCGACGCGCGCGCGCAGGGTACCCATTGAGTAGGAGGAGCGTAGTACCAGTACCGCCGGCGCGACAATCAAAGTCAAGAGTTCAAGGTCGGCAATGGCGCGTGGCTCACCGGTGAGAAAGGTCATCGCCCAGATGAAGCCGTATCCGAGAGCCCAGGGCAGGCAGACGCGCGCGTAGCAGAGCCAGCGTTCACCGGCGTCGATGAGCGCGAGGCGACGAGAGAGCGACACGAGGATCAACACGGTCCAGGGGATGAAGGAGAAGCCCTGCACGACACCGAGGTGCACCAGCTGGCCGCCCATGGCGCCCGAGTACGCGAAGCTCAGTGCCGCGGCGAGGGCTGAGAGCGTACGCACGCCGTGCCACCGTAGGAGGGCGAAGAGGCCGCTCGACGCGACGAGGAAGACACAGATGAGATTGATGAGCCACGCCGCGATCGCGGGTAGCACCGCGAAAATCATCGTGAGCGGATAGAGCGCGCCGGCGTTGAGCCCCCCAAGTAGCGGGGTGCCCGAGTTGGCGTACGGATTGAGGAGCGGCAAGTGACCGCTCAGGATCTGACGGCCGGCAAGGACGCGCAGCGGGAAGTTTTGAATCAGGTTGTCACCGACAATTGCCGGATGACCGAACAGTGCCGGTACGACAAACAGGAGCGTCGGCACCGCCAGCAGCGACCACAGCGCCCGGCGGTCACGGGTACGCAGCGGTCGCCACCACGGCGTCTCGTGCGAGGGAGAAACGAGACTCATTGGTTCTACGCTACGAAAAACGATGAGGCCCGTGCTGCACGGTCGCGAGGACCGTGCAGCACGGGCGTGCAGGAGTTATCGGCGACGCGGTCGCGGACTACGACGCCCACCACCTTCACCGTCGGAGAAGGTCGGACCGCCGGGGCCGAGGTCGCCAATCTCGCCGGCCAGTTCGGCCTCGAAGGCGGCCTCGAACGACGAGGCGGCCGGTGGACGCGATGGCGATTCACTGTCGCGCGGCGCGCTGTCACGCGGTGCGCGCCCACGCGGACCACGGTCACGGTCACGCTCGCCACCCTCACGGGGGGGACGTGGCGCACGCGGCGCAGCGTCAGCCGCGTCGGCGAACTCGCCGGCCAGTGACAGCGAGACCTTGCCCTGAGGGTCAATGTCGTCGACCTTGACTTCGATTGCCTGACCGAGTTCGAGGACGTCCTCAACCTGGCCAATACGCTTTCCGTCATTGAGCGGCGCCATTTTGGAGATGTGCAAGAGGCCGTCGCGCCCTGGCATGATGCTCACGAACGCGCCGAACTTGGCGAGATTCACGACGCGGCCCTGGTAGGTCGCACCGACCTCTGGCGTGGGCGGATCGAGGATCATCTCGATGCGACGACGGGCCTCTTCAACGGCTCGGCCGTCCTTGGCACCGATGGTGACCGTGCCGACGACACCGTCGTCGTCAACGGCGATGTCCGCGCCGGTCTCTTGCTGAAGGGTGTTGATGACCTTGCCCTTGGGTCCGATGACCTCACCAATCTTGTCGATCGGGATCTCGATGGAGACAATCTTTGGCGCCACCTCGGCGACCTGACTACGCGGTTCGCCGATGGTGTTGGTCAAGACGGTGAGAATCGCGAGACGCGCCTCCTTGGCCTGGTGCAGCGCCTTCGAGAGGACATCGGCCGGGAGACCATCGATCTTCGTGTCGAGCTGCAACGCCGTCACCGCGTCAGCGGTACCGGCGACCTTGAAGTCCATGTCGCCGAACGCGTCCTCGGCTCCGAGGATGTCGGTGAGCGTCACGTAGGTTCCCCCCTCGTAGACGAGCCCCATTGCGATGCCTGCGACGGGCGCCTTGATCGGCACACCGGCCGCCATCAGCGACAGTGTCGAACCACAGACCGACGCCATTGACGTCGACCCATTGGACTGCATGACGTCTGAAACGACGCGCAGCGTGTACGCGAACTCCTCCTGGCTCGGCAGGACGGGGATCAGCGCGCGCTCGGCCAACATGCCGTGGCCGACTTCGCGGCGCTTGGGCATGCCCACGCGACCAGTCTCACCGACCGAGTAGGGCGGGAAGTTGTAGTGGTGCATGTATCGGCGCCACTCGTCGGGTCCGATCGTGTCGAGCTGCTGGCGCATACGGGGCATGCCGAGCGTCGTCACGTTGACGACCTGGGTCTCACCTCGTTGGAAAAGCGCCGAGCCGTGCGTCATCGGGAAGAGGTCAATCTCGGCGGAGAGCGGACGGATGTCGGTGACACCGCGTCCGTCAATGCGAACGCCCTCTTCGACAATGCGCCGGCGAACGATGTTCTTGGTGGCCGCCTTGACAGCCGCCTTGATCTCGCCGAGGCGGTTCGGGAACTCGTCCTTCAAATGCTCGATGATTGACGAGGTCGCGACGTCAAGCGCCTCGTTACGCGCGGTCTTGGTCGTCAGCTTGTTCGCCTCCGTCAGTGATGTGGCGCCCATGGCCTCCACGCTCGTGTAGACGTCGTCTTGGAAGTCCGAGACTGTCTCGTAGGCCATGGCCTTGATCGGGCCACGCGCGGCGACGAAGTTCTTCACCATCTCGCGTTGCAGGTTGATTGACTCGCGAATCCACAGCTTCGAGGCCTCGAGGCCGGCAGACAGGACATCCTCACTGACCTTGGGCGCGCCGTCGGCGTACTTCTCGAACGACCCCTCAGTGCCACCGGCCTCCACCATCATGATGGCGATGTCGGTGTCGGTGTCGTCGCTCAGTGCACGACCGGCCACGACCAACTCGAAGGTCGCGGCGTCGCCTTCTTGGTACGTCGGGTGCGGCGCCCACTCACCGTCGGTGGTGTAAGCCATGCGCACGGCGCCGATCGGCCCCTCAAAGGGGATGCCCGAGATCATCAACGCGGCCGAGGCGGCGTTGATGGCGAGCACGTCGTACGGGTTCTCCTGGTCGGCACTGAAGATCGTGCCGACAACCTGAACCTCATTGCGAAAGCCCTTCGGGAACGAGGGGCGAAGCGGTCGGTCGATCAGGCGACAGGTAAGGACCGCCTGGTCCGAGGGCTTACCTTCACGACGAAAGAAGGCACCGGGGATCTTGCCCGCGGCGTACGCCCGCTCTTCGATGTCGACCGTGAGCGGGAAGAAGTCAATCCCCTCGCGCACGGATTTGGCCGCCGCGACAGTCGCGATCAGCATGGTGTCGCCGAGGCGGGCCACGATGGCTCCGTCGGCTAGTTGGGCCAGATGGCCCGCCTCGAAACTCAAGGTCTTGTCGGTGCCCGTTATCGGGCTACTTACGCGAATCGCGTCAGTCATGGAATTGCTCCTATTTGGTTAGCAACACTCCGCCCGGATCCCAGTGGGCAACCTTCGCGTAGTCGCGACTGTTCTCCACTGGCCTCCGAGGCTTCGGATATGTTGAGCTCGTCGACGGCGTCGACGGGCATCTCGGTTAGCGACGAATGCCGAGACGGCCGATCAAAGCGCGGTAGCGCTCGACATTGCCGTTCTGCACGTAATCGAGCAGACGGCGACGTTGGCCAATGAGCTTCATGAGTCCACGGCGCGTGTGATGATCGCCCTTGTGAACCTTGAGGTGCTCGGTGAGGTGCGAGATCCGGTCCGTGAGGAGTGCCACTTGGACCTCGGGTGAACCCGTGTCCGTGGCGTGCGCCTGATAGTCCTTGATGATCTGTTGCTTCTCAGCCATAACGTTGTGTGCCTTATGAGTCGGATGTCCCGTTGCGAATCGCCTACGTGACGACCCACATGATCAGCGTCGCTGACCGAACACCTATTCTAGCAGCGCTGAGGACTCGGGCGAGAATTTCTTGAAAATCTCAACTGTTTCATCGACGTCGCAACCAATCTGCGCGACCAAGGCCGCCACGTCATTGAAGGACGACTCACCGCGCAGGCGTTGCAGGAACGCGACGTCGAGGTGTTGGTCGTAGAGATCACCGCTGTAGTTAATGACGTGGACCTCAACGAGGAGCGGGCCGTGCTCGTAGAACTGGGGACGGGTGCCCACCGAGATCGCAGCCGGCCGCCAGATCCGATCGGGTCCGCGCGCGGCGCCGGCGTAGATCGCGATCGCGGGACTCTGCTGGTCCGCGTTCAAGACCAGATTGGCGGTCGCGTAGCCGAGCTCTCTGCCTCGGCCGTCACCGTGACCAACAGTGCCCCGCAGCGCGAAGGCCCGACCGAGCGTCGCCGCCGCCCGCTCGACGTCACCTGCGTTAAGAGCCTCTCGAACGTTCGTCGAGCTCCAACGCGTTGGCGTGCCGTGAATTGGCGACGGATGAACCTCGAAGCCGTAGCGTTCGCCCGCGGACTCGAGCAGAGCGACGTCGCCGCGGCGCTCGTGCCCGAAACGAAAATCGCGACCGACAACGACGTCCACGACGTGCAGCTCATTCACCAGGACGCGCTCGATGAACGCGTTCGCCGACTCGTGCGCCAACGCCTGATTAAAGGTGAGAATCCTCACTCGGTCGACGCCGAGCAACGCCAGTCCCTCGAGTCGTTGCTCGAGAGTTTCGAGCAGCAACGGTGCGCGGTCAGGTGCGAGAACCGTGGCCGGGTGGGGATCGAAGGTGAGTACCGTCGCCGCGGCGAGGTGTCGTTCGGCCAACTCTCGAAGCGACAAAATGACCTTCTGGTGCCCGAGGTGCAAACCGTCGAAGACGCCGATTGCCACGGCCGTTGGGCCCTCGAGCGTCGCGTCTTCATCGCGCAGAACGATCATGCCAGCAACCTACCCGCGCGCCTGAGCGATCGTTGGCGGCAACACGAGCTGGGGCTGCCACGTCTCGCCGCGACGTCGAAGTACGCCGATGAGATCGCCCGAACTCGTCAGCGCGGCGATCTCCGAGTCCTTAAACGTGGCGGACGTGCTGAGGCGCTGGCCCATGCGAACTTTTCGTTCATCGTCGACCGTGAGTTCGATGCGCTCCAGCGATGTAACAAAGTCGAGCGGCGGCCGTAGCACCGCACGCCCCTCGCCGACCAACGCCGTCAACTGCTCAAGCGTCACGGCGTCCTGCACGCGGTGCGCACCACTCGCGACGCGGCGCAGCGCGACCAGGTGACCAACGGTGCCGAGGCGCAGCGCGAGGTCGCTGAGCAACACGCGCACGTACGTGCCGACCGAGCTCTCAACGTCGAAGGTCCAGACGTCGCCGTCGCCGGTTGCCTCGAGCGTGAATTGGCGCACGGTGATGTCACGAGGGGCCCGTTCGACCTCGACGCCCTGACGGGCCAATTCGTGCAGTCGCTTACCGGCGACCTTCAGGGCCGAGACCATCGGCGGCGTCTGACGTTGGGCACCGGTCATGGACAGGGCGACAGCGTTCATCTCCACGCTCGATATCGTCGGGATCGGCCCCTCCGCAATCGGCGCGCCGTCCGCGTCGTGTGAATCGGTGGCGACGCCGAACTTGACGGCGCCGGTGTAACGCTTGACCTCGGACTGGGCGAATCGCAGCAGCCGCGTCGAGGGGCCGACGGCGAGGACGAGGAGGCCGGTCGCCATCGGGTCGAGCGTGCCGGCGTGACCGACCTTCTTCTCGTGCAGGGTCTTTCGCACCGCGGCAACCACGTCGTGGCTCGTCAGTGCGCGTGGCTTGTCGACCAGCAGCAGGCCGCTAGTCGTCGTCATGGTTGTAGCGGCGGATAATTTTCTCGACCGCCTCGCCGCTGGCCACGGCCGGGTCGGCCTTAAACGTGAGCTTGGGCGTGCGCTTAAATCGTGTCTGTACGTTGACGGCCGACTGGATCTGGGCCCGACGCTCCTCGAGTGCGACCTGCGCCTCGGGGTTCAGCGAGTCGAAGAACACCAACGCCTGACGCAGGTCCTGGGTCGTCTCGACGCCCGTGACGGTGAGAATTCCGATCCGGTCATCGATGTCCGAGATACGCGTCAGTTCGTCCGAGATCACCTCACGCAGAATCTGATTGACCCGCGCCGAGCGCGGGTAGGGATGATGACTACCGGAGGAGCGGGCCATGCGTTAGGCCGTTCTTGGGATCTCGCGCTCTTCGAAGGTTTCGATAATGTCGCCGGACTTGAGGTCCTGGTAGTCGGAGAGGCCGATACCGCACTCGAAGCCAGACTGCACCTCGCGCGCGTCGTCCTTGAATCGACGAAGCGACGTGACCGAGCCCTTCCAGATGATTGTTCCCTCGCGCAAGAATCGAACCTTGGATCCGCGCGTGATGACACCGTCGCGCACGAAGCACCCGGCGATTGCACCGATCTTGGGAACGCGGAAGACCTCGCGCACCTCGGCTTCACCGGTGACGATCTCTTCGAAGACCGGTGAGAGAAGTCCGAGCATCGCGGCCTCGATCTCCTCGATCAGCTTGTAGATAATCTCGTAGGTTCGGATCTGGACAGCTTCACTCTCACTCAGGTCGCGGCTGCGCTTGTCTGGTCGAACGTTAAACCCGATGATTGTGGCGTTACTCGCCTTGGCCAACTGCACGTCGTTCTCGGTGATGCCACCGACGCCGCGATGCACGATGACGAGCTTCACGTCTTCGCGCTCGAGCTTTCGTAGTGACTCGGTGCAAGCCTCCAACGAACCCTGCACGTCGGCCTTCAACACGATGTTGAGCGTCGCCGTCTCGCCGCGCTGGATCTGCTCGAAGAGGTCCTCCAGACGCGCCCCACTGGTCGACGCGACCGGCTGGTGACCGATCAGTCGCGCGCGCTGGGCGCGGGCCTCGGCCAGCGAACGCGCGTGGGCGAGGTCGTGCGCGACTCGCATCTCGTCACCGGCGAAGGGTGGCTCGCTGAAGCCGAGGATCTGCACCGGCGTCGACGGGCCGGCCGACTTGATCTGCTTGCCCTGGTCGTTGATGAGCGCCTTTACCTTGCCGTAGGCGGCGCCGGCGACGACGGGGTCACCTACCGCCAGTAGTCCCTTTTGGACCATGACGGTGGCGACCGGACCTCGTCCGACCTCAAGGTTCGCCTCGAGCACGGTGCCTACGGCACGACCGGTCGGTCGAGCGATTAGCTCGGCCAACTCCGCGACGAGGAGCACCTGCTCTAGGAGATCGTCGATGCCGGCGCCCTGAAGTGCCGATATCTCGACGCAGATCGTGTCGCCGCCCCACTTCTCGGGGACGAGACCATGCTCGCTGAGCTGTTGGAGCACGCGGTCGGGGTTGGCGTCGGCCTTGTCCATTTTGTTGACGGCCACGATGAGTGGCACGTCGGCGGCCTTGGCGTGATTGATCGCCTCGATTGTCTGGGGCATGACGCCATCGTCGGCCGCGACTACGAGGATGATGATGTCAGTCACTTTGGCGCCACGCGCACGCATCGCGGTGAACGCCTCGTGGCCCGGTGTATCGATGAAGGCAATCGACTTGCCCTGCCACATCACCTTGTACGCGCCAATGTGCTGGGTGATACCACCGGCCTCGCCGGCGACGACGTCGGTCTTTCGAATCTTGTCGAGTAACAGGGTCTTGCCGTGGTCGACGTGGCCCATCACGGTCACCACGGGCGGACGCGGTGCCGCGGGGATGACGTCGTCTTGATCGTCCTCCTCGAAGAACTTGGCCAGCAGCGCGGCCTCCTGCTGCTCACCTGGGTCAACGAGGTGCACCACGGCTCCGACTTCGGCGGCGTAGAGCTCGATCATGTCGTCGCTCAGGCTCTGCACGGCCGTGACGATCTCACCCTGCAAGAAGAGGAAGCGCATAATGTCGGCCGCGCTGCGGTTGAGCTTGGGTCCAACATCCTTCGCCGTCGAGCCGCGCTCGATGATTACTTCACCCTCGGGCACCGGCAGACTGCTCGGCTGCCACGTGGTCATCTGCGTCGGCTCGAGCTCTTCGACGTTACGCCGTCGCCGACGCGTGGCCTTTCGCTGCGATCCGCGAGGGCCACCACTACCGCGACTCGGCGGGCCACCCCGGTTGGGGCCTCCGGGGGCGCCAGTCGTGCTGCCCGGGCGTGAACCAGCGAAGCCTCCGCCGGTGCCTCCCGGGCGCGAGGTCGGTCCACCGGTGCGTGGGGCGCCGACATTGGTGCGAGCACCCATCGGCCGGGGACCACCGGGTCCAGTCGGACGCGGACTTGCGCCGGGGATTGGACGGCGCGCGCCCGGGGGTGGCGGGATCGGTCGGCCAGTCGCGCTGAGCGGGCGACCGGGCGGTGGCGGGATTGGTCGGCCGGTTGAACTGAGCGGCGGACGAGTAGACGCAGCGCCACCCTCGCCGGCCTCGCCGGAGGCGGAACGCTGGGTTGGACGGATCGTCGTAGGTCCGTCGGGTGACACAATGCGCGTCGGCGCGGGCTTGGGGGGCGCGACGCTACTGCGAACGTTTTTGGGCGCGGCCACGGCGGCCGGGTCGGCAACGGAAGTTGACGGCGCGTCAACGAGTGCAGGCTCCGCGGGTGAGGGCGCTGGCGTGGTGACGCGGCTTACGCGCAGCGCGGGTGGCGCAGCGACGTCAACCTCCTTGATTGGAGCGGCCAACGCGGGTTCGGTGGGGTTGGCGGCCTTGGTGGCCTTGGTGGCCTTGGTGGCCTTGGTGGCCTTCAAGGCCTCGGCCGGTGCGACGTCACGGCGCAGCCCGTCAGAGTCGGCGCGCCGGCGTATGCGGTCGGCCTGGGCGTCTTCAATCGAGGCCGAAGGGCTCGAAGCACCGATACCTAGTTTCTGAGCGAGTGTGAGCAACTCCTTGCTCGTGAGACCGAGTTCCTTGGAGAGCTCGTGCACTCGGATTTTCTTCTGGGCCAAAACATTCCCTTGCTTCTCGTGCTCACCGTGAACACAGTTATCTATTCTTCCACAACCACCGTTATTCGAGACCGCCACCGACTGCTCGGCCTCGCAGGGGCTCCACGTCGAGTTCGCTTACGCCCGCGCGCAGCGCCCGAGCGACGTGCCTCGCCCGTAATTCCGGCCCACAGGCCAGACCTCGACACCACCAGATTCCACGACCGGTCCCGCGTCCGAGGTACCACGAACCATCCGCGTTCCGTCCGGCACGGACCATCCCCGTGTCGTCGCGTCTCGTTTGACAGACGACACACGTACGCACCGGTGCTATGCCTCGTCCCCCACGATCTCCTTGGTCATTTGCGCCGCTTTGGCTTCCTCGATCACTTCAACGACCACGATCTCTTGCGCGTCGCCGTCGCCGTCGGTGATGACCTCGTCGGCCACGGCCAGCGCACCGTCCGCATCGGCGACAGAAGTGACGATGTCGTCGACCACGACTTCACCGTCGGTCCAGACCTCCTCGACGACCACTTCTTCGAGTCCCTCGTTCTCCGAACGGATGTCGATTCGCCAACCGGTCAGTCGCGCGGCGAGGCGGGCATTTTGCCCCTCCTTGCCAATGGCGAGCGAGAGCTGCTGGTCGTGCACGATGACCGTAGCAATCCCCTCAACCTCGTCGAGACGGACTTCACGCACCCGCGCCGGCTGCAGGGCCGACTGGATGAACTCGATTGGGTCGTCGCTGTAGGGCACGACATCGATGCGCTCGCTGCGCAGTTCATTCGTGATGTTGCGAACGCGGCTGCCCCGCGCGCCGACGCAGGCGCCGACCGGGTCGACCATGTGGTCATTGGACGCCACGGCGATCTTGCTGCGGTGACCCGGTTCACGGGCCAACGCCTTGATCTCGACGATGCCGTTGGCGATCTCGGGGACCTCGATCTCGAACAGCTTGGCGACGAGCGCCGGGTGCGTGCGACTAACGACAATCTGCGGGCCCTTGTTGGTCTTTCGAACTTCGACGATGTACACCTTGATGCGCGCGCCGTGCTCGTAGCGCTCGAAGGCAATCTGTTCGGCCTGGGGCAGCAGTGCCTCGACCCGCCCGAGGTCGAGCAACGTGTAACGATTGTCGTTCTGTTGGACGGTGCCCGATACGATGTCGCCTTCGCGGTTAGCGAACTCCTCGTACATCTGGCGACGTTGGATGTCGCGGATCAGTTGCATTAGGACCTGCTTCGCCGTCTGGGCGGCGATGCGGCCGAAGTCCTCTGGCGTCGCGTCCCACTCGCGCGTGACGTTGCCCTCAAGGTCGAGTTCGAGACCCCACACCTTGATCTCGCCGGTCTCGGGATTGATCTCCACTTCGGCGTCCTCGGCCGAGTCGGGACGGCGCTTGTAGGCGGCGAGCAGGGCGTTCGCCAGTGCGATGAGTAGCTCTCCCTCGTCGATGTTCTGATCACGGGCAATCTGTCCCAGAGCTTCCAGGAATTCGAAGTTCGCCATATCTAACCTTCCTTGCTCGTGGATGAAGTGGGCTTAGAACGTGAGGGCGAAGGCTTGGCCTCGGCACCCCACGTGAAAACCGTTCGGGCGCGATCAATCGACTCGATCGCCACCGTCACTCGACCGTGCTCGGCGTCGTTGAGCGTGACACTCGTCTCGTCGGCCGCCAGGACCGTTCCCTCGAGGCGGCGAGTTGGCTCACCGCTACGAAGTTCGCGCAACGTCACGACCTCGCCGAGCGTTGAGATGAAGTGAGTCGGGGTGCGAAGACGGCGTTCGAGGCCCGGGCTCGAGACGTCGAGCGTGAATCGTCCCGCTATTGGATCGTGGACGTCCAGCCACTCTGAAATCGCGCGATTGGCCTTGGTGAGGGCCTCGAGATCGACGCCACCTTGCTTAGTGAGTACGACGTTGAGTGTCCCCTTGACCATCTCGAGGTCATAGAGGTCCAGTCCGAGATCAAAGAGCAGCGAGCGCAACGGTGTCTCCAGATCCATATTGCTCCTCTCTGTGTCGTGTAGGACGTTCAGAGAAAGAAAAAGCGCGGGCCCGAGGCCCGCGCTTAAACGAGTCCAAACGTCCTTTACGGACTGTGGGTAGTAATCGTAGCATTTCTCACCCCTGATGACAATCGCGAACTGTCCTCCGGGGGTCCGGAATTGACCGAAAATTGAGGCGTAGCGCCTCAACCTTCAGTACGACTTGGCGACGATGCAGTCGAGGTCGTCCTCGGTGTCAGTGGTCGGCATTGAACCGTCCTTTCGCTGCAGACAGCGCACCGTAACGGCCTGGCTCTTCAACCGCGCCTCGCCGACCTCGCCGACCTTGGACCAGTCGAGGCGGGCGAAACCCGTCTCGGCGGCCTCCAAGGCCTCCTCGATGCTCCCCACGTCGTGCGTGGCGTCGTGTAGACGACGCTGTGCGCCTTGGAACAGATCCTCCTGCATTGCCTCGAGGAGTGACGCAACCGAGCGCGACGCTTCGTCGAGGGCGATTGTCACTTTCTGCGCGTTGTCGCGGCGCACCAACGTGACGAGACCTTGAGCCAGGTCGCGTGGCCCGACTTCGATCCGCAGCGGCACGCCCTTGATCTCCCAGTCGGTGAGTCGTCTTCCGAAGCTGCCCCGGCCCCGATCGACCTGCACCCGCACACCGAGCGCCTTCAGATTCTGGGCGACCCTCTCGCACGCCTCGTTGACCTCGGGTTCGTCGCGCACCGCAATGACCACCACCTGAATTGGTGCGAGCCGCGGCGGCACGACGAGGCCATTGTCGTCCCCGTGAAGCATGATCAGCCCACCCACGAGGCGCGTCGACGCACCCCAGGACGTAGTGTGGCAAAGTTCTGCCTGACCGTGCTCGCTCTGGAAGAAGATGTCGAAGGCCCGCGCGAAATTTTGACCCAGTTCGTGGGTTGTCGCCATCTGCAACGCCTTGCCGTCGCCCATCATGCCCTCGGCGGTGATCGAGTTGATGGCGCCGGCGAAGCGTTCGCTCGCCGGCTTGATGCCTAGGTACGTCGGCGCCGCCATCACCGTCTCCAAAAAGTCGTTGTAGACCTCGAGGTGGATCTTCATTGCGTACGCGTTGGCGTCCTCGCTGGTGGCATGGGCGGTGTGGCCCTCTTGCCAGAGGAACTCCGAAGAGCGCAGGAACAGTCGGGGCCGCAACTCCCAGCGCACGACGTTGGCCCACTGATTGAGCAGGAGCGGCAGGTCGCGGTAACTCTGGATCCACTTCGCCATGAACTCACCGATCACGGTCTCAGAGGTTGGGCGCACGACGACCGGTTCAACGAGCTCTTCGCCGCCCGCGAAGGTGACGATCGCCAGCTCGGGGCTGAACCCCTCAACGTGCTCGGCCTCGCGTTTGAAGTAACTCTCGGGGATAAACAGCGGGAAGTAGGCGTTCTGGGCCCCCGCGACCTTGATGCGCGCGTCCATCTCGGACTGCATCCGCTCCCAGATGGCGTAGCCGTAGGGGCGAATCACCATCGTGCCGCGCACCGGACCGTTCTCGGCCATCTCGGCTTTGGCGACCACGTCCTGGTACCAACGTGGGAAATCTTCGCCCCGGGGGGTCAGAACGCTCTGCGATGCCACGACTCTCCTCTGATTCGTTGCGCAATCCTAGCGAAGGGTCCTGTCAGCCCTCGGTGCGTCGGCGTATCTTGGCAATGCGTGCGGAGGCGTTGTTCACGTCGGCGCCGCGGTCATCGAGCAAGAGCGCCCGGTCGGCGGCGGCCTCCGCTTCGGCCGAGTGGTCGCGCGCGGCGAGGCGCGCCTCGACCCCTTCGACCGCAATCTTTTTCGCCTCTTCGACCAGCGCTTCGACCATCTCATCCTCTTTGACGACGCGCACGATCTGACCCTTAATGAAGAGGTGGCCGCGTTTCTTACCGGCGGCGATCCCGAGGTCGGCGTGTCGCGCTTCGCCCGGCCCGTTCACGACGCAGCCCATGACGGCAACCTGGATTGGTAGGTTGAGCGCTTGGAGCGCGGTCTGGGCCTCGTTGGCAATTTTGATGACGTCGACCTCCGCGCGGCCACAGCTCGGACAGGCAATGAGGTCCAGACCTTTTCGCTCACGAAGACCGAGTACCTCGAGCAGCGTGCGCCCGGCGCGCGCCTCCTCCACCGGGTCGGCGGTCAAGGAGTAGCGAATGGTGTCGCCGATTCCTTCGGCCAGCAACGTCGCGATACCGGCGGTTCCCTTCAACAGTCCGCCGGGTAGTGGGCCGGCCTCGGTCACGCCGAGGTGCAGCGGGTGGTCGAAGGTCTCCGACGCCAGTCGGTAGGCCGCGATCATCGTCGACACCGACGAAGCCTTCACGGAGATCTTCACGTCAGAGAAGCCAACCTCCTCGAAGTAGGCCAGTTCCAGTCGTGCCGACTCGACCAGAGCTTCGGGCGTGGCCCCCCCGAATCGCTCGTAGATGTCGGGGTGCAGGCTGCCGGCGTTGACGCCGATACGGATTGGTACGCCTCGGTCGCGGGCCTCGCTCGCGACGAGTCTGATCTCCTCGGGCTTTCGCAGGTTCCCGGGGTTGAGCCGCAACCCCTGCACGCCGGCTTCGAGCGCGGCGAGAGCCATCTCGACGTGAAAGTGGATGTCGGCAACGATGGGCACTGGTGAGCGCGGGACGATCTGGGCGAGACCCTCGGCGGCGGCTTGCTCATTGCACGTGCAGCGCACGATGTCGGCACCCTCAGCGGCCAGCGCGTAGATCTGCGAGAGGGTGCCCTCGACGTCGGCCGTCTTGGTCGTCGTCATTGACTGCACCGATACGGCGGCGTCGCCACCGACGAGTACTTTGCCGACGGCAATCTGGCGAGTCTTTCGACGGGGGCTGAGGGAACTGGCGGTCACGTCCACCCGTCCATTCTGCCGTGTGGCACGACCGCGCCAATCACACCTAGAAGGGATTCGCGATCGGGTGGGTGATATCGAGGTAGAGCGTGCTGGCGAAGAGGACCAGCAACACGCCCATAAAGGCGTAGGCGAAGGGCGCGAGCTTGTTGACGTCGGCGTGGTAGCGCCGCCCGCGCCGGCTGCGCAGTCGTTCGTAGGTCGCAATCGCGACGTAGCCGCCGTCGAGGGGCAACATCGGCAGCATGTTCAATATCCCGACGAAGATATTCACCGCCATCAAGATGAGCAACAGCGATCCGGGCCCGTTTTGCGTGCTCTGGACGGCGATGCGCACGACCCCCACGATCGACTCGGGGCGTGTCAGCTGGTTGTGGTAATTCGTCGCGGCCGCCGGTGACGCGACCTGGTGGAAGAGACTCGCAAACTCCCCCGGCGAGAATACGTGGACAATCGAGTGACTGGCCTGCGCTATCAACGAACCGACCTGCTGGAAGGAACTTGGGACGGCCGAGTACCACGAGCGCCGCTCCGGGAGCGCGACGAGCAAGATGCCGAGCAGCCCCTCGGGCTTCGCGCCTTGGTCGATGACCTTGCCGTTCACCTTCAGGTTCTGCGCGTTGACCGGCGTCGCGTGCAGCGTCACGTTGCTGCCGTGACGCTCAACGACCAACGTCACGCGTTGGCCAGAGAGTTGGTGCACGGTCGTGAGCAACTGCTGTTGACTCAGGATTCTTGTGCCGTCGACCTTCACGATGCGGTCATTTAACTCAAGGCCGCCCAGCTGGCCCGCGGTCTTCGCGTGGCCGTCCCAGTGCGCGAATCCACCGACTCCGACGTGGCTCGACGACGGGAGCCCAACGAACGTCAGCGCGGCGAAGGCCAAGATCAACGCCATAACGAGGTGCATCAGTGAACCGGCCGAGGCGAAGAGCACCTTGCGCGGATAACTCGCCGAACGGTACGTCCGATGCTCCTCGGACGGATCAATCTCATCGGTCCAGGTCATGCCCGGCACCTTCACGTAGCCTCCGGCCAGGATGGCGCGCACGCCGTAGCGGGTCTCACCGATTGTCGTCGACCAGAGCACCGGGCCAAAACCGACGAAGAAGTCAGTCACCTTCATGCCCGAGCGCTTGGCGGTGATGAAGTGGCCGAATTCGTGGCCCATCACGAGGAAGATGATTGCGAAGATGACCAGCGGCAGCGCCCAGCCGGCCAACCAGGTGAGGAGGGCGACTAAGCCCGCCACGCCGGCGAGGAGCGTGAACAGCGAACGTCGGGTTGAGGTAGCAGAATCCATGATTACTTAGCGAGAATACCGTGGGCGCGGCGTCGAGCAGTCGCGTCGCTCTCGATCAGGGCTTCGAGCGACGTGAGCGGGTCAGGTTCGTACCCGTCCATGACGCGGCGAACGACGTCGATTATGTCGCACCACTGGATCTCGTCGGCGAGGAACGCGGCGACGGCGACCTCATTGGCGGCACTCAACCACGCCGGCGCCGCGCCACCGACGCGCGCCGCGTCGTAGGCCAAGTCGAGCGCTGGAAAGGCCGTACGGTCGGGCGCCTCGAAAGTCAACTCCATTGCGGAGGTGAAGTCGAGCTGGCCCCATGCGTGATCGAGCCGATCGGGCAGACCGAGACAGTAGGCAATTGGCAAACGCATGTCCGGGCGCGACAGCTGGGCGAGGACCGAACCGTCGACGTACTCGACCATCGAGTGGACGATTGACTGGGGGTGGACCACGACGTCGACTCGATCCACGTCGATGCCAAAGAGCACCGACGCCTCAAGGACCTCGAGTCCCTTGTTCATGAGGGTCGAAGAGTCAATCGTTATCTTCGAGCCCATTGACCACGTGGGGTGCTTCAGCGCGTCAAGCTTCGTCGCGTGTTGCAGCTGTTCGAGCGTCCACCCTCGAAACGGTCCACCCGACGCCGTCAACAGGAGGCGTCGCACGTCGGGGCGGCCAACTACGGCTAACGAGCCCGCGAGGCACTGATGGATGGCGCAATGCTCGGAGTCGACCGGCAACAACGCGGCGCCCGGCGTCGAGCGCACCGCCGCGACGAGGGGCGCGGCGGCGATGAGTGACTCCTTGTTCGCCAGTGCCAGACGCTTTCCCGCCTCCAGGGCCGACAGCGTGACTGGCAGTCCGGCGAATCCGAGGACGGCGTTAACAATGATGTCGGCGCAACGTGCGAGCGACGACAGGCCTTCGTCACCGACGGCGATGTCGACGTGTGGACCGACGAGGTCGCGCAACGTCGATCGGTGGCTCTGCGTGGTCACGCCCACGCGCGCCACGTGAAACTCCTCGACGATGGCCGCGAGCTCGCTCAAGTGCTCCGCGCCCGAAACGGCAACCAGTTCGAAACGTTCGGGCTCTCGACGCAACACGTCAAGCGTCTGCGTGCCGATGGAGCCCGTGGCCCCGAGAAGCGCGACGCTGCGCCGTGTCGACGACACCGTTAGCCCAACTTGAGAACGTGCGTCAGGTAGTACATGGTCGGCAGCGCGAACAACAGTCCGTCAATCCGGTCCAACAGTCCCCCGTGCCCGGGTAGCAGTCGGCCGAGGTCCTTCACGCCAATCGTGCGCTTAATCATCGACTCGAAGAGGTCCCCTAGGGGCACCACGACCGAGAGGGCAACGGCCGCCTCGAGGCCGGCCTTGCGACCCCAGACACTCATGAGCGGCAGGATCGCCACGCCCGTGAACAACGTCACGATTGTCCCAGCGAGGGCGCCCTCAATCGTCTTGTTCGGCGAAAGGACCTTATTGAGCGCGCGCTTGCCGAATCGGCGACCGAAGAGGAAGGCGCCCGAGTCGTTGGCCACGGTGAGGATCATCGCGCCAAAGAGGTACGACAGACCATGGCCGTTGACGAAGTTGCCCGGCGCCACGAACAACATGGCGTACGAGCCGAGGAACCCGATCCAGGCGTAAACAAAGATGGTGGCGCCCAGTCCGTCGAGTACGTCGACGGATTTGCCGGCATTGAGGTACCAAATGAAGCCGAACATAACGAGCAGCACGCTGACCGCGCCGAAGGCGACCGTTCCCTTGTTGTAGACCGATACGCCCAGCGTGATAATCGCGACGATACCGAGCACCGACGCCGGGTGCGCGCCGACCTGGCGAAAGCCGGCGTACGCCTCGGCGCCAGCGAGGCCGAGCACAACGAGCACCATCGCGGCGACCGGCCGAGCGCCCGCGAGGAACACGGCCGAGACGACGACAGCGAGCACCACGCCGGTCAGCGTGGCGCGCGAGAAGCTCCTGTCGTTGCTCTGGCGAACGGCCCGTCCGGCCAGCGGATTGGAGGAGATCGAGCGGCGAGTGCGTGGAATACGGTCTGGTTCCGGTCGGGGCGCTTCGGTCAGGACGTCGTCGACAATCTTCTCGTCGGGCAGGGCGAACTCCCAGGGACGAGTCGTGTCCTCACGCTCCTCTCCGGCCAGGATCGACGCGTCAAACTGATCCTCGTGCGCGACCCAATCGGCCTCACCCTCACGCCACGCTGGCGCGGGGATCGCGGACCAGGGATCGTCAAGGTCGGCTGCTTCGCGCGCGACAACGATCGGCACCTGACCGGTTGGAGCGTCGGTCCAGTGGGGCAGCAGTGTGGCGGGATCGATCATCAGGGTGTCATCGGCCGATTCAGCGGCGATCTCAGCGCCCGTGATGGTCACTCTGGAATCGGACGAACTCACGAGGGGCACTTTCCCCGTCGGGTCGAACTCGGTGTCGTCGTCGTCAGACCTCAAGTAGTTCCCGCTCCTTGTGCGCGAGCAGCTCGTCAACGACGGCCACTTCCTCCTGGGTCATCTTGTCGAGAATCTTCTCTAAGTGCTCGATGTCGTCACTCGAGAGACCGCCCTCCTTTTCGAGGTTCTCCAACTCCTGACGAGCGTGACGGCGAACACCGCGAATTGCTACCTTGCCATCCTCGGCCTTCGCCTTCACAATTTTTACGAACGCCTTTCGACGTTCCTCGGTGAGAGACGGGAAGTTAAGGCGGATCACCACGCCGTCGTTGGAGGGGTTGAGTCCTAGGTCGGCGTTGGCGATGGCCTTCTCGATTGCCGCCATCGCACCCTTGTCGAAGGGCGAGACTACGAGGAGTCGCGGCTCGGGCACAGAGAAGTTAGCGAGCGACTTGAGCGCGGTGTCGGCGCCGTAGTAGTCGACGAGTATGTTCTCGACGAGTGATGGTGACGCGCGACCAGTTCGCACGGTGGCGAACTCAGCCTTCGAGTGTTCGATGACTTTCGCCATGCGTTCACGGGTATCAAGCATCACGAGGTCGACGAGTTCGTTTTCCATTACCTCACCAGCGTACCGACGGCCCGACCGTCGAGCGCGTGTCCTAGGTTCCCCTCGGCCATCAGGTCAAAGACCCGAAGGGGTAGATGATTGTCTTTGCAGAAGGTGATTGCCGTCATGTCCATGACCCGCAGGTTCCTCGCGATCACCTCATCGAAGGAGACTTCCTCGAACTTAGTGGCCGCCGGATTAAGGCGAGGATCCTCGCTGTAGACGCCGTCGACGCCGCCGTGCGTCCCCTTAAGGACAATCTCGGCCTCGATCTCAGCCGCCCGCTGTGCCGCGGGCGTGTCCGTCGTGAAGTAAGGATTGCCCATGCCAGCGGCGAAGATGACGACGCGACCCTTCTCGAGGTGTCGAACGGCGCGCCGGCGGATGTAGGGCTCGGCGACCTGGTCCATGCCGATCGCGGACATGACGCGCGTAGGACGACCGTGACTCTCAATGGCGTCTTGGAGGGCGAGGGCGTTGATCACTGTCCCGAGCATGCCCATGAGGTCAGAGTTGGCCCGGTTCATGCCGGCCATGGCACCCGTGGCGCCGCGCCAGATGTTGCCGCCACCGACCACGACGGCCAATTCGAGCCCACCACGCTCCATCGCGCTGGCGATTTCGCGAGCTAAGAAGTCAACGATTGACGCGTCGATAGTCTCGTCGCTCGCGGTCGAGGCGAGCGCCTCTCCCGACAGCTTTAAGACGACGCGTCGCACAGTGATGTCCTATCCCCCGATAACCACTTGAGCGTACGCCGTGATGGTCGCGCCGTTGAGGACTTGTTGAACCGACTGCTTGTCGTCCTTGGCGTAATTCTGCTCTAACAGCACACGGTCCTTAAACCAGCCGTTCAGGCGTCCTTCAATAATCTTGGGCAGCGCCGCTTCGGGCTTGCCCTCGTTGCGCGAGATCTCCTCCACCGTGGCCCGCTCCTTCGCGACCTCCGACTCGGGTACGTCTGCGCGCGACAAGTAGAGGGGCTTAGCAAAGGCGATATGAACCGCAATCTCGTGCGCCAGCTCTTCAGAGCCGCCCTTCACCACAATGGCGACTGCGTTCACGCCTCTTCCGGCCTGCTGGTGGTTGTACGTGTCGACGACCTCACCCTCATCGGAGACGATGCGATGGACACGACCGATGGAGATGTTCTCCTTCAGCGTCGTGAGCATCTTCTCGATGTGGTTGGTGAACTGCGCCGTCGCACTTTCACCATCAGCGCAGACCTGCGCCGCGATCTCATCTACGAGCGTCACAAACTCTTCGGACTTGGCAGTGAAATCTGTCTCGCAGCGCAGTTCGACAATCGCGGCAACGTTGCCGTTGCGCACGACCGCTACGGCACCCTCACCGGCTTCTCGGTCGGCGCGTTTCGCCGCCGAAGCGAGTCCCTGAACGCGGAGCAACTTTGTCGCCGCCTCCATGTCGCCGTCGGCCGCTTCGAGCGCTTTCTTAGCGTCCAATATTCCAACGCCGGTTGATTGGCGAAGCGTCTGTACGTCTTTCGCGGTGATAGCCACCTTGTTCTCCTCTGTGAAATTCTGTTAAGGCTTAGTTACCAGCTGGTGTTGCGTCGGACGTGGCTTCGGATTCGGTGGCGGGCTCAGCTGCGGCTTCGGTGGCGGGCTCAGCTGCGGCTTCGACGACGGGTGCGGCTTCAGTGACGGGTGCGACTTCGGCGACGGGTGCGACTTCGGATTCGGCTGCGGGCTCAGCTGCGGCGACCGGTGCGGCTTCGGTGACGGGTGCGGCTTCGGTGACGGGTGCGGCTTCGACGACGGGTGCGGCAACCGGTGCGGGCTGGGCCGACACCGACTTGGGCACGATGACCGGACGGTTCTGTCGGATGAAGCGGCCTTCGGTGACGGCATCGGCCATCAAACGGCACAGCAAAGCACCAGAGCGGATCGCGTCGTCGTTGCCGGGGATGACGTAGTCAATGACGTCGGGGTCGCAGTTAGTGTCAACGACGGCCACTACGGGCAGTCCGAGTTTGCGAGCTTCGGTCACCGCAATGTGCTCCTTCTTCGTGTCAATCACAAAGATGGCGTCGGGTACGCGGTCGAGACTCGCGATACCGCTCAAGTTACGATCTAGCTTCTCGAGTTCACGGCTGTGACGAAGAGCCTCGCGTTTGGGCATGTTCTCAAAGTCACCGGCACGCTGCATGGAACGAAGCTCCACCATTCGCTTCACGCGTCCTGCGACGGTGGTGAAGTTGGTGAGCATGCCACCGAGCCAACGCTGGTTGACGAAAGGCATACCGCAGGCCTTGGCGTAGTCCTCAATTGGACCCTGAGTCTGCTTTTTGGTACCCACGAAGAGGATCACGCCTCCTCCGGCGACCAGGTCACGGACATAGGCGTAACTGGTTTCGATGCCCAGCAGGGTCTTTCTGAGGTCAATCAGGTAGATCCCGTTGCGCTCGCCGAGAATGAATCGACGCATTTTTGGGTTCCAACGACGGGTCTGATGCCCGAAGTGCACGCCCGAGTCAAGGAGTTCCTGCAGGGTGACGAGTGCCACGTTGTTTTTCCTTCCGTTCGGTTACTCAATCGCCGTGGCGCACCGCGAACGGCGACCGTACGAAACCACGGCGATAAATCAACGACTCCCCCGCTTTGAGAGAGCCAAACAATCGTAGTCGCTCGCGCGATCTAACCCCGCGGGTGCGTGTCGTGGTGAACTTTTTGCAGGCGCGATTTTGAGACGTGGGTGTAGATTTGCGTTGTCGTGAGGCTCTCATGACCGAGTAGTTCCTGCACGACGCGCAGGTCGGCGCCGCCCTCTAGGAGGTGGGTCGCGTAGGTGTGACGAAGCGCGTGGGGGTGGATGTGGCCCCGCGCTACGCGACCGTCCAGGATCCGTCGTACGTCGCGTGGTCCCAGCCGGCGCCCGCGCCGGTTGAAGAACAGTGCCTCCGCTGGCGAATCATCGACCATGACCTGGTCGCGAGCGTCGTCAATCCACAAGCGGATGGACTCCAGTCCGCGCCGGTGCAGCGGGACGATTCGTTCCTTTCGGCCCTTGCCGAGGACACGAACCAGCCCCTCGGTGAAATCCACACTCGAAAGATTGAGACCGCACAGCTCGCTCACGCGCAGTCCGGCGCCGTAGAGGACCTCGCAGACGCTACGGTCGAGCGTCGCCCACGCGCCGTCGCCCCAGTCTTCATCGAGGAGGTTCTCCAACTGCTCGCGCACAACGATCTTGGGCAGGCGATGATCGGGCCGTGGCGCCGAGAGCCGCTGAGCCGGACTCTCGTCGAGGTGGCCCCGTTGCACGAGCCACGAAAAGTACCCGCGGAGCGACGCCCGTCGCCGGATAATCGACGTCCGTTCGTCGCCTCGTTCGGTCATGAAAGTGAGGTAGTCGCGCAGCACTCGAATCGTGACCTCGTCGGGCGTCGCGAGTGAGCGCTCGGCCGCCCAATGGCTGAAGGCGTCGAGGTCGGAGAGATAAGCCCTTCGAGTCGCCGTGGCTCGGTCACTGGCGCGCAGCGTCACCTCGTACTCGCGGCGAAACCACGACTCGGTCGCCCGCGCGGCGTAGCGCTGTGTTGACACGTCACAAGGCTAACCACGCTCCTGGCGCCACAGCACGACTCACTAGAGTTGGCCAAGGTTGTAAAGGAGACCACGTGTCGCGAATCTTGATCGTGGAGGACGACGACCACATCCGCAGTGCCCTCCGACTTATGTTCGAGGGCGAGGGGTTCACCGTCGACGACGCCCCAACTGGTGAGGTGGGCATCGCACTCTTCAACCGCATGGCGCCGGACATCGCGATTGTCGACATCATGTTGCCAGGCATGTCGGGCTTCGAGACCTGTCTGTCGCTGCGCAGCGCTAGTGACCTGCCGATCGTGATTGTCTCGGCCCGCGACGACACTGCTGACGTCGTGCTCGGGCTCGAGTCGGGCGCCGACGACTACGTGACCAAGCCCTTCGTCCCCGAGGTGCTGCTGGCGCGGGTGAAAGCGCACCTCCGACGTCGACCTGAGAAGAGCGTCGGCGCCTTCAACGTCGGTGAACTGCACGTCATCCCCGACGAGGGCGTGGTGCGTAACACCGACGGCACCGAACTGCACCTCACCTCGACCGAGTTCCGGCTCCTCACCGACCTCGCCTCCAACAACGGCAAGGCGCTCTCGCGCGAGGACCTGCTCGAACGGGTGTGGGGCTACGACTACTTCGGCGACAGTCGACTGGTCGACGTGCATATCCGACGCCTGCGCATGAAGATCGAGCCCGACCCGGCCAATCCCCTTTTTCTCGTGACGGTACGAGGCACCGGATACAAGCTGGTCCTCTAGTGCGGCAACGCAGTCTGCGACTTCGACTACTCGTTACCTTCGGTCTGGGTGCCCTCCTGCTCAGTTCGCTCTTCGCCTCGCTCACGTACCTCGGCGTGCAACGCATCCTGATCTCCAACCAGCAGCAAACCGACCTTCGTCAGTCCTACGTGAACGCAGCGCTGGTGCGCAGCACGCTCTACACCTCGCCCCCGGAACTAGCCAACCTCTTGAACTCGATCCAAAAGGCAACCGCGTCGAACGTTCTCGTCCAGACGCACCACCAGTGGCTCGCGCGCAGCAGTATCGCCGCGACCAAGGACGTCTCGGCCCAGACGATCTCCTTCGTCAATCAAGGACGCGCGACCGAGCAGACGCGTAGCGTCAACGGCCGCATCGTCTTCGTCGTCGGCGTGCCGATACCGGCAGTCGAAACCCAGTTCTTCGAGGTATTCCAACTCGACACCTTGGAGCGCACGCTGCACAACCTGCTGCTGGTCCTCGGACTCGGGGCGCTGCTGACGGCGCTGGTTGGCATGAGTGGTGGCCTGTGGGTGACGCGTCGCACGGTGCGACCGCTCGAGGAGGTCTCGTTCGCGGCGGCGCTGATCGCCAACGGGGCATTGACGACCCGGCTGCTCGTAAACCGTGCCGACCGCGAGGTCCAGCAGTTGACCGAGTCGTTTAATCAAATGGTGAGCCAACTCGTCCAACGACTCGAGCGCGACGCACGCTTCGCGAGCGACGTCAGCCACGAACTGCGATCGCCCCTCACGACGCTCGCGACCACGGCCTCAGTCCTCCAGCAACATCGCGACGACCTGTCGCCAGCCGGCCAGGAGAGCCTCGACCTTTTACTCGCCGACTTGTCGATCTTTCAGTCACTCGTGGAGGACCTGCTCGAGATGGCTCGCAGTGACGCCGGCGCCGTTCCACTGGTGATGGAGACGGTCTCGGCGATCGAACTGGTGCGCCAATCAGTGCGATCGGCGGCGGTTCGACACAGCCTCGACGAGCCGATGGTCGAGGTCGCACCCGAGGTGGGTGACCCACTCGTGAACGTCGACCGGCGCCGCTTCGAACGGGTGATGACGAACTTGATCGACAACGCGCACCGCTACGCCGGGGGCGTTGTCGCGGTGCGCATCGCTCTCGAGGGCACCCAACTGGCGATCAACGTCGACGACGCTGGCCCCGGTATTGCGCTCGAGGAGCACGAACAGGTCTTCGAGCGATTCTTTCGCGGTCGCGCCGCTCACGACCGGGGCATGGCGCGAGGCACCGGACTCGGTCTCGCGCTCGTGCGCGACCACGTCAAGGCCTTTGGCGGTTCGATTTTCGTGAGCGCAAGCCCCGACGGCGGCGCTCGCTTCCAGATATTGTTGCCGTTCGTCGAAGGAGAGAACTCATGAGTCGGGTGCGCGGGCTGACTGGGTTGGTGCTCGGGGCGCTCCTCCTCAGTGGCTGCTCGCTCGTGCCCACTACCAACGCCCCCCAACGGATCGCACCACCGAAGGCATTTGGTCTATTGAACCCAACGATTCCCGGTACGAACAACGGCCGGGTCCGGTTCATCACGCAGCCCATTTACATCATCGACGTGTCGGGGGACCTCGCGCCCTTGAGCCGGATCGTCCCCGCGCCGCCAGTTCTCGCAACGGTACTGCGTCAACTCATCAACGGACCGACGCGGATTGAACGGTTCGCCGGCTACACCTCAGCGCTGCCCAAGAGCATGGTCTTGCTGTCGGCCAGCATCAAGAGCGATATTGGCTACATCGACTTGGCCACGCCCCTCACGACGATGGCGCCACGCCTGGCGAGACTGGCCGTGGGTCAGTTAGTCCTCACCGCCCACGACGCCGGCGCGGCGCGCGGTATCGAGATCACCGTGGCGGGCGTCGCTCAGCGCTCACCCTTGCCCGACGGCAGGAAAGTGTTGATCGTGGAGCCGTCCGATTTCTCACGACTTGTGAACGGCTAGGCGATCGTCGCGGGGCGGACGGCCGGCGCCGCGTTCCAGAGGTGCTCGAGGTCGTAGTACTCACGCGCCGCCTCGTCGAAGACGTGCACGATGACGTCGCCGTAGTCGAGCGCGATCCACTCGGCGCCCACCCAGCCTTCCACGCGGATTGGCTTTACGTCGAGCGCCAGCTCGACCAGTCGCTCAACCTCCTCGGCGATGGCGCGGACCTGACGGTCGTTTCGACCGGAGGCGACAATGAGTGCGTCGAAGGAGTCAACCAGCTCGCGCAGGTCGAGGACGACGGTGTCGCGACTCAACTTGTCCTCGGCGGCCATGACGGCGGCGTTGATGAGGGCGACTACGTAACTCGAATACGGGCCGCGAGTCGTCTCGGCGTTCACGAGGTCACTCAGTGGGCCACTCCGAGCGCGATGAGGGCGGCGGTGAAGGGAACGGCGAGCGACAACACGCCGATAATTGCGTATCGATGCTTTAACCGGCGCAACTCCCTGCGTCTCAGCGGCGCCGCCTCCAAACCACGCAGTCGCGGTGACTGAGGTTCGGTTGCGTCAAAGAGTCGAACTGCCATTGCCATGACTTTAGCCCGGGTCGCCCCGGTAGAGGGGAATAACGGACTCGGGCAGCAACAATCTGAGGTTGGCCATCGATGGCTCGACGTGACGGATGCTCGAACTCGAAAGATCTACTGGTTCCATGGGGATGACGTAACCCTCCCAGCCATCAGGGACAATCGTCACCGCGCCGGGTCGGGGCACGACGCCCACGCGCACCAGTGATCGCAACGTCTGTGCCTCGTGCCAGCCGTCCAACTGGTCGACCAGGTCGGCGCCGATTATGAGGTCCACCTCGCTCGCCTCCTCCAGGAGTTCGCGCACCGTATCCACGGTGTACGACGGACCGTCACGGAGAATCTCGCGATCAGAGACGTGGACCAAGGCGAGCTGGTCGAAGGCGGCGCGGGCCATCGCGAGGCGAAGCTCGGCCGGTCGTAGTGGGGTCTCGGTCCCCTTCTGGTACGGGTCGCCGGCGACGGTGACCTTGATGACGTCGTAGCGACCGGTCGATGCCGCCGCACGCACGGCCGCGACGTGGCCGAAGTGGGGTGGGTCGAAGGTCCCACCGAAGAGACCGAGGCGCCGAACTTTCACGCCCCGACACTAGAGCGCGAGCGTGGTGCACTGGGTCGGTCCTTTAGGATTGTGCCATGACGGTCTCCCCCAACGACTGGACGTCGAGTTCGTGGCGATCGCGTGACGCGGCTCAGAGCCCGAGGTGGCCCGACCTCGCTCACCTCGCGCGCGTCGAGGCCGCGTTGACCCAAAAGCCGCCACTCGTGTTCGCCGGAGAGGCGCGCCGCCTCCAAGAGCACCTCGACCTGGTCGCCAATGGGAAGGCCTTTCTGCTCCAGGCCGGTGACTGCGCCGAGTCCTTCAATGAGGGCTCGGCCGACGCCATCCGAGACAAGTTGAAGGTCATCTTGCAGATGGCCGTCGCCCTGACCTACGCCGCTGGCGTTCCGGTCATCAAGGTGGGCCGCATCGCCGGCCAGTTCGCCAAGCCCCGCTCCGACGCCCTCGAGGAAAGAGATGGCGTCACGCTCGACGCCTTCCGTGGTCACATCGTGAACGGCGAGGAGTTTGAGGCCGAGGCCCGTCGTGCGAACCCCGATCGCATGCTCGCGGCTTACCACCAGAGCGTCGCGACACTCAACCTCTTGCGCGCCTTCACGACCGGCGGCTTCGCTGCGCTCTCGCGCGTGCACGCGTGGAACCAGGAGTTCGTCGCGAACTCCCTCGAGGGCAAGCGCTACGAGGTCGTGGCCGACGAAATTGAACGAGCACTGCAGTTCATGAAGGCCTGTGGCATCGACCTGCACGACGACGGCGCCCTACAGGGCGTTGACTTCTACACGAGCCACGAAGCGCTAATCCTCCCCTACGAACAGGCCCTCACCCGTCAAGACTCACTCACCGGTGACTGGTATGACTGCTCGGCTCACATGCTCTGGATCGGCGACCGCACGCGCCAACTCGACGGCGCGCACGTTGAGTTCCTGCGCGGCGTTGCCAATCCCCTTGGTCTAAAAGTTGGACCGACGATGGGCGTCGACGAGCTTCTTCGCCTGGTCGACACCCTGAACCCCTCCAACGTCGCGGGCCGTCTGACGCTGATCGCGCGCATGGGTGACGCCCTCGTCGAAGAGAAGCTGCCCCCGCTGATCGAACTGTTGCGCCGAGAGGGCCGAACCGTCGTGTGGGCCTGTGACCCAATGCACGGCAACACCTTCGTCGCCTCGGGCGGTCAAAAGACGCGCCACTTCGACGACGTGCTCTCCGAGACCTCAAAGTTTTTCGAGCTCCATTCCACGCTCGGTACCTGGCCCGGCGGCCTGCACGTCGAACTGACTGGCGACAACGTCACCGAGTGCCTCGGCGGGGGCTCGCGCCTCGACGAAGGTGACCTCGATCTGAACTACACCTCGATCTGTGACCCGCGGCTCAACGCGACCCAGAGCCTCGACATGGCCTTTCACGTCGCGGAGTTTCTGCAGCGCTACTCCACCGGTAACGGCGCGCGATCGTTGTAGCGAAGGAGTCGGATCCACGACTCGCGGAACTCGATCTCGGTCATCGAACAGTTCTCGATCCTGGGCAGTAGCCGCGAGGCACCGTCGAGACCCTGGTAGATCTTCATCGCCTGCTCGATGAAACCGCCGTGCACGACGAGGACAATCAACTCGTTGGGGTGCTGGGCCACCAACCGTTCTATCGCTGCCTTGCAGCGGGCGTAAAAGTCGAGCAGTGACTCTCCCCCGGGCGCGGTAATCGCCTCGGGGTGCAGGTCCCAGTCGGGCGCGCCGTAGCGCTCGACGTAGGTGGCCCACGCGAGGCCGTCACCCTCGCCCACGTCGATCTCGCAGAGGTCCTCGTCACGAACCGGTTCGAGCGAAGGGAAGGCCCGACGAACGATCTCGCCGGTCTGGATCGCGCGCGGCAACGTGGACGTGTAGAACGCGCTCGCCCCGACGATCTCTTCGCTCGAGACCAACCGCTGGCACAGAGCCGTCGCCTGACGACGACCGAGCTCCGTCAGTCCCCCGTCACCGATTGGTCCGCCAGCGACGCCGTTGGCGTTGGCGTAGCTCTCTCCGTGACGGATCATCAAGAGCCGCGTCCCAGAGGGTTTGGGGCCGCGTTGGCGAAAGCCGACGGGTGGGAGGCGCTGGTCTTCGCTCACGAGAGTTCCCCGACGAAGGCCTCGAGTTGGCGCAGCGTGCGGCACTCGATGACGCGCTCACAGAACGGCGCGTACTCGCTCACAATCGAGTCGCCGCTGTTCCAGTAGGCGCTCGGCTCGGGGTTGAGCCAGTAGACCGCCTTCGCGCGGCACTGCAGATCGGCGATTACCTCGGCGTGAGCCTGGTGGTAGTTGTTGCGCGCGTCGCCGAGGATTAGCACCGTCGAGCGTCGCGTGACGTCCTTCGCGAAGCGTTCGTGGAAGGTGAGGAGTGCCCGACCGTAGTCCGAGTGGCCGTCGAAGGCAATGACGTCGGCCTCCGCGTTTATTCGAGCGACTGCCTCGGCCGGGTCGTCGGCGTGGTCAAAGAGCGCCGTCACTTCGTCGAGTCCGTCGACGAAGACGAAGCTGCGCACCTTGGAGAACTGGGAGCTGATCGCGTGCACCAGGTGCAAGGTGAAGCGCGCGAACGACGCGACCGATCCCGAGATGTCAGCGATCACGAAGATCTCGGGCTTGGCCGGGTGCGGCGGCTTGAAGCGCAGGTCGATCGGGACACCGCCCGTCGAGAGGCTGCGGCGAACCGTGTGGCGAAGATCGACCGGACCGCGTCGGCGTCGGCGGCGTCGACGGGCCAGACGGACCGCTAATTTGCGGCTGAGGGGACGCAACGCGCGCTCGAGTTGGGCCATCTCGTCACGGTTGGCGTGCATGACGTCGAGGTCCTCGGGCAGCGGCTTGCGCACCGACTTCGCCAGCGCCTCGGCGCCGCGGTCTTCGACGAGCCGTTCGCGGATGACTCGTTCGATTTCGGACTGTAACTGGTCGATGCGTGCTCGGGCCTCCTCGTGCGCCAAACGCTGGGCCAGTTGGTCGTTGCGTTCGACGTCGCCCAATGTCAGACGGCGTTCGAGCGCCTCGAGGTCGAGGTTTCGCAAGGTCCGGTAGAGGTAGTAGGTGCCGCCGACCGGACGGCCCGGTTCCATACCGGCGTAACGTGTGACCGATTCGTCGGCCGCGAATCGCAGCGCCTCGCGGTCGCCGTCACGCAAGGCGCGAAAGAGCAACTCAGCTAGTTCTTGTGCGCTGAGGGAGGATGACCCTGCGCCGCCCTCCCCGCGCGACCGGCCGGGCCCCGACGCTGCGGCGGCTGCGTCGCGCTCAAGCTCGCCGTCGAGGTTCGCGTCCATGAACTGTGACGCCTTGTCCCACGAGCGCGTCGAGAAGTAGACCTCGAAGGCGGTGTTGAAGACCGCCAGGTGGTCACCGTCCTTAACGAGGGTTGCCGCCAGCGAACTCTTCACCATGCCTCGGTCACTGAGATCGATGACCTCCATGGCCTTGGCCGCGTCGACGTGTTCGCTCATAGAGACCGGGATACCGGCGGAGCGCAGTTCGCCAATGAAGTCGCCGAGGAGATTAAGCAACGGTCTTTGGACGACCGAGAAGCTCTTTGGTGGCCCGTTCGATATCGGTCTGGTATTTCAGCAAGATGTGCAGCGTCGCCGCGGCGTCCTTCTCACCGATCTCGCTGCGACCGAGCACGACGAGCGTGCGGGCCCAGTCGAGGGTTTCGGCCACCGACGGCGCCTTCTTCAGGTCGAGCGCGCGAAGCGAGCGAACGACCTGGGCGATCTGCTCGGCCAGCGTGCTCGTGATCCCGGGCACTCGCGAGACAATAATGTCGCGTTCGCGCTCGACTGTCGGGTAGCCAATGTAAAGGTAGAGGCAACGGCGCTTCAGCGCCTCGGACAGTTCGCGTGTGTTGTTCGATGTGAGAAAGACCATCGGGATCTGCTTGGCCTTCACGGTGCCGAGCTCGGGTATCGAGACCTGATACTCGGACAGGATCTCGAGCAGCAACGCCTCGGTCTCGAGCTCGACGCGGTCGACCTCGTCGATCAAGAGCACGACTGGGTCAGTAGCCGAGATGGCCTCGAGTAGGGGACGAGTGAGGAGGAAGTCCTCACCAAAAATGTCCTCTTCGAGGTGTTCCCAGTCCTCGGAACCGGCGCCGTCGGGCCGTCCGGCCTGAATGCGCAGCAACTGCTTGCGGTAGTTCCACTCGTAGAGCGCCTTAGAGTCGTCGAGGCCCTCGTAGCACTGCAGCCGGATAAGTCGCGCCCCGATCGAGTCAGCGATGGCCTTGGCGAGCGCGGTCTTGCCAGTACCGGCCGGCCCCTCGATCAGGACCGGTTTGGCCAATCGGTCAGCGAGGAAGGCCACCGACGCAATGGCGT
>JAYVNV010000207.1:0-2572 GCA_043758265.1 Acidimicrobiaceae bacterium
TTCGTTGCCTTCGCAGTCGCCTTCGCGGTAAAGGCGCCGATCTGGCCCCTGCACACCTGGTCACCAATCACGTACGCCGAGGCGCCAACGGCCGGATCGATCGAGATGTCGGCACTGTTGGCGAAACTCGGCACCTACGGTCTCTTGCGTTTCGCGGTGGGCCTCTTCCCACTCGCGTTGGCCACGATGCGCCCGGTCGTGTTGACCCTGGCCGTTATCGGCATCCTCTATGGCTCGTTGCTCGCCTGCGTCACGCCCGACCTCAAGCGCTTCGTGGCGTACTCCTCGCTGGCCCAGATGGGATTCATCACGCTGGGCGTGATGTCGGGCTCACAGATCGCCACCGTCGGCGCGGTGCTCTTGATGTTTAACCACGGGGTCATCACTATTGGCTTCTTCCTCATCATTGGCTTCATCGAACAGCGCCGCGGGAGCATCTTGTTACGCGACGTCACCGGTCTCCAGGGACCGGCCCCGATCCTGGCCGCACTCTTCACCGTCGTCATGCTGGCCTCAATCGGGTTGCCCGGCCTCAACGGATTTGTCAGTGAGTACCTGATCCTGATTGGCACGTTCGCCACCCACGCGTGGTGGTCCGTCGCAGCGACCTTCGGCGTTGTCGCCGCGGCGCTCTATCTCCTCTGGGCCTATCAGCGCGTCTTTCACGGGCGCGCCGTCGGGGCGAACGAGCACCTCGCCGACGCCTCGAGCCGTGAGCAGTGGGTATTGGTGCCGGTGGTCGCGCTCATCGTCGTGCTCGGCGTCTTCCCCAAGCCCGTCCTCGATCGCATCACGCCCTCGGTGCACCAACTCATCGAGCACGTGGCGCCCAACGGGGCGAAGAAGTAATGATTCACGTCCCTTCGATCCACTACCTGGTGATTCTGCCGGTTTTGATCTTCTTCGGTGCCGCGCTCGCGCTCGTGCTCGCATCGGCGCTCTACCGAGGCAAGGTACCCCTCGCCGCCGCGACCTCGACGGTGTTCGGCGCGTCACTCGCCAGCATCGGTGTCAACGTCTGGCAGTGGCACTGGGTCGCGCGTTCGGGCCCGTCGAGCACGATTGCGCACGCCATCGTGCTCGACGGCTTCTCGATTGTCGCCTCGGGCGCCATCGCACTCTCGTTGCTCTTGACCGCGTTGGTGGCGCACGACTGGGCGCGCCGTGAGGGCGTCGTCGGCGTCGAGTTCCACATCCTGGCCCTCGCCTCCAGTGCCGGGGCACTCCTCATGACCCAGGCCAACGACCTCATTGTCATTTTTCTTGGCCTCGAGATCCTCTCGATCGGCCTGTACGTACTAGTGGCTTTCGATCGTCACCGCGCGACGTCGTCGGAGGCCGCCCTTAAGTACTTCCTACTGGGCGGCTTCGCGTCGGCGATCTTCATCTACGGCGCGGCGTTGCTCTACGGGGCGACCGGGTCGACCAACCTGACGTCGGTCTCGTACTTCCTCGCGACGAACGTGGTCCTTCAACCGGGCCTCCTCTACGCCGGTGGCGCGCTACTGCTGATCGGCTTCGCCTTCAAGATCGCCGCCGTGCCGTTCCACCTTTGGTCGCCCGACGTCTACGAAGGCGCACCGACGCCAGTGACGGGACTGATGGCCTCAATCGTGAAGGTCGGTGCCTTCGCCGCGCTCATCAGGGTCTTAATCAGCGCGCTCGGGACCCAGCTCGACACGTGGCGACCAATCCTGTGGGTGCTCATCGTCCTCACGACCGTCGTCGGTGCGAGCGTCGGTCTCGTGCAGCGCAACGTGAAGCGCATGCTCGCATACTCCTCGATCAATCACGCCGGGTTTATTCTCCTCGGCCTCTGGGCCGGCACGATCCGCGGCACCGCGGCCACCTTGTTCTACGTCATCACCTACGCGCCGATCGTTGTCGCCTCCTTCGCAATCGTGACACTCGTCGGTGGCGTTGGTGATGATCACCACTCAATCGAGCGCTACGTGGGCCTGACGCGGCGCCAACCCTGGCTCGGGGGTGCGCTCGCCGTCTTGTTGCTGAGCCAGCTTGGGGCGCCGCTCACGACTGGCTTCTACGCGAAGTTCGCCGTCCTCGCCTCAGTCGTCGACGCCGGTGGCGGCGCCCTGGCGTTGATCGCCTTGACCAGTGCCGCGATCGCCGCCTTCTTCTACCTGCGCTGGACAATGGTGCTCTTCGCCGATGAGAACCTCGAGGGCACCCGCGTCGAGGTTCCGTGGCCGACCGGCACGGTCATCGCCGTCGGAGTCGTCGTGACGCTGCTCTTTGGCCTCTGGCCGGGGCCGCTCGTGACGTTGGCCCAGCACGCGACGGTCCTCTTTTCTCCGTGAGGCGTGTCGCCGTTGCCACTCGTGGCGGTGACGGATTCGATCCCGATGCGCGGCTCCTCCTCGACGCGTCCAATGACGAGGGGTTCGAAGGAGTGCTGCGCGTCTAGGACCAGCGAGCGATCGAGTGGAACGACGTCGACCTCGTTGTCGCCCCCTCAACCTGGGACGACACCAATCGCCTCGAGGCCTCTCTCACGTCGGACCGGGCCATCGAGCGACTGTGGAATCCCTAGGGCGCAATTGAGTATTCGTCT
>JAYVNV010000208.1:0-2563 GCA_043758265.1 Acidimicrobiaceae bacterium
GTATCGTCTCGTCGCGCCGATTCGCCCTCACGTGCCCACGTCAGCGTTTCGCCGATGAGCTCGCAACGGGATCGACAGTGCTGGCGGACGCCACCACCGGAGCAGCGACGAACCGCCGAGACGATCACCGCTCGACACCGCAGTGTTTGCGCCTGAAGTCTCGCGTACACCTTGGTCGCATCGTCGAGCGAGAGGTCCTCCTTCTCAAAGAACACGACGCAGTCACTCGCTAGGTCGAGAACATCCAGGAACGCTGAACGTGACTCTCAGCAACCACCAACTTCACGGTTCAGGGCGAGCATCCTAGGAGCACACGGCGCGCAACCCTAGGCTGGCCTCTCATAATGGGTATCAAAGCAGGCAACCTGGTGGAGGAGGGCGACGCCACCTCGCGACGGGCCCGTAATCACCGTAACGGCGTGATCCTTTTCTACGTAATTGCCGTCGTCTCGCTCATTGTCGAGGGGGCCGCAGTTCGGACGATTCGTTACCTCGCGACCTTTGCCGGAGCACCTCAGGCGGGGCCGTGGGTCGCGTGGGCGGTGTTCGTGGTTGTCGGATCAATTCTGGGTCTCATGGAACTGCACCTAGTCGCGAGCGAGGAGACGATGCGCAATCCAATCCTGCGGGCGTGTTGTTGGGTACAGACGCGACTGGGTCCTGGTGGGTTCATCTTGAATGCCGCCGTGCTCGGAGGAGCACCGGGGACAGCAGTGGCACTGCGCAGAACGGGCTCTCGCCAGCCCGTGGCGCTCACCATCCTGGCCGCCGCCATCTTCGCGAGCGTCTGGGTGCCGCTCTACATTCTGGTGTGGCGATGAGCAGTCATTCGCTACCTCGCTACGATCTCTCGGTTGAAGAGTTGACTGAGCTCGAGTATCTCTTGGTTCAAGCCGTGCTGGAGGACTCGCCTGAACCCGGGATCGCGGCGGCGTGGATTCGCCCTGAGCATTTATTCGCGAACGTGATTCGATGCAAGGAGGCGAGGCTGTTCCCGGAGGTTGCTGAAATCTCGCAAGCCGACGAGGAGCGAAGCCTCTTCATGGCGCTGGTCGACACCCGACCCGAAGTGCGCCATGTCATCCACGCGGGGACCGTCTCGGGATCACGCGTGCTGCCCAACACTCGCAGCGATCATTCCTCAGGCATGATCACGATTGATTCGTTGATTGACATCGGCAACTTCACACTCCAAGAGTTTCGCGACTACTACTTGAAGCGCGGTCTGAATCTGGAGACGTGCATTGCGGTGGAGACGAATTTTCGAATTGGAAGGAGAGCGAAACCTTGGAAGGACCTCGATCTAACGCACATCTCCTACTTCACCTACTTCACCGAGGTGTTGCGTCAAGGCGGTGTGTTGGGGACCTTCGCAATCTTCGCGACGCTTAACCGAGCTCAGATCAACTCCCTACAACGCATCGGTCTCAACTTCGAACCGTTGATGGGTCGAGAGGACATGAAAACCCCGGAGGAGGCCCTGGGGATCGAGACCCTTCCCGTGGTCTTCTACGACGATCCCACTACGCACCAGCTCTTGGCCGCTATGGACATAGGTCTCCACGAGATTTGGTTCTAGGGGTGTCGCGCTCGCAGCCGCTTCGCTAGCCTGCGCAACGACCAACTGGCTAATTGACATACTGACCACAGTGCCCAGTCTCAAAATTCACGTCCCAAGGAAAAGCCCGATGGTCGGGTTTGTCATCGCGCGGGCGCGAGACGACTCCTAATTTGAGGCGTGCGCGAAAGACCGCACCGCGGTCCTTGCGGGGAAATCCTCGCCCTCGTACATGCGGCGGCTGGCTCAAGCGGTCGCGCCGAGATTTGCTACTTGTGGCCACGACTGTCGTGTTGCGAACGCCCTTTCCTGCCACGCTCCATGGTCGAGACGACCGTCTCGCTGGAGTTGGGTGGAGGTTGTGATGGTGTGGGGGCTGCCTTGTTGCGGTCCTTCAACAATCTGTCTATGACAATTCTCAGGCAAGGGCAATTAACCGGAGCGCACGCCCCACGGACCGAGCGTCAATCGGCGAAGCACCACCCTGACAGCCAGCTCATTGGACAACGGAACACAATTCCCGAATTCCCAGAATCAGTGTCGATACAAGACGTCGGACGGACGGAGTTCGTGGCGTCGCTCCCGGTTGAAGAGGAGGCCTCGGATTTCCAGTGGCTCAGCTTACGCAGTTGGAATCCCGTCGCTCGACTCTCCACGTTAGAGGGCGCTCTTGTCGTCGAGTTCCGGGACTATCACGATCCAGGAAGAAGCTTCTTTAGCTTTAGTGGAGGTGATCGTCCAGGTCACGTCGCTACCACACTGCTCTCGCGAAGCGAAGATTTTGACCCGATCACGCGGCTGCGACTGGTGCCAGAGTCGGTGGTTCGAGCGTTGCCGGACTCCAAGTTCACGTGCGTGGAGGATTCAGCAAATCACGATTACGTCTACTCCACCTATGCGACAACGGCGGCGGCGGGGTCGAACTATCAGCGGCTTCGACGGGTGTCGAACGCGATCGAGCGCAAGTTCGGAGATTCAATCCAGGTCGTGGATCTGGCGGCCGTC
>JAYVNV010000209.1:0-23121 GCA_043758265.1 Acidimicrobiaceae bacterium
GAGTCCCGCTCAACGGTCCGCTGGTTTTCGA
The DNA here is from genome assembly GCA_043758265.1 of Acidimicrobiaceae bacterium. Taxonomy (GTDB): domain Bacteria; phylum Actinomycetota; class Acidimicrobiia; order Acidimicrobiales; family RAAP-2; genus RAAP-2. The sequence goes on from JAYVNV010000209.1 coordinate 32, forward strand.
AGGAAGAACTGCGAGAGACTCTCCTGCGTGAGCCCGCAATCGACAGCACTATGGTCGTCGCGCTCCACCGCGTCTTTGGAACGTTCCTTGACGAGCGTTGAATCCCTGATTCAAGAGTACCTGCAGTGGCTGACGATAGAAAAGGGGCGAAGCCGCGCCACCATTGAGGCCTATCGTCGCGATCTCAGACGAGTGACGACGTGGCTTGACGAGCGTGACCTCGACCTCCGCTCGGTGAGTGAAGGTGACCTCGAGGGCTACTGCAATGAACTCCGACGTCACCACCGCGCCGAAAGCTCGGTCGCGCGCACAGTTGCATCGATCCGAGGCTGGTTCGCCTACTTGGTCGTCGAAGGCCACCTGACACTGGATCCGAGCGCACGGTTGCGCGGCGGTCGACGAGGCCGCACCCTTCCTAAGCCCCTCGGCGAGGCGGAGATAACGACCTTGTTGGATTCGATTGGTGGCGCGACGGCGAGAGACCGTCGCGATCGAGCACTCCTCGAACTTCTGTACGGCACGGGCGCGCGGGTGTCGGAGGTCGTCGGCATCGATCTCGAGGACCTGGACTTCGACGAGCAACTCATTTTGCTCACGGGCAAAGGGTCTAAACAGCGGCTCGTGCCAATGGGCTCGTCACTCGTGAGCGCCTTACGTGACTATTTGGCACCGGGCGGACGCAGCGGCTTTTCCGAGGCGAAGAAGGACACGCGGCTGTTCCTTAACGCCCGTGGTGGGACGCTCACGCGCCAGGGCGTTGACCTCATCATCGACAAGCGTGCCCTGCACGTCGGCATTGCACGTTCACGTATCAGCGCCCACGTCTTTCGCCACAGCTGCGCGACCCACATGCTCGCACACGGCGCCGATATTAGAGTGGTACAGGAACTGCTTGGCCATGTTTCCATAGCAACGACCCAGATTTACACCGCCGTGGCAGTGACCTCGCTGAAGCGCGAATACCACAACGCGCACCCGCGCGCGAACGACTAGACCGAAGGCCCTCATGTTTCATACGTACTACCTGTTCATCGCCCTCGTGCCGTCAGTGATTTTGCACGAAGTTAGTCACGGTTGGGTCGCGAACCACTTTGGAGACTCAACCGCCAAGGACGCGCATCGGTTGACGCTCAATCCACTCGCGCACGTGGACCCGTTCGGAACGATTCTGCTTCCCGCACTATTGGTGATTTCTGGCCTGCCCGCATTTGGCTACGCGAAACCGGTGCCGGTCAATATCTCACGTCTGCGCAAACCTCGCCAGCAGTCACTCTACGTTTCGCTGGCTGGCCCACTGGTGAACATTGTCCTATCGGCCATCGGCCTCGTGATCTGCATCAGTTCCACCGTGAGAGTCGGGGGTGCCTTGTACGTTACCCACGCCTCATGGTTTTACGTCGGCGAGGCGTTGGGCATTGTCAATTTGGTCCTCGCGGCGTTCAATCTTTTGCCCATCCCACCGCTCGACGGTTCGGCAATCATTGAACGATTCGTGCCAGATCGCCATCTTGGCCGCTACTACCACTACCGCGCACGGGCACTGCCACTAGTGATGGCGTTCGTGTTCCTCTCCCAGTTTGTCTTCCACTTTGGTAATAATGCGATTGGCAGTCTTGAGAATTGGTGGTTCAACTTAATTTAGAGGAGTCCCATCGCGGTGGCGGCTCGTCGATAGACCGGTTGAACTTCGGTCGCCGCCTTCATTGATCCCCGTACCGCGAGGTCACGTAGTGCCTCGGGGTCGGCCATGAGTTCGAGGTAGCGCGCTCGCAGCGGAGACAACGTTTCAATCAGCAGTGCGGCAAGATCTTTTTTCAAATCGCCATAACGGGTGTAGCGACTCGCGACGTCCGGGGGTGTCTCACTACTGAGGCTCGAGAAAATCTCGAGAAGGTTCGAGACACCGGGCTTGTGCTCCCAGTCGAAGCGGACCTCGCCATCGGTGTCGGTCACGGCCTTCTTGATCTTTTTATCGATGTCGTCGGCCGTGTCGAACATAAAAAGCGAACCGAGAGGACTCGAGATCGACTTGGACATCTTGCGCGTCGGCTCTTGGAGGTCCATTACTCGCGCGGCGACCTTGGGCTGGACGGCGACCGGAACCGTAAACGTCTCGCCGTAGCGGTTGTTGAATCGCTCGGCGATGACCCGCGTCAGCTCGAGGTGCTGGCGCTGGTCGTCACCAACCGGCACTTCCTTCGTGTCGTAGAGCAAGATGTCACCGGCCATGAGGACGGGGTAGGTCAGGAGGCCCACTCGGTAGCCCTGTTTTCGCGTCGACTTCTCCTTAAACTGGGTCATGCGACTCAACTCGCCGTAGGTCGCTACGCACTCGAGGAGCCAGTTCATCTGTGCGTGATAGGGATTGCGGCTTTGAATGAAAATCGTGCACTCCTCGGGGTCGAGACCGGCGGCCAAATAGGTCGCAATTAGTTCCGTTGTCTGCTGGCGCAGCAGCGTCGGCTCGATCTCCAGGGTCAGCGCGTGCAGGTCCACCACGCAGTAGAAGGCGTCGGGACTCTGCGCTTCGACCCACTGCTTCAACGCACCTAGGTAGTTGCCAATGTGTAACGCGCCTGAGGGCTGCATGCCCGATAGAACTCTCATTGCTCAATCGTAGGGGAGGACGGCTATTCGCCATGGACGAACTAAGGTTTGGCCGTGACCTTCGTCGTGACGACGCCGTCCTTCAGTGGCCCGGTGGAACTCCTCCTCCAACTGATCAGCAGCCATGACGTGGATGTGCTCGACGTCCCTCTCGGCCCGCTCGTCGACGAGTTCGTGGCAGCGCTGCGCGACGAACTAATCGAATTGAGTGTCTCGGACCTCTCGGAGTTTCTCCTTATCGCCGCGATCCTGCTCGAGATGAAGAGCCGCCAGTTGTTGCCTGGTCGTGATGGCACCGAGCCGGACGAGGAGTTTATTGGCTGGGAAGAGCGCGACGTCTTGCTCGCACGTCTGCTCGAACTTCGCACCTACGCGGCGCTTTCGGACGCCTTCGTCGTACTCTTCGAACGGGCGAGCCGCGCCTTTCCGCGCTTGCGAGGCATCGACGACGGATTCGCCGTCACACCACCGGACCTCCTAGCGGGTGTGAGCGTCGCTCAACTCGCGGGCGCCTACTTGCGAGGTATCGAGGAGAAGCCAGTACCCGTCGTTCGACTCAATCACGTCACGGTGGACGCCGTTTCGGTCGCCGAGACAGTCGTCTCGCTTTCTCAGAGGCTGCCCTCGATGGGAAGGGTCTCCTTTCGCGCCCTTACCGAGGGCCTCGGTAGTCGCATCGAGATCATCGTGCACTTCTTGGCACTTCTCGAACTGTGCAAGCTCGGCCTCATCGACCTCGGGCAGGGCACCACGTTCGGCGACGTTTCGATCGAATGGCTCGACACTGCGAGCGGACTGGAGATTGCGAGGGTGGACAGCTATGAGGGATGAATTTAGTCTGGAGCAAAAGCTTGAGGCGATGCTGACCGTCGCACTCGAACCAATCTCATCAGAGGAGCTGGCCGACGTGGTCGGGGCTGACGCCTCGCACGTGTCAGCGGTGCTGCGGGTCCTGCGTGACGAGTTCGTCGAGCAGCGACGTGGCTTTCATATCACTGAACTGGCGAGCGGCTGGGTCATGCAATCCTCGCCGGACGTCGCGGCCTGGGTCACCAAGTTCGCGAACCGCGATGTGTCGCACCGCCTCAGCGCCGCCGCCCTCGAGACGCTCGCAATCATTGCGTACCGTCAACCGATCTCACGAGCGCAAATCACCGCACTGCGAGGGGTCAACGTCGACGGCGTCGTTCGACTGCTCGAGCAGCGCGGGTACATCGTTGAGGTAGGTCGGGCCGGGGGACCCGGCCAGCCCATTCTCTACGGCACGACTGAGTCGTTTCTTGACCGAATGGGGCTCGCGTCACTCCGCGACCTTCCGCCAATTGAGGAGTTCATGCCACCCGTCGAAACCGCGCACGAACTAGCCGACGAGATGAGCTACGCAATCGACGAAAGCTCCGAGGTCTCGTAGTTGGACGAGGGCGAGCGCCTCCAAAAAACATTGGCGCGGGCCGGATTCGGCTCGCGCCGGACCTGCGAGATTCTCATCGCGGAGGGTCGCGTGACGATTGACGGGCGCGTCGCCGAACTCGGTAACCGCGTCAACCCCGACCGGCAGGTGATCTGCGTTGATGGATCGCTCGCGCCGACCGCACAACACACCGTGTACTTTCTCTTGAACAAGCCCGATGGCGTCGTCACGACTGCGTCGGATCCCCAGAGTCGCTCGACCGTCCTCGACCTCGTCGATGCACCAGTGAGGATCTTCCCGGTGGGACGTCTCGATATGAACACCGAGGGACTTCTGATCTTGACCAACGACGGTCGACTGGCGCACCTCTTGACCCACCCCAGTTCGGCGATTCCCAAGGAGTACTTGGCGCGCGTCGAGGGAGACCCGTCGCCGGCCGCGATTCGCCGACTCCGCGAGGGGGTCGAGCTCGACGACGGTATGACCAGCCCGGCGCAGGTCAGCCGCGTCAGCGAAGGACTACTACGAATCGTCATCCACGAGGGTCGCAATCGTCAGGTTCGTCGAATGTGTGCCGCCGTGGGCCACGACGTCACGCGACTCGTTCGCACACGCATCGGACCGATTCAGGACGCGACCCTAAGTCCGGGGGCGTCGCGCCAACTATCGTTGGCCGAGGTGCGTCGTCTGATGGAGGCCGTGGGGATGACCGAAGCAATCGCCTCTACGATGCCTTCATGAGTTCGTCACAGATCAGAGCCCTGCGCGGTGCTACGACGTGTGAGGCGGACACGCCCGAGGAGATCCTGGTAGCGACACAAGAACTCCTGCACGCCATGATGGACCGTAACGAGTTCGCTCACGATGACATCGTCAGCGTCATATTCACAACCACCCCCGACCTCACGTCGGCCTTCCCCGCGAGCGGAGCGCGCGACGTCGGCTTCGGTGACGTTCCGCTGCTCTGCGCGAGTGAGATTGACGTGCCCGGCGCGATGCCGCACTGCGTTCGGGTTCTCATGCACCTGTACACCACACGGGAGCGAGGCGAACTGCGTCACGTGTACCTGCGCAACGCCCAAGTCCTTCGCGATGACCTCCCCGGATAACCGTCGCGCTCACGTCGTTGGCCTGGGCCTCATCGGGGCTTCGGTCGCGCTAGCCCTGGCTGACGCAGGCTGGACGATCAGTGGTACCGACGCCCGCGGTGAGGTTGTTGAGGCCGCGCTGTTAGGCGGCGTCATCTCAACGAGCGAAATGACCGATGATGTTGCGTTAGTCGTGCTCGCCACACCGGCCGGCGTGCTCGCACGTCTGGCCACTGAGCTGCTCGCTCGGTCCTCTAATTCTTCGCTCATCGTCACCGACGTCGCCGGAGTAAAGGGCTCGATTGTTCGCGACGTGTCCGACGCGAGATTCATCGGCGGACACCCAATGGCCGGCACTGAACAGCGCGGGCTGGCCGGTGCGCGGGCCGATCTCTTTCGATCGTGCACCTGGGTGCTGACCCCCACTGCGTCGACGTCGCCGGTCACCTACAGCGTCCTGCACGGCATACTTCGAGAGATTGGCGCAAACGTTGTGGCGATCAATGCCGACACCCACGATCGACTCGTCGCAATCGCCAGTCACGTGCCCCATCTCCTCGCTGGATCACTGATGAACGAAGCGAGCTTGGTGGCCGAGCAGGATGCGGTTTTGCTCCAATTGGCGGCCGGGGGCTTTCGTGATATGACCAGAGTGGCAGCAGGTGACCCCGCTATCTGGCCCGATCTGCTTTTCGAGAATCGCGACGCTGTCGCGCAGAGCCTCGAATCGTTGGAGGGCCGGCTTAAGTCGTTGCGCATGGCACTGCTCAATGACGTTCGCGACGTCATAGCCAACAGTCTTCTCAGTGCCGCAAGCGCGCGTCGCCGGTTACCGGGCCGGGCGCTCAACTCAGACAACTTGGCCTACCTGCGCGTCAAGGTGAGTGACGAGCCCGGCGTCCTCGCCAAGGTAACGATGGCGGCATCGGAGCTCCTCGTGAACATCTACGACATCGAAATCGCCCACGGCATCGACGGCGTTGGCGGCACCCTCTTGCTGGCGATTGACGCACAACAGAGCGAACTGTTCGCGGAGGCGCTCATTGCTCAGGGATTCCAAGTGGCGGCTGAACTGTGAGTGGCGAACGAGAGGTACGACACGTCTCTCTCCTGCGAGGCGTGGTGCGAGTGCCCGGTGACAAGAGCACGTCACATCGGACCTTAATGATCGCCGCGTTGGCGCTGGGAGAGAGCGTCATCACCGGACTCTCGCCCGGGCTGGACGTCGCCGCGACGAGTCGCATTATTGAGCAACTCGGTGCCACCCGTCGCGATGAGGGTGGCAACGTCGTCATCACCGGTGCCGTAGAGGGCTTGCGCTCGACTGCGGCGCCGCTCGACTGCGGTAATTCGGGCACGACAATACGACTAATGACCGGCATTCTCAGCGCGGTGACTGGGCACCACACGCTGATTGGTGACGAGTCACTGTCACGACGTCCAATGGACCGCGTCGCCCTCCCACTGGCATTGATGGGCTCGGTGGTCGAGGGTTTGGGTCCATCCATCACACCCCCTTTGCGCGTGACCGGCACTGCCAATTTGCTGGCGATTGATTACGCAGTTCCGATTGCCAGCGCACAGGTCAAGTCGGCACTCTTGTTCGCCGGGCTCAGTGCCGAAGGAACCACAATCGTTCGCGAGAACGTCCGAACCCGCTCGACCACGGAGGACATGCTCGTGTACGCCGGCCTCAACGTGCGCAGTGACGACCTCGGTGAGGGACGAATGGTCACGATTTCCCCGGGTCGACCTCGGGCCATGGCGTGGCGCGTCGCCGGCGATCCGTCGCAGGCGGCGTTCTTCGCCGTGCTTGGCGCCGTTCACGCGGACGCCGACATTGAAGTGGCCGACGTTGCTGCGGCGCGCGAGCGGGTCGGATTTATGAGTGTCCTGCAGCGGATGGGTGCCGACGTCAGTCTGCGTGAGGGAGCGACCTCAAGGTCACTTCGCGCGAGGAGTTCAACGCTGCGCGCGACCGAGGTTGACGCCAAGGAGATACCATCGCTCGACGAGGTGCCGGCATTGGTGGTGGCAGCGGCGGCCGCGCTCGGGGTGAGCGTCTTTCGCGACGTGGGGGAACTTCGACTAAAGGAGTCCGACCGATTCGCCGGTTCGCTCCAACTCGCCACTTTGCTCGGCTGTCACGCGTGGTCTGAGGGCGACGACCTGTTCGTCGAGGGCCTCTCCAGTGCGCAGAGCTTTGCGTCCTTCAGCGTCGACGCGGCTCACGACCACCGAATCGTAATGGCGAGCGCCATCGCCGGGTGTGCCGGAGCGGGGTGCACGATCAACGCCGCCGAAACCGTCGCCTCGAGCTATCCCGGGTTCTTCGACGACCTCGAGTCTCTTTCGTGAGTGAGAAGATCATCGCCATCGATGGGCCGGCCGGTTCGGGGAAGTCCTCGGTTGCGCGTGCGGTGGCGCAGCGACTCGGTTGGACGTTCCTTGACACGGGAGCGATGTACCGGGCCGTGACCGGCGAGGCACTGGCCCAGGGCATTGACGTGCACGACGACGATGCCGTAGCCACCCTCGGAGAGTCCGTGATCCTCACGACGTGGCCCCGAGTCACGGTGAACGGCCGCGACGTCGAAGACGAGATTCGAACCAACGAAATCAATGCCGCGGTCTCGATTGTCGCGGCTAATTCGCGCGTTCGACGCGCGTTGGTGACGCGACAACGCGAACTCGCAGCCGCCCAGCCAGTCGGCACCGTGGTCGAGGGACGTGACATCACGACGGTCGTCTTTCCCAACGCCACAGTCAAGGTCTTTCTCACGGCCTCGCTTGAAGAGCGGGTCCGGCGCAGAGGTGAAGAGGGTGAGGAGTCCGTCGCGCGCCGCGACGAGGCCGATGCGACAAGGCGCGCGTCGCCCCTTCGTCGGGCCGACGACGCCGTCGTGCTAGACACGACTGGTCGAAGTGTCGACGACGTGGCTCAGGAGATCGTGCAATGGCTGATTCACCCGCGATCAAGTTGAACGCCCGCCGATCACTGACCTACAAGGTGATTGCCGGATTAATCAAGGTACTCGCTCGTGTCCTGTTCCGACCCGAGGTCACCGGCGTCGAACACATCCCCCGGCAGGGTCCAGTCTTGATCGCGCCAATCCATCGCTCGAATCTCGATTTTGCCTTTACGCTCTTCATTTCCGATCGCAAGGTCTTCTTTATGGCCAAGGACTCGCTTTTTCGTGTGCCGGGGTTCGGACAGTTGCTAACCCACCTGGGGGCCTTTCCCGTTCATCGCGGCGCGCCGGACCGTCAGTCAATGTCGCTGGCTGAAGAGGTACTGCGACAGGGTCACGCGCTGGTTCTCTTTCCAGAGGGCACGCGTAATGAGGGTAGTGAAGTCACACGATTGCACGACGGCGCAATGTTCATGGCCGCGCGCACTGGCGCCACCGTTGTGCCTGTGGGGATTGGTGGCAGTGAAAACGTGATGCCCAGGGGCGCGAAGTTTCCCCGTCCAGCGAAGATCCGCATCGTGGTCGGCGAGGCCATAGTGCCCCCAGTCACAGATGGTCGGGCGTCGCGTTCGGCCATCACGGCCAAGAGTGAAGAGTTGCGGACCGCACTTCAGGCCGTCTACCGCGAGAGCCTCGAGGGCTAATTTGTTAACGAAGGTAACCGGCGACGCCTTCAATCCTCTCTCGACGCATCGTCAAGAAGAAAGCAATGGTCAGTTGGTCGGACCCTCGCTCTGGGGAACCTTGAACGGGTCGCGCGCAACGTTCGACAGAAGCTCTGACTGCGTGACGCCCTTGGGCTTCTTAGATTTCTTGGGCTTCTTGGTCTCTCGACCTTGAGGATTTTTCACGGCCCAATCCTAGGTCACTCGTGCGCCCCAATGTCCGATGTCGTGCGATTGAGTCACGCGCTAGCGACTTATCTGTGATGAGCTAAAGATAATTCCGGCGACGCGACAGGCACCCAACCCCCTACGCACCTTGACCGAGACCTCACGCCAACGCGAGCGCCGGTCAGTGGCGCGTCTAGCGCTCTCGCCACCACGTGCCAAAGACGACGCGCGCGTACCGAAAACCGTAGATCCAGGTTTTGCCCTTCTTCGTCTCACCCGACATGCGCGGGTGCCAGATGGTCGGCACCTCGGTCACGCGCCACCCTCGCTTGAGGCAGGTGATGAGCAGTTCTGAAGTCTGGTACTGCTGTTGACGCAGGCGGTCGACAACGTCGGCCAGCATCGTTACTCGCAACGCCCGATAGCCCGTCGAGGTGTCCGTGAGCCCCGCGCCGGTCATTCGGTTCATGATTAAGGAGAAAATGCGCACACCAGTCTTTCGAATTCTGTCCGAAGTCTTGTCGACACCGAGCACGCGACTACCGAGCACGAAGTCGGTGGTGTCGCCCAACAGGGGGGTGAGAATCTGAGGTATTTCGCCTGGGTCGTTCTGCCCGTCGGCGTCGAGCGTGACAACGTAAGTCACACCCTTGTTGATGCAGTAGCGATAGGCCACCTGCAGGGCCACGCCGTGGCCGAGGTTAACCGGGAACTCGATCACAATGACACCTGGGAAGGAGCGTGCGATCTCAGCGGTACGGTCTTCGCCGCCGTCGACCACCACGAGGGTCGTGTAGAGCTCACCGTTAATTGAGGTTGGCATCTTCTCGAGCACACCGGCGATATTGCCCTCTTCTTCGTACGCGCAGATTGTCGCCACCACCGACTCGGGTTGGAAGCCAGGGTGTTCGGTCTCGAGCCGGGCGAGGGCCTGCTCGATTGCGTACGTGCGCAGACTGGCCGAACGGCGTGTCTCTAGATCATCGTTGACCATCATTCTCCTTGGCTGGACGTGCAGGCAGCGGCAACCCGAACCAATGACACCACTCCGACGCAGTTCGCGCTCTCAGGGGTGTTCGTCGGCGAGCGACTGGCGGGCCAGCGCACGGGAAGAGACTCACTGCGAGATACTAACAATTGCTGCCAGGACCATCCGTCTTAGACGGTGGCGGCGGAAAGAACCTCGGCGGCGGTGAACTCACGATCGGCTTGGCCATCGAAGGTCGATGGGCGCGGTGTGCGCAGTGTGAGGTCCAACAGCGCGGACAAAGTCTTGAGCATCTCGCGTAGCTCCGGCGGTGGCGGAAAGTACTCGTCTTCGACCGTAACGGATTTGACGACAACGCCGTTTGCGGGATTAAGACGCATGAGGACCTCGTTGACCAGCGACTCAGGCGCCGACGCGCCGGCCGTTACGGCGACCGTGCCGTGAAGGTCGTCGGGTAACTCAAAGGCGCCATTGACGCGCAGTACGCGCGCGCAGCCCACCGCTTCAGCGACCTTGGTCAAAGCCACGGTGTTCGACGAGTTCGCGGAGCCAATCACCACCACCGCGTCGGCGTCGCTGGCGATCGTGCGCAGTGCCGCCTGGCGGTTAGTGGTGGCGAAACAGAGGTCACTTCGATTGGGCATCCAGATTGAGGGGAACTTGATCTCGGCGTACTCGCGCAGATCCTGCCATTCGTCGAGGCTGAGGGTGGTCTGGCTGAGGAGGGCGAACGGCCCCGGTAGGTGGCCGAGCTCGTCAATGTCGTCGGTCGACTCAATCAAGTGAACCGATTCTGGCGCCACGGCCATAGTCCCGACGGCCTCCTCGTGACCCTCGTGGCCCACGTACAAGACGGTGTAGCCCTTCCGGGCACGGACCTTGAGTTCGTGGTGCACTTTGGTAACCAGTGGACAGACTGCGTCGATGACCATGCCACCGGACCGGCGAGCGGCCTCAATCACCTCGGGGGGCGAGCCGTGAGCGCTGAGCATCACCGGTGCACCCAGCGGCACGAGGTTCACGTCGTCGATAAAAACCACGCCGAGCGACGTGAAGTAGTCGACGACGAACTGGTTGTGGACGATCTCGTGGTAGCAGAAAACAGGTGGCTCGAAGACCTTCGTCATCCAATCGAGCGCCTTGATAGCTTTTTCCACTCCGGCACAGAAGCCCCGTGGCGCCGCCAGTACAACCGTGTCAACATTCACCTAAAACAGCATAGTTTCCATACTTTGGCGCGCCTCCTAGGCTGTAGGGCGTGTCGGGTGCTCGAATCTCCTCAATTTCAATTGACTCTCCGGCGTCATCGGTCGATTTGGCGGTGGGCGACGAGTTGATCAGCGTGAACGGGCGAGAACCGAGCGACATCATTGAATACCAGCAGTTGATTGACGGCCCGGTGGTCAATCTGGTCATCCAGCGTGACGGTGAGCCGCTCTCGCGTAAGGTCACCATCGCCAAACAGGAGGGCCAACCCCTCGGCCTCAGCATTGACTCAGCCGTCTTCGACCGAATCCGCACCTGTGACAACCACTGCTCGTTCTGCTTTATCTACCAGTTGCCCAAGGGAATGCGACGCTCACTCTACGTAAAAGATGACGACTTTCGTCTCTCTTTCCTCTACGGGAATTACACGACGTTGACCCGCTTCACCGAGTTCGACTTCGAACGCGTCGTGGAGGAGGGACTGACGCCCCTCTACGTCTCGATTCACACGACCGACCCCGAACTACGCGCGGACATGTTACGAAATCCCCGGGGCGCGACGAGCCTGCGATGGCTGAAGGAACTGCTGCTCGCGGGCATTGAAATCCACGCCCAAGTCGTTGTCTGTCCCGGGGTCAACGACGGCGCACACTTGGAACGAACCCTGCATGACGTAATCTCGCTCTACCCGGAACTGGCCTCAGTGGCGCTCGTGCCGGTGGGGGTCAGTGCCTTCTCGAACGAGTCGACGATGCGTTCGCACACGGTGCAAGAGGCCCAATCTGTTGTTCGCCTCGCCGAGCGCTTCCAACGCCTCACCGATGAAATCCTCGGTCGAGTCAGCGTTTTCGCCAGCGACGAGTTTTACATCGTCGCGGGACAGGCGCCCCCTTCGGCCACTCAGTTCGAGAGCCTTGATCAGGCGGAGAACGGCATTGGCCTCGTGGCATCCTTCATCGAGAGCTTCGTGAATGAGACGGCGATGGCGAAACTGGGCACGGGATTCTTTCAGTCGGTCGACGGAGCTCCGGCGATCGGCTATCGAGCGCCGCGTGGGACTGGTACCTCGAATGAACTCGGCGACGACGTCCTCGTGGTCACTGGTGAGTACGCGGCGCCGATCCTTCGCGCAATGTTCGACGATCACGGATACGGCGACGTCAAAATTCTTGAGGTCGCGAACAGCTTCTTCGGAGGCAACATCAAGGTCGCCGGGCTGTTAACAGGCCAGGACCTCGCGCGCGCGCTGGAGTCGGTACCCCAGTCGACCGTCTGTCTAGTGCCCGACGTCTGCCTGTCGGAGGGTCGCTTTCTCGACGGGCTGACACTGTCGGACCTGCCGCGCCCAGTGACAGTCGTTCAAACGACCGGACAGGACCTTCGTTCGACGCTCAATTCGGTCCTCGCCCGGGGACTGGTCTCGTTGTGAAAAAGCCCCAGGTGGCGATCGTCGGTCGTCCCAACGTTGGTAAGAGCTCGCTGGTCAATCGTTTGGCCGGCAAGCGGGTCACGGTCGTGGAGGAGCATCGCGGTGTCACTCGCGACCGCAAGGCCGTCGAAGTCGAGTGGGGAGGACTGACCTTCGACGTCGTCGACACTGGTGGATGGCTTGAGGCCGGAAACTCACTCGAGGCCAAGGTATCCCAACAGGCAGACGCGGCGCTGTCCGCGGCCGATCTGGTGCTGCTGGTCGTCGACGTGACTACCGGAATGGTGGATGAGGACACGCACGCCGCGCGCTGGGCGCTTCGAAGTGGACGGCATGTCGTACTCGTCGTCAACAAGGTTGACGACGCCCAGCATGAGGCGAGTAGCTGGGAGTTTCTTAGTCTCGGCGCCGGTGATCCACACACGGTAAGTGCGCAACACGGTCGAGGAACCGGAGACCTCCTCGACTTCATCGTCGAACACCTCGGCGAGATTCAAGAGGTCGATGAAGCGGCCGAAGCCGACGACGACGGCGCGTTGCGCGTCGCCATCGTCGGGCGTCCCAACGTTGGTAAGTCAACCCTCTTCAATCAACTCATTGGCGAAGAGCGATCAGTCGTGCACGACTTGCCCGGTACGACACGCGATGCGATCGACACGGTGGTCCAAACAGACGTCGGCCTGATCCGTTTCATCGACACGGCCGGCATGCGCCGCCGCGCCAAGACCGAAGCCGGACTCGAGACGTACGCCGTACTGCGTAGTCTCGACGCACTAGATCGTTCTGACATTGCGATTCTCGTAATTGACGCCACCGTCGGCGCCACCGGACAAGATCAACGCTTAGCCGAGCGGATTTCCGCGGCTGGCTGTCCTTCACTCGTCGTGCTCAACAAGTGGGAACTCGTGGCGGTCGATGAGCGTGACGCCACGCTCGCGACGGTAGGTGAGAAACTGGCCTTCCTAGGCGACGCACCGGTCATGAAGACGACGGCCACGTCGGGAAAAGGGGTGCACCGCATCCTGCCCGCGCTCTCGATTGCCGCCGCTGACTATCAAAAACGGGTTCCGACCGGTGCGCTGAATCGCGCAATCCGCGACCTGCAGATTAAACAGCCAGCACCCACGGGCAAGATTCGCTACGCGGTTCAGGGTGCGACGGAGCCACCAACCTTCACACTCTTCATCGCTGGACGACTCCCGTCGACCTACCTGCGCTACGTCGAGCGATCCCTTCGTGAACGGTTCGCGCTCGGCTCCTCACCACTGCGCGTGCGGGTTCGGGTTGAATAGTGGCCAAGTGGTGCGACACCTGTGATCGACCGGTCAAGGGCGACGTGTGCGAAATCTGCGGTGCCACGTTGGCGGAACCGGTTCGCGAGCCAATCCCGTGGCGATGGCGTTTCTTCATCGTCGTCACAATTGTCTATCTCATCTGGCGTGTCTATCAGCTAATTTCGTGGCTGAGCCACTAGGAGGTTGTGCATGCCCATCTACGCTCTCGGCGATCGCGAACCTAAAATTCACCCCGACGCATTCGTGCACCCTCAGTCCATTGTCATTGGTGACGTACGCATCGGTGCGAACTCTTCGGTGTGGCCGAGCGCAGTTTTGCGCGGTGACTACGGCACAATCATGATCGGTGAGCGTACGTCAATCCAGGATGGCGCGGTCGTGCACGCCGTGGCCGACTACCCGACGATTATCGGCAACGACTGCGTCGTGGGCCACCTGGCCCACTTGGAAGGCTGCACCGTCCAAGACAGGGTGCTGATTGGTAGCGGTTCGGTCGTACTGCACCAGGCGACCATTCACAGCGGCGCCACCGTCGGCGCCGGCGCTGTCGTGCGCAACCTGGTGGACGTGCCGGCCAATGCCCTCGCGGTTGGGGTGCCGGCCGTCATCAAACTTGGCGCCAGTGACGAACAGGCGATTCTTGGGAACGCGGCCACCTACGTCGCCAACGCCGAGCGCTACCGCCGCGACCTACGCCTGCTCTAGCCGTTGGAGATTTCGACCAGCTGATTGAGTGCCCGAGCGGCCATACCGTCGACGACACTGGCCGACGCGAGGGCAAAGCCTTGGTTGAGCGACGTGGCGCGCCCCGCCACCATGAGGGCCAGCCCCGCGTTGGCGCAGACTACGTCGAAGACGGACCCCTGTTGGCCCTCGAGAAAAGCACGCACGACCGTCACGTTGTCGTCAATGTCCCCACCTCGAACCGACGAGACGTGGTGGTGGCGGCCAAGTTCGGCGCCCGCGTCGAGTCGCTGGATCTCGATGCCGAGCGGCGATATCACATGAATCGTCGAGGGTGCACCGAGGGAGAGCTCATCGAGACCGTCGTCGCCGTTCACGAGAATCGCGTGATCAATACCCCGAGCGACGAGCACACTGGCCATGTGATTGAGCAGTGAGTGCTGCGAGACACCAATGAGTGAGCGTCGAACGAGTGCGGGATTTGCGAGCGGTCCGAGGACGTTGAAGACCGTGCGAAAGCCAAGCGATCGACGGATCGGCGTTAGGTAGCCGAGTCCGTGGTGGAAGGTCGGCGCAAACAGAAATCCGATGCCAGCGCCTTCTACACATTCGCGCACCACCGATTCCGGCGCGTCAAGGCGAACCCCCAATGCCTCGAGGACGTCCGCAGAGCCCACCGACGAGGAGGCGGCTCGATTGCCGTGTTTGGCAACGGGTACCCCGCAGCCAGCTACCGTCAGAGCCGCCATAGTAGAAATATTGACCGTATGGAGCTGATCGCCACCCGTGCCGACGATGTCCATTGCGTCGCCACCAATGTCGAACGTAGTGGCCGAGGCGATCATCGCGTCGATGAAACCCGTCATCTCATCGGCGGTCTCTCCCTTGGCGGTCAACGCCGTAAGGAAGCTGGCAATCAGAACGCCCTCAACCTCTCCGGCAAGAATTGACCGCAAGGCATCACGCGCCTCGCCACGTTCGAGGTCGGTCCCGCGCACGAGCGGGTTTAGAACGTCAGCCGAGAAGGTGCCCGTCATGGTTCACTACGCGGTACGGTCGTTGGCATGGGGACACGATAGTCGTGACTTCGTGTGCAATCGGCACAACTACAATTTCTTGATGGCCGCGACGTACCTCGATGAGATTCTCGACCATCATCGTGCCCGGGCGATTGCTGACGCGCGTGACTGGCGCGATCGGATCGGCGAAGTTCACTACAGCGGTCCCTCGTTCGTGGAGGCGCTCACCGATCTCACCTCTGGCGACGTGAAGGTGATTGCTGAAGTGAAGCGACGTTCACCCAGTAAGGGCTGGCTCCGAGAAGACCTCGATCCCGTGGCGCTCGTAGGCCAGTACGTGGCTGGGGGAGCGGCGGCCATCTCGGTATTGACCGACAGCGCGTACTTCGCCGGCTCCGCCAAGGATCTTCGAGCGGTGGCCTCAGTGACGACGGTCCCCATTCTTCGAAAAGACTTCACCGTCAGCGAGAACGACGTGCTTGACGCCGCGGCCATGGGCGCCAGCGCGGTTCTCTTGATCGTCGCCGCACTGAGCGACGAGGAGTTGGCAACTTTCATTGATCTTGCGCGCGAGTGCGGGATTGACGCAGTTGTTGAAGTGCACGACTCAATCGAGGCGCAACGAGCAATCAAGTGCGGCGCTGACATAGTCGGCGTGAATCAGCGAGATCTTCGGACATTCGAGATTGACGTGGAGAGGGCCGCGGCAGTAATCCAGTCGCTTCCGAGTGGCGTGGTGAGCGTGTGCGAATCAGGTCTTCGTTCTTTAGACGACGTGAAGGCCGCCGCGAGCCTCGGCTTTAACGCCGTTCTCGTCGGTGAGACTTTCGTTACCGCTCACGACGTCATCGCAACGGTGAGCGCTTTCTCTTCAATTTCACGGGCCGACCATGGTTAACCTCTTCGAGACACCCGTAGTAAAGATCTGTGGTATCACGACCCTCGGTGACGCGAACGCCGCGATTGAGGCCGGTGCCGACGCAATCGGGCTAATTCTGGCGAAGTCACCGCGTCAACTCTCGCTTGAGCGAGCGCTGGCGCTCGTCGCCGCCACGAAGAGCCGAACCACGAGAACGCTTGTATTTCGTGACAACGACGACGACTTTATCCTCGGCGCGTTAGATACCATCGACGCCGACGTCGTACAGATCCATGGCGAACTAAGTCAGCGGCTATTGATGGCGCTTCGCGAGCTCGACCTCAAGGTCATCAAAGCACTCGCAATTGGCGAAGACGAGTTCTTCGACTTCGCTGACGCCAGCGTTGACGCAGTGTTGATCGACGGCGTGCACCCGGGCAGTGGTGAACTCCACTCGTGGGATGACCTTCTGCAGCGATCATTCTCGGTTCCCGTTATTGCGGCCGGCGGATTGACGAGCGACAACGTCGCGGCCGTCATTGGCGAAACTGGCGCCTGGGGCGTCGATACGGCGAGCGGAGTCGAGGCGGCGCCCGGCGTTAAGGACCGAGTACTGATGCAGCGCTTTGTAGAGAACGCGCGCCGGGCGTTCAACGAGAGGGTGAGTCCGTGATTGAAAAAAAGTTTATGGCGGCGCCAGACGAGCGAGGTCGCTTCGGTGAGTTCGGGGGACGATTCGTTCCCGAAGCGTTGGTGCCGGCGTGCCTCGAGTTGGAGGCAGCGTTCACTGAGGCGTGGTCCGATGCTTCATTCATTGAGCAGTATCAGCGCGTGCTGCGAGAGTTCGGCGGTCGCCCAACACCGGTGACGCCGCTCGAACGGTTGTCTGAGCGACTTGGAATTCGCTTGTTCGCGAAACGCGAGGATCTCGCTCATACGGGCTCGCACAAGATCAACAACGTGATCGGTCAGACACTGCTCACGCAGCGAATGGGCAAGCACCGAGTGATTGCTGAGACTGGCGCCGGACAACATGGGGTGGCGACCGCCACGGCCGCCGCCCGACTTGGGCTGGCTTGTACCGTCTACATGGGAGAACTCGATACCCGACGTCAGGTCCTCAACGTCTTTCGGATGGAGCTACTCGGCGCGACCGTCGTACCGGTGACTTCAGGTAGTAAGACGCTTAAAGACGCCGTTAACGAGGCGATGCGTGAATGGGTGACCTGTGTGGAGGACACGCATTACTGCCTCGGTTCGGTGATGGGACCGCACCCGTTCCCATGGATGGTTCGAGAGTTCCAGAGCATCATCGGTATCGAATCGGCACGACAGTTGGATGAACTTGGCATTAGCACACCCGACGCGGTTGTGGCCTGTGTCGGGGGAGGATCAAACGCCGCCGGACTCTTCGCCGGTTTCGCCAATTCGAGCTCCCGACTGATCGGCATCGAAGCTGCCGGAGGGGCAGCGGTTGGAATCGGTTCACCGGGCGTGCTGCATGGCATGCGCTCGTTGTTGATCCAAGATGAGTTCGGCCAGATCGAAGAGGCCCACTCGATTTCAGCCGGTCTCGACTATCCAGGTATCGGACCCGAACACGCCGCGCTCGCCGCGAATGGCCGCGCCGAGTACTACGCGATCGGTGACGAGGACGTCATTGATGCAATGAAGCTTCTGAGCGAGTTGGAGGGCATCATCCCGGCACTGGAGACGTCACACGCCGTCGCTTGGATTGTGCGTGAGGCTGGTCATGGACTCCCTGCTGGTTCCTCCGTACTTCTCAACCTCTCCGGTCGCGGCGACAAAGACGTAGCCCAGGTCCGTGAAATCATTCATGGTGAGCCATGACCTCGCTCGAACGCCAACTTCGAGCGGTACGAGACGGAGGGCAGAAGGCTCTCGTGCCCTACATCATGGGGGGGGTCACCCCCCAGTGGACACAACATGTTGAAGCGGCGGTCCACGCCGGAGCAAACGCCATAGAAATTGGAATTCCCTTTTCGGATCCGATAATGGATGGCGTCGTCATCCAGCGAGCTGGCCTGGAATCCCTGACGGCCGGCACCACCTTCGACTCGATATGCAATGAGCTCGAACGGTTGCGCCTCGATGTGCCGCTAATCGCCATGACGTACTACAACGTCTTTCACCACTACGGTCTCGAGCGCGCAGCTGGACGTCTCCAAGCAACCGGGTTTCTCGGTGCGATTGTGCCCGACCTTCCCTTGGAGGAGTCGAGGGACTGGGCAAAGGCCGCTGACGACCACGACGTCGCCACGATCTTCATGATTGCCCCTTCGACACCCACCGAACGGGTCGCCTTGGTCGCCAGTGCGTCACGGGGCTTCGTCTACGCGTCTGCCCGAATGGCGGTCACGGGTCGATCGGCCGGGACTGGCGACGGAGGGCGCGTCGTTGAAATGATCCGCGCCGTGACCGACGTCCCCGCGTTCATTGGTATCGGCATCACGACGCCCGAGCAGGCTCAAAGCGCCGCGATGAAAAGCGACGGCGTCATTGTTGGTTCAGCACTGATTCAGACCCTTTTGGACGGCGCACAACCCTCGCAGACCGAAGAGTTCATCCGTTCATTTCGAACGTCGCTCGTTTAGTAGCAATCCCTTTCGGCACGATCTTTCCGACGTTACGAAGATCGCCTTCGTTGCACCCGACTTTCGCATAACAGCCTTTAGGGAGGATGTGAACTTCTTCACGAGGTTATAGCTGGTCATCACGCGCGGAACCTTGACGCAGGTGTTTAATCGACGTAAGCCCTCAAGACGATGGCTTGAAGCAAATTTCTAAAGGGGATACCAATGGAACAGAGAGTTGCGGATCCAGGTCCGCTGGGACTCGCCGGATTCGCCATGACGACCTTCATGCTCAGCCTATTTAATGTTGGACTGTTCAAATTCGGTGGAGCGAACGGAGCGTCGTTAAGTGGCGCGATTTCTTTGGCTTTTGTTTACGGTGGTGTCGCTCAGTTTGCGGCCGGGATGTGGGAGTTCGCACGTAATAACACCTTTGGTGCGCTCGCGTTCACCTCGTACGGCGCATTTTGGATTGGTATCTACTTTTTTATTAACTTTCAAGGTGGACTCGCAGTGAAGGGCGCGCTCGGTCTTTATCTACTGGCGTGGACAATCTTTACTCTGTACATGACCGTGGCCGCTGCGAAGACTACGCGGGCCATCTTCGCCGTCTTTGTGACGCTGTCGGTAACGTTTATCTTCTTGACCATCGGTAACTGGGGTGCCGGGCACACGAATATGGTGAAAATTGGTGGATGGCTCGGAATTGCGACCGCCGCCCTCGCCTGGTACGCCTCAGCGGCCGGGGTGATCAATGAAACCCACGGCAAGGTCGTCCTCGCGGTCGGTCCGATGGGCTAACGTACTTTCCACTGGTGGCTTGCCACCGGACCCAACCGCCAACAGCGCCCCAGCCGAAAGGCTCGGGCGCTGTTGGCATTGCGCTCCGAGATAGCAGTAATCTCGGCTAAAGATGCGAATTGCGATGTAAGTGGGCTTTCTTTGACGCTCGAACATCGGTCGCCAGGCGGGGGATGAAGATGACTGAAGCAAAGCTTGAGGCGTGGCTTGATGAGAAGCGGAGCTTTCCCCCCTCGCCCACGTTCGCCGAGCAGGCGAACGCCCAGCCCACAATCTACGCCGACGCGGCCGCTGATCCCGTTGCCTGGTGGTGCAAGGAGGCTGAGCGCCTGGCCTGGACGACGACACCCACCAAGGGCCTTGAATGGGATTTGCCCTTCGTTAAGTGGTTTAGTGACGGTACGCTCAACGCCTCCTATAACTGCGTCGACCGTCACGTCGAGGCTGGAGGTGGCGAGAAGGTCGCCTACCACTGGGTCGCCGACGCCGAGGGGGAGTCGCGCACCATCACCTACGCGCAACTCCAAAAGATGGTCGCACAGGCGGCCAACGCCCTCACCGAGCTGGGCGTACGGAGCGGAGATCGTGTCGCGGTCTACATGCCTATGATCCCCGAGGCCGTCGTGACAATGCTCGCCATCGTGCGCATCGGTGCCATTCACTCCGTCGTCTTCGCCGGTTTCTCGGCCGATGCACTGTCGAGTCGGATTCTCGACTCGGACTGCCAGTTCGTGGTGACCGCCGACGGGGCTTATCGCCGTGGGACAGCCAGTCCGCTCAAGCCCGCCGTCGACGAGGCGCTCGAGTCATGCCCAAACGTTAAAGCGGTGTTGGTGGTTCGCCGAACCGGCGGCGACGTCACCTGGATTGATGGGCGCGACCATTGGTGGCACGAAGTCGTCGATCGCCAGCTCGACACGCATAGTTGTGCGTCATTCCCGGCCGAGCAGACGATGTTCATCATGTACACCTCGGGAACGACCGCGAAGCCTAAGGGCATCTACCACACGACCGGCGGCTACCTCACCCACGTCGCCGCAACGCACAAGTACATCTTCGACGTAAAGCCCGCAACCGATGTGTGCTGGACCGCGGCCGATATCGGTTGGATCACCGGCCACAGCTACATCGTCTACGGGCCTTTGATCAACGGGGTGACCCAGGTCATGTACGAGGGACTGCCCGATTCGGGCGGCAAGGACCGCTGGTGGAAGATAATCGAGCAACTTGGTGTGACGATCTTGTACACCGCGCCGACGACAATTCGGACACTGATGAAGTGGGGACCGGAGTTTCCCGACGGCCACGATCTGTCAAGTCTGCGCCTTCTCGGCACCGTTGGTGAGCCAATCAATCCGGAGGCGTGGATGTGGTATCGCGAGCACATTGGGTCGAACAACTGCCCGATTGTCGACACGTGGTGGCAGACCGAGACGGGCGGGATTCTTATCACGCCCCTGCCGGGCATCACCGCGACTAAGCCAGGCGCCGCGATGACGCCGTTTCCCGGCATCAGCGTCGACGTTGTCGATAACGAGGGGAGATCGGTTGGCAACGGCGAGGGTGGGTACCTGGTACTCACGCAGCCGTGGCCCGGAATGACTCGTGGCATCTACGGCGACCCCGAGCGGTTCAAAGAGACCTACTGGAGCCGGTTCCCGGGTATGTACTTCGCTGGTGACGGCGCCAAACTTGACGCTGACGGTGACATCTGGTTACTCGGGCGCATCGACGACGTGATGAATATCTCGGGACACCGTCTTTCGACGACCGAAGTCGAGCACGCGCTCGTCGGTCATCCGGCAGTTGCCGAAGCGGCGGTCGTGGGCGCGTCTGACGAGGTGACGGGTCAAGCAATCGTCGCATTCGTGACCCTAAAGATGTCAACTGATGAGGCGACCAAGGACCAAGTGAGCGTCATTGAAGAGCTCCGTGCGCACGTGGCCAAGGCGATTGGCCCGATTGCCAAGCCTCGTCAGATCATTCTTACTCCCGACCTGCCCAAGACCCGCTCGGGCAAGATCATGCGCCGACTGCTGAGAGACGTGGCTGAGAATCGTGCGTTGGGTGACGTCACGACGCTGATGGACCCAACCGTGGTGAACATGATCTCGGGACTGATGGACACGCGAGGCGACAGTGACGAATGATCTAATCCACTGACTCGCCGTCGGTGTAGTCGCCGAGTACGCGGGCGCCATGGGTAAACCAAGAGGGTCGTGCGCGCGGCCCAGGCAGGTTGCTTGGTTCCCGTGTTGTTGGGTGAGACTAAACCTTATTTCTCGGAGCGCCTCAACTTAACGGTGTCAATGTCTCGGTGCCTGAATCACTCATTCGTCAAGACCCTGAAGGTCCAGGCAGACGCGGTCATCGACGCAGCGGCGCCGTTCGATGAGGTGCGCTGCACCAATGCTGATTTCAGCGATCTTCGTCGACACGATCGAGTTATTTCCTAGTGTGGCCAGTCCGGCCGTGCGACCAACAAACCGAGCATCGCCAACGCCACGCTCCTCTTCGAGTGAAAGTTTCTCGTCGTCGCGACAAGTACTCGATAACGAGCATCGCTTCCCGCGTTTTTTTACGAGGGATCGGTCACACTAGATAGAGGAGCTCCGGTGAGTGACGACAACATCAATGGCCGCGAACATGCACACCCCCTTGACGACAATCACCAGCGCCACTCGCGAAGCGCTCGTTCAACAATGACCGGTCGGCTTTTGCTCTTGGTAACGGTGCTGGTCGTCGTTGGCCTCATTGGCGTCGTCCTCGGTCGTTCGGGTGTCAGGTCGTTGGCTACGGTGAGCGTCACGGGCTCGGGCACTGTTCAAGGAACTCCCGATACCGTCAATTTCCAGATCGGTGTCCACACCGTGAGTGCCACCGCGAGCGCTGCCCTTAATCAGAACACCGCGAAGGAGTACGCCCTCGAGGCGGCACTTCATCGTCACGGCGTCACGAACAACGAGATGCAGACCTCCAATCTCACTATCTACGAGAACACCAACAACATGGGCGGCGTTACTGGCTTCTCCGTCGATGACACTTTGAACATCACAATGCACAACACGAAACGTGCCGGTGCGGCGATTGACGCTGCCGCCCACGTGGTCGGTAACGGCATCGTCCTTAACGGCGTCTCGTTCTCCATCACCAATCAGTCAACACTGCTGGCCAGCGCGCGTGCTCGCGCCATGAAGAACGCCCGCCTCGCCGCGGACGAGCTCGCAAGCGCAGGTAAGACTCACGTACTGAGAATGCTACGAGCAGTGGAACAAGAGAATCAGGGATCAAATCCCTACTACCC
>JAYVNV010000210.1:0-8024 GCA_043758265.1 Acidimicrobiaceae bacterium
TGCCGGGCTCAGTGAAGTGTCGTGCGCCACCGCGACGAACTGTACGGTGTTCGGCAGCTACATCACTGACCTCGGAGCAATCGACGCCCTGATGGCGACCGAGGTGCTCGGCTCGTGGCAACGCGCGACGTCAATGCATCTGCCCGCCAACGCTGCGGCGAATCCGCGCGTGTTCTTCTACGGATTGGGCGGCCTCTCGTGCCCATCGATTGGCAACTGCAGCGCCGGGGGGCAGTACGTGGACGTGTCCAATACGTTCGAAGGGTTTTTGGTCAATGAGGTGAACGGTGTCTGGAAACAGGCAACTGAACTTATCTTGCCCCGCGGCGCGCGCGGCGCGGGCAAGAACGGCGGTGTCGTCGCCGTGTCCTGTCGTCGAGCGGGCCACTGCAGCGCCGGTGCGGCATACCTCGACCGCGCCGGTCGCTACCAAGCACTCGTCGTCAACGAGGCGGCCAACCATTGGGGGATCGGTCGTACGGTCAAGCTGCCGGGGGGCGCGGCGTCCGTCGGCGTCAACGGCGGCGTCTACGGCCTCGTGTGCAACGCGCGCGGACCGTGCACCGCGACGGGAACCTACCTCGACTCGACAGCGACCTACCAGGGCTTCACCGTCACGACAAACTGATTACTCGCAAAACGGCTTTGGATTGGACGACAGTTTCGGGATTCGCATTCGTGCGATGACACTCCCGGGACAGGGGTGACAGCACTGCGCGAGACCGAGATCGCCCGCGACTGAAAGGAACATGAAGGCGTCTTCTGGCGTAAAGCCCCACTCGTCGACGAGCAGCCTGGACGCTTCCTCACAGGCCACCTTGAGCGCTTCTTCCACGCTTGCAGACGACGTGCCGTGCGTGTAAAACGAGTCGGCCGTTTCGGTGATTGGCCAACCACCGGCCTTGCCCTTGATGACGTCGACTTTGACGACGCCGATGCCACCGATCTCGACGCCCGTGCCGCAGATCTCTCCGTCGCCCATTGCGGCGTGCATGTCACCGATCGCCAACTGGCCACCCGATTGGAAGACCGGCAGGTGCACTGTCGCACCGATGCCGTTCACGTGGTCGTCCATGTTGCCGCCGTGTCGGTCGGCCAAGAACGTCGAGATGTCACCCGACGCCGGCGAGACCCCTATAACCCCGAACATCGGTCGTGCCGGAAACGACACCTTGTCATTCATGGTGACGACACCGTTGGCCACCTTAAAGATTCTCGTCGTTGGCGAGTGGACCGAATCGATAAGTTGGCCCCACCCGGGGATGCACATCGCCGCGCCTTGCGCGTTGGGACGAATGTCGAGCAGCGTTACCGACAGCGTGTCGCCGGGCTCCGCCCCTCGAACCGCAATCGGCCCCGTCGCGCTGTTCACTCGTTCAAGGTCGATCTTCTCAACCGTGTCATCCTCGGTCTGCACCTGTCCCGTGAAACAGTCCCACGTCTCAATCTCGATGATCGTGCCCGGCTCCACCGTCACGTACGGCTCACGTTGCGCGTCGAAAGACCAGACATGATGGTCCCGGTCGATTTTGACTGTCGCTCGACTCATGATCTCTCCCCTTCGTTGACACTTTCTAGACTAAGTCACGCCAAGAGGTGGACTCGAGGCCCGACGCGAAGCAGTGACGGAAAGTTTCATCCTCCGCACACCTCGTGATTGCGCATCTTTTACCTTTTGTTTACCCGGCCTTCTTACGGTAGTCACGTGGCACGTTTTGAATCTCATTCCCCCCTAATGAATCGAAACGTGCCGCCCATCGCCACCCGGTCGGACCCGTTCGAGCGAGCACCCATGGCTGACGTCGAAAGCCGTAGCGTCATTCTCGTGGTCGAGGATGAGGAGAGTTACCAGGACGCCCTCAACATCGGATTGAGCAGTGAGGGGTTCGTCGTAATCGGCGCCACCAACATCGCTCAGGCGCGACAACTCATGACCTCGGCCAAACCAGACCTCGTGCTCCTCGACGTGTTGCTGCCCGACGGTTCAGGGATCGACTACTGCCGCGAACTCTACGACTCGACGCGCACACCAGTGATCATGGTCAGTGCGCGCACGAATGAGGTCGACGTCGTCCTCGGACTCGAAATTGGTGCGGCCGATTACGTCACCAAGCCCTTTCGACTTCGCGAGTTAATCGCGCGCATTCGCGCGGTCCTTCGACGACCATTGGCCAACACCGACGACGAGATAGTCACGTTCGACGACCTGCGCATCGACTTTGTTCGTCGCTCCGTGACCCGACGCGGCGAAGAGATCGAACTGAGTCGAAAGGAGTTCGACCTCCTCGCATTATTGTCGTCGCGCTTGGGTCAAGTGATGACGCGTGAGGCGTGCCTCGACACGCTGTGGTGGGGGCTCGAGCTATCTGACACCCGCACGCTCGACACCCACGTCAAGCGGCTACGCCAGAAGATCGAGAACGATCCGGCGAACCCCCGTCACCTCATCACGATTCGTGGCATCGGTTTCCGGCTCGACCCGTAATCTCCAGTAATGCAGATAGGCGACCTCGCACCCGAATTTAAGCTCACCGATCAAAGCGGCCTCGAACAAAGCTTGACGACCCTGCTCCTCAAAGGTCCCGTCGTGCTGTTCTTTTACCCGGCCGCAATGACCACCGGCTGCACCAAGGAGTCGTGTCATTTTCGCGACCTCGCAACCGAGTTCTCCACACTGGGCGGACAGCGAATCGGTATTTCAATGGACGGCGTCGAACGCCAGTCAGAGTTTGCGCAGAAGAATCAACTCGACTACCCGCTGCTGGCCGACGAAGACGGGACGGTCGCCAAGCTGTACGGAGTTAAGCGACCGCTCAGCTTTTTGAAGGTACGGCGAACAACCTTCGTCATCGCTCAGGACCGTCGGATTACCGACGTCATCACAAGTGAAGTCAACATGAACGCCCACGCCGACCGCGCCCTGGCGTCCCTCGCGGCGATGAGGGCCTAACCGGCGATAATCGCTGCGGCGGGGTCGTGAAGGAAGCGTCCAATGTGCGCGAGCACCGCCGACGCCATCGCCCCGTCGACCATTCGATGATCGAAGGCCATCGCCAGTTCGACCACCTGTCGCACCACCACTTCGTCGTCAACGACCCACGGCGCTTTCGCGATCTGACCCACGGCCAGGATTGCTCCGGTACCGGGCGGCAGAATCGGAATCGCGGCGTCGACACCGAACGGGCCGACGTTAGTGATGCTGAGCGTGGTGCCAATCATTTCGCCGGGCGTGGTAGTGCCCTGACGAGCCTTTTCGACCAGCACGGTGAGCGCCTCAGCCATGCCCACCAAGTCGAGCTGGTCCGCACCCTTGAGATTAGGAACGATGAGCCCTCGCGGCGTGGCAGCGGCGATGCCGAGATTTACCGTACGCCGTACAATCACCTCATTGGCAGTCGCGTCGAAGCTCGAATTGATGCCCGGGTAGTGACGGGCGGCGTCGCAAAGCGCCAGGGCCACAATCGTGAGTGGTGAGAGGCGAACTCCCGCCAGGTTCGGCCGCTGTTTGATCGACGCCAGCAGTTCCATTGTCCTCGTCGCGTCGACGCGGACCCACACGGCGGCACGCGGCTGCGTAAATGCGCTCTGAACCATGGCCTCGGCCATGGAGCGAAGTACGCCCTTCACTGCAATGCGCTCCTCCTTCGGACCGGTCGCCCATGATGCAAGTTCGCGTCCGACGAACCGCGACGACGTCGTCGGGCCGGTGATCGGCACACTCACTCGCGCGGGTTCCGACGGCACACCGCTCAGCGCCTGCTCAACGTCGTTTCGCGTGATCAGACCGTCACGCCCGGTGCCACGCAGTGTCTCGACGTCGACCCCGTGCTGCTTGGCGTAGAGGCGAACCGGTGGCGTCGAGCGCGGAGCGAGTCCCGTGACTGTGGTGACGAGTGGTGCGGCGAGTGGTGCTGGAACCCTGGGAGTTGCGGGTGTCGCACCATGACGACGGTGCTTACGAGTGACTACGGCGTCCTCGTTAGCGACGCCGTAGCCAATCAGTACGGCCTCTCGACCTTCTCCGACTGAGCCCTCGTTCGTTGGTGGCTGCTGCTCGGCGGTCGCTTGCGCCGCGCCACCACTGGCGCCCACGTCGAACGTGATGAGCGCTTTGTGGACTTCTATGATGTCGCCTGGCCGGCCGTGCAACGTGACGATTGTGCCGGCGTAGGGGCTCGGTAGCTCCACGGTCGCCTTCGCGGTCTCAATGTCGACGAGGGGCTGGTTCAACGTGACGACGTCGCCCACGTTGACCTTCCAAGTCACAATCTCGGCTTCGACCAGTCCTTCGCCGACATCGGGCAGTAAAAAGATCTCTTCGCTCAACTTTCAAATCCCATCACTCGGTCAACGGCGTCCAAGATGCGGTCCACGTTCGGTCGGAAGTCCTCTTCAATGCGCGACGGCGGATACGGCACGTGATAACCGCTCACGCGAAGTCCCGGGGCCCGCAATGAGTAGAAGCAGCGTTGCGTCAACTCGGCCACGATCTCCGAGCCAATCGACGCGGTCTGTGGTGACTCCTGCACGACCACCAGACGCCCCGTCTTCTCCACCGATTTGGCCATTAGCCCAATGTCGAGCGGTGAGATCGAACGGGCGTCAATCACTTCAATCGACGCTCCTTCGACCGCGGCCGTCTCGGCAGCGCGCAGTGCTGTCTTCATCGAGGCACCGTAGCCAATGAGCGTGACGTCGGTACCCTCGCGACGCACTACGGCGTCGAAGAGTCCGGCGGGGGCGGTGTCGAGGTCAACCTCACCCTTCTCCCAGTACCGGCTCTTCGGTTCACAGAAGATGATCGGGTCGTCGTGCTCGATTGACTGTTGAATCATCCAGTACGCGTCGTTTGGAGTCGAGCACGATACGACGCGCAGCCCGGCAGTCTGGGCGAAGTAGGGCTCGGGGCTTTCAGAGTGATGCTCAATCGCGCCGATGCCGCCCTGGAACGGTATGCGGATGACGAGACCCATTATGTACGCACCCTCAGAGCGCTTGTGCAGCTTGGCGACCTGCGAAACAATCTGGTCGAAGGCCGGATACACGAAGCCGTCGAACTGGATCTCGCACACTGTGCGATAGCCCCGCATCGCCAGGCCGACCGCTGTGCCAACGATGGCCGATTCGGCGAGGGGAGAGTCGACGACGCGATCCTCGCCGAAGTCCTTCTGCAGCCCGTCGGTGATGCGAAAGACGCCACCGAGGCGCCCGATGTCCTCGCCCATCAAAAGGACCTTGGGGTTCTTCTCCAGGGCGCGGCGCAGTCCTTCGTTAAGCGCCTTGGCCATCGTCATCGTGGTGGTGGCCATTACAGTGAACCTCCGCTTACTCCGAGATCGATCATTTCGCGTCGCCCCTCTTCGATCAGCGAGTGTGGCGCGGCATAGGCGTTGTCGAACATGGTGATTGGGTCGGGTCGGCCCATCGCGAGGACGTCCTCACGGAGCTTCATCGCAATTGCGTCGGCCTCGGCGGCGACGTCATCGAAATCGGCGTTCTTTACTTTGTATTCGCGCACCAGCAACGCCTTCACCCGTTCGACGGGGTCACGATGCTTCCAGACCTCCACCTCCGCGTCGATGCGGTAGCGCGTGGGGTCGTCGGAGGTGGTGTGCGCGCCGATGCGATAGGTGAAGGCCTCAATCAACGTGGGTCCACCGCCAACTCGAGCACTGTCGAGTGCGCGCTTGGTGACTTCGTACACGGCCAACACGTCGTTGCCGTCCACGCGAATGCCGGGGAAACCAAATCCCGGCGCGCGGTGGTAGAGGGGAATTTTCGACTGGACGGACGAGGGCGTTGAAATGCCCCACTGGTTGTTCTGACAGAAGAACACGACCGGGGCGTTGAAGGATGCCGCCCAGACGAAAGCCTCCAAGACATCACCCTGGCTGGACGCGCCGTCACCGAAGAAGGTCAACGCGGCCTCCTCGGCGCCGTCGCGCTGGATGCCCATGGCGTAGCCGACAGCGTGCAGCGTCTGGTTCCCAAGGACGACCGTCGGGACCGAATGGCGGTATTTCTGCGGGTCCCACCCGCCATTACTGACGGCTCGAAAGAGGCGCAACATGTTCTCCGGCGGGACGCCACGGCACCACGCGATGCCGTGCTCGCGGTATGTCGGAAACGTGAAATCCATCGCGGCGAGCGCACGGCCGGCCCCGATCTGCGCGGCCTCTTGACCTTGGATCGGTGCCCAGAGTGCCAACTGGCCTTGGCGCTGGAGGGAGGTCGACTCGTTGCAGATGCGCCGCACGATGACCATGTCACGATAGAGACTGAAAATCTCATCACCGTTGAGGGTGGACTCGTATTCGGGGTTCTCCACTCTCTCGCCCTCTGGCGTCAGCAACTGGACAAGTTCTTCGTCGATCATTGACACTCCTATCGGCACGACCCCCGCCGCAACTCTATCCCCGTACCTTGATTAGCCGCCAAGGGCCTCGCTGCCCGAGAGGTGCTGCGCGCGAACCTGGGCGTCCATTCGCAGTACGTCGAGTAGGTCAGATTGCCATTTAGCAGTAACCGAACTGCCGTCGTGGTGGCCTTTTCTCGTCTGCGGTGCCATCGACTCGAATCGTTGGTCGGGGTCTCGCGCGTCGTCCCACAGCGCATCCACGCCATTGGTGACTCTTGCGATCTTGCCGCCGTTGAGCACATCGAGCGATTGAGGCACACGCCGCAGTGCGTTTGCACTACCCGGCTTTGACTAGGCCGAGCGCACCGGAATTGACTTGTGGCGAGCGTTCGTGACCGCGGCCAATTGACCACAGGCCGCGTCGATGGAGCGACCTCGTGTGTTGCGCACCGTAGCGTTGACGCCGAGTTCGATGAGACCCTCACGAAAGTCGTGCACCCGCTGCGACGACGAACCCCTAACGAGGTAGCCGGGCGTCGGGTTGAGCGGAATGAGGTTGACATGGGCGTGCAGCGAACGCGCGTAGGCCGCGAGTTCAGTGACGTCCTGCTCGCGGTCGTTCACGCCGTCAATAAGCGCCCACTCGAAACTGAGTCGGCGGCCGGTCGTCTCCATCCAGAACTGACAGGCGTCGTGGAGCCGCTCTAGGGGGTAGCGGCGATTAAGCGGCACCAGTTCATTACGGGTCACATTGTTGGCCGCGTGCAGACTGACCGCGAGCGTGAGGGCCAGTCCGGTCTTCGCCATGCGTTCGATGGCCGGCGCGACGCCCACCGTTGACACGGTCAAGTGACGTGCTGACATGCCACGAAACTCGTGCAGTCGCTTCACGACGTTGATTGTGACGAGGTAGTTGGCGAGCGGTTCGCCCATCCCCATGAAGACGACGTTGGAAAGACGCCGCGGCGCCGCGGCGCGCACGGCGAACATGACCTGTTCCAGGACTTCACCAGAGGTGAGGTGCCGAGTGAAGCCGGCCTGACCAGTCGCGCAGAACGTGCAGCCCATGGCACAGCCCGCTTGGCTCGAGACGCAGACGGTGACGCGGTCCTCGTAGCCCATCAGAACGGTTTCAATCGTCGCTCCGTCGTGCAGTCGAAAGACCCATTTGCGCGTCGCTCCGCGATCGCTTTCAACGTCGTTGGCGACTTCGAGGCTCGGCGCGAACTGCCCGGCTAGTTGAGCCCGCAGCGCCTTGGGTATAGTCGTGATCTCGTCTATCGGCTGCCCCTCCACCCAGAGGCCGTGCCAGACCTGTTCTATCCGGTACGTTGGCTCACCCACGAGCAGCGTTGCCCACTGCTCCTTCGTGTACTCGTAGGGCGACGCCATCCCTCCACGCTACGACTCGTGAGGTCAGCGGTCGCCACTCGCTTCATTTCCTAGACCCCGCGCAAACGCGAAGAGCCCCTTTTCTGCGGCGGATTGCTCCACACCCTATTGGCCGATCTCACCCAGGCGTTGCGCCGTGCCTCGAAGATCCATCGAGCCCGGTTGGATGGGTCAGTACCTCATCGCTGATCAGGCGGCGACGATTGAGGCCGACCGCGAATTGGTCTCGACCGACGCCAGCTTCTCGCTCGCGTCCTCCCAGAAAGCGCGCAAT
>JAYVNV010000211.1:0-7997 GCA_043758265.1 Acidimicrobiaceae bacterium
GTGGCCGCCGGCGACAGTTTGAATGGCACGATTGCCCAGATCGTTCAAGCAAACCTCAAAGCGATTGGGATCGACCTGGCAATTCAGTCCTACGACCCGAGCACCCTCGCGACTCTTCAGTCAACGGCTCACTACGACATGTCGCCGGGCTTGATGACACTCGATATTGGCGACCCGGATGAAAACGTCCCGGCGGCGGTGGCGGGCGCCTACGGCGGCATTAACTCCGCGTACTCGTGGTATAACAGCGCCGAAGTCCTCAAACTGATTCATCAATCGGAACTCACGATTGCTCCCGCGGCGCGGGCCAAAATCTATGGGAAGATTCAATCCCTCGTGGCGCAGGACTGTCCGTTTGCGATGCTCTATTACAGCCCGTATCCCTACGCGCAGCAGTCAACCGTCCACGGTTTTAACGTCCCGCCGACGGGCGCGTACCACCTCGAGGACGTCTGGCTTTCGTAAGAAACCTTCTGGAATGCAGGGGAGCGAAGCCGGAACGACTTGAAGATGAAGAGGATTTTTACGTGACACGGGGAATGTACATCAGAAGGCGTCTTCTGCTCATGCTGCCCACCGCGTTCGGGGTCACGCTGGTGACGTTTCTTATGATCCACTTGATCCCAGGAGACCCCGCGGTCACCATGCTGGGCGTCCGGGCGACCCCTAAGGCAGTAGCTGCGCTCCATCGCGAGTGGGGTCTCAACAAACCACTGTACGAGCAATACTGGCTCTTCCTGACTCGCATCGTTAAGGGCAATTTTGGCCTTTCACTCTTCTACAACACCTCGGCGACGGGCATCATTCTCTCGGCGGCGCTGGTCTCGCTGTCGTTGATCGTGTACGCGGTCGTCCTCTCGGTGGTCATCGCCGTACCACTCGCGGTCCTCGCCGCCACTCATCGCAACGGCGTCACTGATCAAGCGGTCCGAGGCATCCCGCTGATCGGCATGGGCATGCCCTCGGCGTGGATTGCCATCATGCTGATCCTGCTACTGGGTCTCAAGTTTCATCTCTTCCCAGTAGCCGGCCTCCAGGCGGGCGTCGTTGGTCATCTCGATTCACTGTTCCTTCCCAGCCTCACGCTTTCTCTGGGCATCGCCCCGCTGTTGGTGCGCAGTCTGCGATCGAGCCTCATTGACGCGTTCGACGCGGACTATGTCACTACCGCGCGTTCCAAAGGAATTCGCGAACATCGGGTGCTCATTCGCCACGCGATTCGAAACGCACTCGCGTCGAGCCTCAATATCCTCGGACTTCAGATCGCCTTTTTAATTAGCGGAACGCTCGTAGTCGAAACGGTGTTTGCCCTTCCCGGGGTGGGAGCGTTAATGGTGAACTCCATCTATCGTCGTGACTTTCCCGTCGTGCAAGGAGTGACATTTGTCTTGGCGCTCGCGGTCATTCTCACGAATATCGGCACTGACGTAGTGCACTCGCTGCTTGACCCAAGAGTAAGGTTCGAATAGCAGTGGCTCAAGAGACGTCATCACCGATTGCGTTAACGCTGGATGAACTTCAACGTGGCCGCGGCACAAGGAAATTTTCTCCCACTTTTATCGCCGGCTGTTCAATTCTTTTTGTCATCGTCGCGCTCGCTCTCGCGGCACCTCTCATAACGGGCTATTCGCCCACCGTGCTAAACCCAAGCCAAGCGTTGCTCTCGCCCTCGCTGCATCATCTCCTCGGCACTGACGAAGTAGGCCGTGACGTGTGGACCCGCTTGCTCTACGGAGCGCGTGTCGACCTCGAAATCGCTTTCTTGGCCGTACTTGCCTCCTTCGTACTCGGCACGGCGATCGGTTGCGTCGCCGGGTACTTTGGTGGATGGGTTGATGTCGTTGCGATGCGTGCCGTCGACGTGATCTTGGCGTTCCCGTTCTTCGTGCTCGTCATCGCACTGGTCTTCATTCTGGGACCGGGCACAAAGAGCATCTACATCGCCATCATCGCCACCGACTGGGTGTCGTACACGTGGATTATTCGAAGAGAGATCTTGAGTACCAAGCGCCACGAGTTCATCCTCGCCGCGAGCGCCCTTGGCTACCGACCCCTGCGGATCATCGCTCGCCACCTCATCCCTAACGTCATCACGCAGGCCATCGTGTATTCGATGTCGGACATAGTCTTCACCATTCTCACCATCGTCACGCTCGGCTTCCTGGGGCTGGGGGTACCGCCGCCGACTCCGGAGTGGGGTTCGATGATTTCCGACGGACAACAGTTCATCACCACGCACTGGCAATTAGCCACGGTGCCGGGAATTGCGGTTGTCATCATCGGCATTGGACTGTCGCTGTTCGGTGACGGTATCGCTGACCGCCTGCGAGTGGAGTAGCTTGACCGACCTACTCCTGTCCGTGAAGAATCTTCGCGTCGAGCTCGCAACGCACCGAGAAGTCGTGCACGCGGTAGAGAACGTGTCGTTCGATTTAGGTCCAGGTCAAACCTTGGGAATCGTTGGCGAATCGGGGTGCGGCAAAAGCATGTTGTTGCGGTCGATTCTCGGCTTGCTTCCTCGGGGTGGACGCGTCACAGGCGGACAGATCGAGTTCCAAGGGACTGATCTGCTCTCGCTCAACAAACAACAGCTTCGCGACGTGCGAGGGCGCTCCATCGGCATGATCTTCCAGGAGCCAATGACGTCACTCAACCCAGTGATGCACGTGGGTGATCAGATTGCCGAAGGACCGATTGCCCACCTCGGCTACACGAAGAAGGTCGGTCGCAAGCGGGCAGTAGAACTGATGCAGCAGGTGGGCATCCCCGACGCTACCCGGCGCTTCAGTGCGTACCCCAGCGAACTCTCTGGTGGGATGCGTCAGCGCGTCATGATTGCCATCGCTCTCGCTTGCGAGCCGAAACTGCTCCTTTGCGATGAACCAACGACCGCACTTGACGTCACGATTCAGGATCAGATCTTAAAACTGCTGCTCGACTTGCAAGAGTCGACGGGAGTTAGCATGATTTTTGTGACGCACGACCTCGCCGTCGTCTCCCAGATCTGTCAGAGCGTTGCCGTTATGTACGCGGCTGAACTTGTGGAGATTGGATCGGTTGCTTCAGTGTTGCCTGACCCAACGCACCCGTACACCCTTGGACTCCTTCGAGCGGTGCCCGACTTCGACAAGGTGAAGGAGATGCTTGATCCGATTCCGGGCATTCCTCCCAGTCTCGTTGAGCCACCCGAGGGCTGTCGCTTTCGACCGCGCTGCGAATTCGCACAAGAAGATTGCGCCACCGGTGATTTCCCGCTGCTGTTCACCGAGGACGGTCGAGCCTCGTCGTGCATTCACCAGACGCTTTGTAGGAACGCCGCGCACGCCGATCCAGTTATTGGCTCGCGGGCCGCTCACTGATTGACACCGTCGAAGGATTAGTCCACGCGAAGTGGCAGGCCGCAGCGTGCACGTTGTCGGCGCCGGCTTTGACGATGAGATCGGGTTCTGTTATGGAGCAGACGCCTTCGGCGCGAGAGCATCGGGGATTGAATCGACAGCCCGTCGGAAGTCGGATCGGGCTTGGTGGGTCTCCGAGGAGTGCGGGCGCCTCCGAGCGGCGACCCGGCGCCAAGCGTGGAATCGCCGTGAGGAGGGCCCGGGTGTAGGGATGCTGCGCATCGGCAATGACGCGCTCCGTGGGACCCGTCTCAATGATGCGCCCAAGATACATGACCATTGTTCGGTCGCAGACGTGACGCACGACGGCCATGTTGTGAGCAATAAGGAGGAGAGTGAGACCAAGGTCTTTGCGAAGGTCAGCCAAAAGATTGAGCACGGTCGCTTGGACCGATACGTCTAGTGCGGAGACCGGCTCATCGGCAACGAGCAGTTCTGGTTCCACCGCCAACGCTCGAGCGATGCTGACGCGCTGGCGCTGACCGCCCGAAAGCTGCCGCGGGTACGCATTGGCCACCCGAGAGCTCAGCCTGACCAGATCCAAAAGTTCCGCACATCGGCGCTCAGCGTCGGGGCGCGCGACCGCGTGGTGAACGTGCAGCGCTTCTAGGACCGCTTGTCGAACTGTCATGCGCGGATTCAGGGAAGAGTAAGGATCTTGAAAGATAATCTGTGCGACACGTGGGTTGGTGTTTCGCTGTCGCTTGTTGGCCACCACGGGAACACCGTTGAGACGCACCTCGCCGGCCGTACTTTTGTAGAGCCCAACAATGCACCTACCTAAGGTGGATTTCCCACACCCGGACTCTCCCACCAGTCCAACTGATTCGCCACGTTCGATTGTGAAGTTGACACCATCCACTGCGCGCACTGACTCGGCGGGCTTTCGTCGCACGATCGAGAGGGACGATCGGCGTAGCGGGAAATACATCTCAAGTCCGCGTACCTCAAGAACTGGCGTTGCTGGCACACTCAACTCCTGACGGGAATTTCCGCTTAGTCCATAAGTCGTGCTGACACGGTTGGCTTTACTGGTTACGGGACTGTCGTCAGCCGAATCGATCTTCATCAAGCGTCACCTTACTAGTGTCAATTTTACGGTATCCTCACGCACGAACTTTCGCGACGTCTTAAAAGTTTTTCTTTTGCGCTCGTCAATGCACCTGCACGTCAACTTTGACTGGCAGTGCGAGGCCCGACGGGCTTTACGGCGCTAAGGGCGCGAGAACGAAGTGCTCGCTCGGCGATGTCGCGAAATTCGACCAGCACACGTTCGAGACCGTGGTCGCGCCGCTGCACGGCGAGGAATGAATCGATGAGTGCAATCAGGTCTTGCGGAGGCGCCGTCGTTGGAAACAGCGCTTGACTGAGCACCACCCTGAAGTGGTCCCCGTGGGAAGACCAGATACCTTGAATGACGTCAAAATAACGTTGTGCGTAGGGTGCGAGCAGCTCCGCGTGCTCGGACTGCGTAAAGCCCTCGCAGACTTCGAGAACACCCTGGACGCCGAGCGCGTCGGTCTCGGCCAAAAGTTTCCACGCAGCTTCTTTGTGTTGAGCGTCCGGAACGGATGCGCGACACGTTGCTGCACGTCGCTCGCCCGAGTCGGTGGGGTCGCGTCCCAACTCGGCGTTGATCTCAGCGTCAGCGGCCCTGCCGCTCGTCACGAGCCGACCGAGAAGAGTCCAGCGAAGTTCGGTATCGATGACGAGTCCCGGTACCACGGCGCTCGCGCTCAACAGCGCAGCGACAAGGTCAATCTGCTCCTCGGACGTTGCGGTCCATCCCAGGAGCTCCGCCCAGGCCAGTTGATGATCGCTGCCAGCCTCAGCGGCGTGGAGCAGGCGGACTGCGACTGCGGCGAGTTGCTCCTTCATTTCCCTCACCTCGCGCGGATCGCCGAAACGCGCCATCACCTCAGCGGTCTCGTGGTGCAGCGTCTGCACCACCGAGACTGAAGTTTCGGTCTCCATACCGGTCAACACCATCTGCACCAACTCGTCAAGCGAAAGTTCCGCTTGCTGTGCCATGTCGATTGCCGCAACCCAGCCCACCGCGCGCGCCAATGGGTCCGTGAGCTCCCCGATTGATCTGGTCAACGTATTGAGCGACCGGGCATCGAAGCGGACGATTGTGTAGCCGAAGTCGTCGTCGTTGAGCAGAATGAGGTCGGGCTGAGTGACACCGATGAGCTCGCTTACGTCTGCGCGTGCCCCCGAAATTTCTACGTCGACGCCGCGCGTACGCTGCAGTGCACCGTCCACTCGCTCGTACAAGCCCATCGATATCCGATGCGGCCGCAGCGTCGGGTGGTTCGCAAGAGCCTCCTGCAGCACCGCGAATGAAGTGAATCTTCCCTGTTCGTCGATTTCGAATTCGCTTCGTAGGGTGTTCGGCCCCGCCGTTTCCAGCCACGCCTTCGACCACGACGACAGGCTTTTGCCCGAACCCTCCTCGAGCGCCTCGAGCAAGTGGGCGAGCGTCGCGTTACCCCAGGCGTGACGAACTAGGTACGTCTTGATCGCGGCGAAGAAGTTTTCCCTTCCGACATAGGCAACCAACTGCTTCAACACGGAGGCGCCCTTGGCGTAGCTGATCCCGTCGAAGATCGCTTCCGCCTCGGTCACCGTCTGCACGTCCGCGGCGATCGGGTGTGTCGTTGGTAACTGATCCTGCGCATAGCCCCACGTCTTACGGGAGAAGGCGAACGTCGACCACGCGTCAGTAAAGCGGGTTGCCTCCGCGCACGCCAGGGTGGCGCAGAACTCCGCGAATGACTCATTGAGCCACAGGTCGTCCCACCACTGCATCGTGACGAGGTCCCCGAACCACATATGTGCCATCTCATGCAGCAGGGTGTTTGTGCGTTTCTCGTACATCAAGTCAGTCACTCTGGAGCGAAACAACAACTCCTCGGTGATGACCACACAGCCAACGTTTTCGACCGCGCTGTCGAACTCCGCGACAAAGATCTGGTCGTACTTGGCGAACGGGTAGTCAGTGGCGAACAGTCGAGTAAAAAAGTGAAGTCCACGTTTCGTGATGTCGAACACGTCGTCGGCGTCAAGAAATTTGGCGAAGGAAGTTCGACAGGCGAGGGCGAGCGGGATCACCTGACCCGTGACGGAGGTGTGCGAGTCACGCACAACCACGTACTCGCCCGCGACCACCGTGGTCAGGTAGGTGGAGATAGGCGGCGTCGGCTCGAAGTCCCACACCGCCGTACCGTCGGCCAGTGGCTTGAGTTCGGGGCTGGGCTGGTTTGAAAACACGGTCCAGTGCGCTGGCGCGGTGACGTGAAGCGTGAACTCAGCTTTCAAATCTGGTTGCTCAAAATTTGCGTAGACCCTACGTGCATCGGCGGGCTCGAGGGCCGTGTACACGTAAACTTTTCCGTCCGCTGAGTCGACGGAGCGGTGCATTGCGGTGCCATCGTTTGCGTAGAGGCAATCGGCCACGATACGTAGCTCGTTGTACGCTAAAAGCCCGGTTACGGTGATTCGTCCGTGCGCCCAGGCAGTCGCGGGCTCTATCACGGTGCCGTTCAGAACAATCTCATGGACGAAATGCGCAATCAAGTCCACGTACGTAGTCGCGCCAGGAGTAGTGCATTGGAACGTGATGACGGACGTAGAACCGAAGATCTCGGCGCCGCGTGTCAAATCAAGGCTTACGTCATAAGACGGTTCGCTGACGAGCTGCGCTCGCTCAATCGTCTCGTCGCGGGTAATCTCTGCTGCGGACATCTGGCTTAACTCTTCCTCTGCTCGGTGGGTCGATGAATGCGCTCGACGACACCAGCCGACTGGCGCGTTAAAGCAAAGAAGCCCTGATCGCTCAGGGGGAGAATAGCAGGGCGGCCCAAACTGGCGAGTGCGATGATCCTGTCTCTCAGGTTTTCCTCGGGTTTGTGTGGGTGAATATCACTGGTCAGGCGAAACTTGTCGTTGGTAGTTCGATAGTGAGCCACCGCAGCAGAGGTCGATCATGGCGACGACCGCCGCGGCTGAGTGGTGCCCGTCGCCACGAGGGTTGATGAGTCGGATCTTGGAGTTCGAGAGGTTCAGTTCGACCGCCGCCAGGATTCGGATCTGGTGCTTGCGCACGGTCCTCGCCAACTTCACGAAGGCCGGGATGTGACAGTGACTGGCCCAGCGAAGCCACCCTTCGATGGTGAGCGGGTGCGTCGTGTGACGAGCACCCGGTCGAGCCCAGGAGACGTCCTCGGTCGCCACGCCCACAGCGTTGACAGTCGATCCGACGGATCTCAGTCTCGAGGAAAGCACTTGGCCGCCCCGTAGTCCAGGTGGCGCCAACGCCTCGTGGAACGGTCGTAGTGGGCCGTGGTCGCCCAACCGCACGGGCACTGGTGGCGATTCTTTCGCCGACGAATCCTCAGCACCATCCCTTCGGGGTAAAGCTCACCCCCTCGACGACGTTGGGCATGGCGAGCATGCGATTGAATGCAGTAGAGGCAGGCACGTAGTACCTCCGGCTTCAATTGTTTGAACGCTTTCGAAACTACGAGCAGCGCGTGCGAGCCATTTGACACGTGCCGAGATCATCGAGCTGTCGTCGCCTACTAATGTGGGGGCTGG
>JAYVNV010000212.1:0-22910 GCA_043758265.1 Acidimicrobiaceae bacterium
GGGGTTGCGTCGATGGGCGAGCGGACTTCGGTGGATTGACGCGCCCTTCGCCACGCGAAGCCCGCAAAAGCATCGGGAACCGTGCAGCCCGGAGACGTCTGGTGGCGTGCCCGCGTAAAGAAGTGACTTTCGTCCCGTCATCTGATCGGGCATTGAACCAACAATGGGAAGCATGAGTACGACCCATACACGCGCGGTGCGACCTCGCCGTACCATCGATCTGACGGTCATCACTCTCGGCGTCACCGCACTCGGCCTCACACTCGGCGTGACACTCCTCGCGTTCGGGCAGCGTGGCGCTGCCACGGGGTCGTTCGTTGCTGTGACCGGCGTGGGGGTCATCTTCTCGGTGGCCTCGACGTGGCGGAGCCTGCGGCAAGGACGTGCGGGCGTCGACCTCATTGCCCTCGGTGCCCTGGTTGGAGCCCTGCTCGTGCGCGAGTACCTCGCTGGCGCCGTTATCGGTGTCATGCTCTCCAGCGGCAGCGCGCTCGAGAGTTGGGCCGCGGGTCAAGCCCGACGCGACCTCCAAGCCCTTCTCGAAAAGGCACCGCGATTCGCGCATCGTTACGTCATCGACGCTCTCGAGACCGTCTCGTTAAGCGACGTGGTGCCCTTCGATCGACTCATGATCGCCTCGGGTGAATTGGTACCAGTCGATGGCACGGTCGAGTCGGAGTCAGTTGTCCTCGATGAGTCGGCCCTCACTGGTGAGTCGCTGCCAGTCGAGCACCTACGGGGGGGGCGGATTCGTAGCGGATGCGTAAACGCCGGTGGTCCGTTGGACATGATTGCTTCGTCGACATCAGAAGAGTCCACATACGCGAGCATTATTCGCTTGGTCGCGAACGCGGAATCGACGCCACCACGATTTGTCCGAATCGCCGACCGCTACGCCGTGCGCTTTCTTTTCCTCACAATGGTCGCCACGACTCTCGCGGGAATCATCGGTGGTCCGAGCCGAGCCGTCGCCGTGCTGGTGGTCGCAACTCCGTGCCCGCTCATTCTCGCAGCACCAGTCGCCTTTGTCGCGGGACTTTCGCGCGCGGCACGCCGGGGCATAGTTATGAAGAGCGGTGCGGTACTCGAACGGCTCGCTCGATGCACGACGCTCTTGATAGACAAGACCGGAACGCTGACAATCGGTCGACCGAGCCTGGTGGCAGTCGTTGTCACCGACGGCTACGAGAGCGACGAGGTGCTGCGAGCGGCTGCGTCCTTGGACCAGGTCTCCCCTCACGTCGTGGCGAGTGCCGTGGTCATCGCAGCAATCGACCGCGGACTCTCATTGCAACGTCCTCGTGAGGTCATCGAGCAAGCGGGTGCGGGCATCAGGGGATTCGTTGGCGCCCGCGAAGTAGTCGTCGGCAACGCGTCGTGGTGCGGGATCACCACGACGCCACCGTGGGCGAAGTCCGCTCGACGCAAGGCGCGCCTCGATGGATCGCTCACGGTCTTCGTGGCGATCGACGCGGTCCCCGCTGGTGTGCTCGTCTTCGACGATCCCTTGCGTCCCGACGCAGCGCGGACGATTGCCATGCTTCGACGCGACGGCATGAGCCGCGTCGTCATGGTCTCGGGCGACCGGATCGAAGTGGCCGAGGCAGTCGGCGCCGTGATTGGGGTGGACGAAGTGCTCGCACAACGAACGCCATCCGAAAAGCTCGAAGTGGTGAAGAGAGAGTCCGCCTCGGCGCCAACAATCATGGTTGGCGACGGCGTGAATGACGCGCCAGCTCTCGCGTTGGCCGACGTCGGCGTCTCCATGGGCGTGCGTGGGGCGACCGCCGCGTCGGAGGCCGCCGACATCGTCCTGACCGTTGATCGACTCGATCGGCTCAGTGAGGCTATGGCAATTGCGAAACGAACCAGAGGGATCGCGAC
Source organism: Acidimicrobiaceae bacterium (assembly GCA_043758265.1). GTDB lineage: Bacteria > Actinomycetota > Acidimicrobiia > Acidimicrobiales > RAAP-2 > RAAP-2. The sequence goes on from JAYVNV010000212.1 coordinate 1,885, forward strand.
CCAAAGTGTGGTCGCGGGTATGGCGATGTCGATCATTGCCATGGGCTTCGCGAGTGCCGGAATACTGACCGCGGTGTGGGGCGCATTGCTGCAAGAGGCCATCGACGCGGCGACAATCCTCAACGCGTTACGTGCTCGACGTGGAGACTCGACCTCCCTTAAGTTCACGCCGGAAGACGCACAACTGACGGCCCGATTCCGAGATGGACACCAATCGATCCAGCGGGCCATTGCGCAGCTGCGACACGTCGCCGACGGCCTTGGCGCGGTCGTATCGGGCGGCGATGCTCAATCGAGCAACCTTGACGCTGTGCGAATTGTCCACGACCTCCTCGTCAATGAAGTCCTTCCGCACGAACAAGAGGAGGACCAACTGCTCTATCCCGCACTCAACCGAATTCTCGGCGACAAAGGGTTAACGAGCTCGATGAGCCGAGCCCACCTAGAGATTGGCCACCAGATACGACGACTTGGTCAACTCCTCGATGACATCGGACCCGGCGCCGCCGACCAGGTCGATCTCACTGAGTTGCGCGCTCTCCTATACGGCCTCTCCGCCATATTGCGACTACACACCGCGCAGGAGGACGAGAGCCTTCTCTCACTTGACGACACTGCACCAGCTGAGCGCCGTGTCGTACGAACACCAAAAACAATTGCGACAAGAGTTCGAGAGCGGGGACGTGATTCAGTCCTCTCCGTTAGCCAGCGAATCAAATGAGTGCGATCGCTTTGCATTGCCTCGACGTAAGGAAGTCGTGGCCCGATGCCGAGAGTGTGCGCGAAAGCGAAGCTCGAGCGACCGCCGCGATGTCACCTTGACGGCAGTAACTCGGTCACCGATCTGCGCTCGTACTTGACGCGTGGCGTAACGACAGCGACTGTTTCGCCCACCGAGTTGTGCCGAGACACGATTAACCCGTGCCCCGACCGGGGGCACGGGTCCCTTTCGTCCATTATTGTGATGTCACATCAGCGCAGCCACAACCCTCCGAGGTACTTTGTACCTTTGTCTAGTAGTCCCTGGTCGGATCCGCGTGAAGTATCGAAGAGGTTCCTCGTGGTGATGACCCCAACGTCGAGGTCGGCCATCTCCATGAGGACATCCACGATGTCAACGTTTATGAACCACGCTTATGTGGTGGGGCCCGCGCCGCTAGCGCGGTGTGACTGAGCACCGGTGGTCACGGTGGTCGTGAGGACGTTGGCCTCGGCGACGAGCGGTTGATCCACGGGTTGTGGGGTTGCCTTGTCACGCGTCCTTAGGCCTCCATCGTCGCACGACCTCGCGCTACTGGCGATGACTGCCCCACGAAGTGGTGGACGAAGCGATCGAACCGATGCGGTCCGGCATCGCGATGCAGGCCAACGTAAAATGTCTACGCAGTTACTCCTCGAGCGCCCAGCGGTCGAAGTGGTAGCTCGAACGAATCGGTCGGGCTGCGTAGTGGCCAGTCTGAATCGGCGCCCTCGCGTGCACCCATGCGGTCCGGTACGAAAGCACGTCTCATCCGTGCGGTTTGTTGACCTCTCCCTTGAGTCCCCATTCCGATCAGGCTGGGTCCCTCGTTAGACCTGGGGTCAAAAGGTGGGTTACCGCGCTACGAGCCTGATCAAATGGTTAAAACATTCAGCATCACCGCCTATTGCAAAACTAAGAAAACTATAGTAGAGTTCAATTTCTCTGAAGTATTCAGTGGAGAGTTGGCAATTGCCGAGATGGCCGCAACTCGTTGGAATGATGTGCTTGATGTGTCGTCTGACCCGCAGGATGGTCGGGCGCAATGAGCGTTACGAACTGTCCTGGGGGGCATTGGTGGCGAAGTTCAGGGCGGGAAGCGACGGGGCAACCAGACGAAGCGACCTCGTCGATCCGGCCGTGATTGTCCAGTTCGTCGGGAAGGTCGAACCGGGCGGCGAAATCACCTTCGCCACCGTGCTCGCCACAGTTGGTTTCAGTTTGCTTGTCGTATTTGGCACCACCGCATGGTGGATGCTGCACTAACAGACTCATGAAGGGGACAGTATGGCCATCGATGACGTCACGGGCGTGAACTCAAGTGAGGTTTTGCCGAGTTCGAGCGCTTACGGTGAGGGACTTCTTCCCATACCGCGCATTGACCGGTACGCCGGTTCTGGTCTTATGTTCTGGCTCTGGTGCGGAGGGAACATCCTGCTCACCACCTTCGTGCTGGGTGGCTACTACGCAGCCGCGCTAGGCGCGGTGGGGATGATTGTCGTCACTTTCGCGGGCGGACTGATTGGGAACCTCTTCCCGTCTCTCTCGGGACTTCGCTCCGCCCGCTACGGCGTCGACGAGTACGTCGGGATGCGCTCGACCTTCGGGACATTTGGCGCATTCATCGGGATCTTCCTTCTGGTGGCCATCAACTTCGGCTGGGTCGGAATCCTCTCGTCAATTGCCGGCCATTCTGGCTCAGCGGCGCTGGCCGAATATCACATCGGCAACTTCCACTGGTACTCGATCTTCGCCCTGGGCTGCGGCATCGTATTGCCCGTGGGGATGCTCTACATTTCGCCCAAGACGGTCTTCACCCTGGTCAAGTTCTCGGTGCCGCTGCTAATCGTGTTCGCGCTACTTCTCTTGTGGAAGCAGTTGTCGCACTTTGGTTGGCACGAAATCTCGATGATAAAGCCAAATCACTCGGTCAGCTGGCAGTACGCCATTGAAGCCAACATTGCCTACGCCGTGTCGTGGTTCCCGTACATGGGGGCGTGGAACAGGTTCGCCAAAACCGAGAAGGGGGCCTTCTGGGGGGCGTGGATTGGTCTCAGTTTCATCGCCATCCTGTTTGCCATCGTCGGAGGCATCGCCACGCTCACCACGGGGTCGGGTGACCCATCGGTCTGGGCCGCGAAATCCGGTCTCGGTGTTCCGGCGCTCCTGATCATCATCCTTTCGACCTTGATCAACAACGCCATGTTGCTCTACTGCTCAACGATGGGGATCAAGACGGCCTTCCCTAAAGCGAACTACCACTGGATCGTCGCACTGGTCGCACTGCCCTCGATCATCTTCATCTACCAAGGAACATTGCAGAACAACTTCTCGACGATCCTGACCGTAGTCGGCGCAGTGATCTCGCCGTACTGGGGTGTTGCCCTGGGCGACTACTTCTTGCTTCGACGCCAGCGCGTCGACCTGATCGGCCTCTACCAGGGTGAGGGTGGCCCCTACTGGTTCAAGCGCGGATTCAACCCCGTGGCGTTAGGCGTCTGGATCGCCGGCATGGCGCTGTGGCTCTTTCTTGGCGGTTGGACCTCGTACGTGAGCTGGTTGCACTTCGGGCCCGGTGAGAAGGTCTTCACCTACTTAACCGCGACCGCTCCAGTCATCATCTTTTGTGCTCTCGCCTACTGGGCTTTTGGCATGCTGGGCTTCTCGACAATCACGAAGTCGATGCCCGAGACCGTTGATGCAGCATCGGAAAACTAGGGAAACGAGGGAAGATGACGAGTTCCGACGCAGTTGGGATTAAGGCGAAGAAGAGAAGCGACATCGTTGATCCAGCGGTCATTGCGCAGTTCGTTGGCAAGGTCGAACCCGGCGGCGAGGTGACCTTCGCGACGGTGCTCGCTACCGTCGGGTTCAGCCTGCTGGTGGTCTTCGCCACGACGGCGTGGTGGATGTTGCACTAAACGTTTGTTGCAGGACACATATGGCCATTAAGAGTCGATTAGGGAGGACGTTATGACGAAAGAACACGTGCAGGCTTACATCAACGGGGAGTGGGCCAACGGATCCGCGGGGACGGCCGAGTACTTCTCGTCCTTCACTGACGAGGTTCTGGGGACCTTCACCTTGTGCGACGGCGCCGACGTGCAACGAGCAGTGGCGAGTGCCAAGGTGGCCCAGGTCGCCTGGGCGCAGGTGCCGCTCCTCGACAAGGTCGACCTCATGTACGAGGCGTACCGGCTCTGCGGCGAGGCCAACGAGGAGATCGCCCAAGCCATCACCCGCGAGATGGGCAAGACCATCCAAGAGTCACGCGAGGAGATGGAGAAGTACGCCTGGGGGCACTTTCGCCGGGCCGCCGAGGACATGCTGCGCTTTCGCGGCATTACCATGCCCAATTCCGAGACCCGTTCGACCAACAAGAAGATGTTCGTTCAGCAGTATCCACTCGGCGTTGTCGGCGTCATCTCGCCCTTCAACTTCCCCGTCGACATCCCCGCCATCGCGATAACGTACGCACTCGTGTCGGGCAACGCCGTCGTGTGGAAGCCCTCAGAAGTCTGTCCAGGCAGCACCGCACGCTACGCGCGCATTTTCCAAGACGCCGGTTTCCCAGCGGGCGTTTTTAACTACGTCCCGGGCAACGCCAGCGCTGGCGAGACCCTCGTCGCCAGCCCCGACGTCCAGGGACTCTTTTTCACTGGTAGCACGGCGGTTGGACGAAAGATCGCCGCGGTCGCCGGGTCGGGATTGAAACGAACGCTGCTGGAGCTCGGTGGCAATGGGCCGCTCATCGTGAACCACGACGGCGATCTTGACCGTGCGGTCGAGGCCACAATCACCGGATGCTTTTACATGGCGGGCCAGGTCTGCACCGCCGCGGAGCGGGTGCTGGTGCACGAGTCGGTGCACGACGACTTTGTCGCTCGGCTGAAGGTCCGCACGGCGCAGCTACGGGTGGGCGATCCCTCCGACGAGGCGACCGACATGGGATCACTGTGCAACAACGCGACGCTGGCCAAAGTCGAGCGCCACGTTGAGGACGCTCGGGCCAAGGGTGCACAGATCACCCAATTCGGTGCGCCAAGCGGTCGCCTGTACCCACCGACCATCCTCACGGGCGTCACGCCGGACATGGAGATTGCTCGCGACGAGACGTTCGGTCCGGTAGCGCCCATCATCGTGTTCTCCAGCGTCGACGAGGCGATACTGATCGCCAACGACACTGAGTTCGGTCTGAACGCCGCGGCGTTTACCAACGACTTGAGCACGGCGTGGCGCTTCGTCGATGGGCTGCACCACGGGACGGTGCTGATAAATGAGACGACCAACTACTGGGACCAGTTGGCGCCGTTTGGTGGGGCTAAGGCGTCCGGCGTGGGTCGCGAACTCTCGTTATGGGCGCTCAACGCGTTTACCGAGACCAAGACCATCGTCTTCGACATCGGTTGATTGATGACGGCGCACTCGACAAGCTCCAAAAGAGTGACGAACATCAATCGAGCGATGTGGATGGAGGACCAGCTCAACCTCGAAGCCGACCTTCCCGCTCCTGCGCTCGAGGGATCCTCGACGCTTGACATCTGTATCGTTGGAGGCGGCCTCACGGGACTATGGACCGCACTGCGGATCCGCGAGCTCGACCCCGCGGCCTCCGTCGGGGTCCTCGAGGCTGACATCTGCGGTTCTGGGGCGAGCGGGGCGAACGGTGGGTTCGCCATGACCTGGTGGCCAAAAATCGACACGTTGAAGAAACTCATGGGCGGCGACGAGGCCCTGCGGATGGCTCGGGCCTCCGAGTCCGCCGTCGCCGACATGGGAAAGTTCTGTCACGATCACGCGATTGATGCCGACTTCAAGGCGTCGGGCTGGCTATGGACCGCCAGCAACGAGAGCCAGCTGGGCTCGTGGGACGAGACCCTCGAAGTCCTCGACGCGATGGGCGTGCGGCCATTCGAGCGACTTAGCGCCGACCAGGCGTCGGCGCTGTCAGGCAGTGACCGACACCTCGGGGGTGTCTACGAGTCCGGGGTCGCGACGGTCCAACCAGCGGCGTTGGTCCGCGGGCTTCGCGCGGTGGCCGTGAGGGAAGGAATTGCTGTCTGGGAGCACTCCCCCATGACGTCGTTCGAGTCACAACATGATGGGATCGTCGTCACAACGCCTCGCGGAACTGTGCGAACAAAGAAGCTAGTCCTGGCGACCAATGCCTGGCTCGCGAAGTATTCAGAAGTTCGACGCCACCTCATTGTCCTAGGCAGCGAGGTGGTGGCGACCGATCGCGCTCCCGAGCGACTCGGTGGCGACCAGTGGCGCGACGGTCTCGCGATATCGGACTCTCGCAGGCTCGTTCACTACTACCGCACGACTTCCGACGGCCGAATCGTCTTTGGTAAGGGCGGTGGCCGAATCGCCTTTCGAGGTCGCCAAGACCGAACCAAATGGAGCACACCAGCGCGCGCGTCGTTCGTGAAGGACCAACTCCTTCGCACCTACCCGCAGTTCGCCGGGGTGCCAATCACGCATTCGTGGGCCGGCGCCGTTGACTACGCCGTCGACTCCCTGCCGTTCTTTGGCAACCTCGGCCACGATCCCAAGGTCACGTACGGTGTCGGATTCTCAGGCAACGGCGTCGGGCCGTCATTGGTGGGTGGGCGCATCCTCGCATCGCTGGCGCTCGACCGACAGGATGAATGGTCGCAGAGTCCTCTGATTAGAACGCCCAAGGGTGTGCTGCCCCCCGAGCCGTTTCGATTCATCGGCGGCGTGATGGTGCGAGGAGCGATTCGCCGCAAAGAGGCCGACGAAGATCGGGGCCACGGGTCTCGTGGAATTGACCGGTTGCTCGCGGGACTCGATCCAACGGGATTCGTGGGATGACGCGGATGACGCGGATGACACGGATGACACAACGTTATGCACGATGAGCCAATCGTCACAGCCAACACGTCTTATGGTCACCAACGTGACGCCATTTCCTTCGAGACAGTCCTGGAGCAATCTATGAGCCCGATTATCGCCGATGCACTGGCGAATGATGTTGGACGCAGTGCCGTGATCGATGAGGCGAAGGCTCAGATTGATGTTGGCGTGCGACTGCGAGCGGTGCGCAAGGTGCGAAGACGGACGCTTCGCGACGTCGCCCACGCGGCCGAGATCACAGAGGGATTTCTAAGCCAGGTCGAACGTGGTAAGTCCAACGCGTCGGTGGCCGTGCTGCGACGAATCGCCGTGACGCTCGGTGTGACGATTGGCGACCTCTTCCAAGAGGACTCCACCCAGGGTCCCCAAGTCCTCACGGAGGCCAATTGGCCAACACTGGGCTTTGGCGTGCTCGGGCGCAAGTACCAATTGCACTCCGCCCACGACCGAGAATTCGACGCCTTCATCTGTGACTTCGAACCGGGGGGCTCAACCGGCGCCGAGTCGTACATCCACGGCGACTCGGAGGAATTGGCGCTGGTCTTAAGGGGATCAGCGATCCTCACCGTCGGCGACGACGTCGTCTCGTTGGGATGCAACGACTCAACTGTCTACCGGAGCAACGTCCTCCACCGGTTGGTGGCGGATTCGACCACTGGTGCGAGAGTGCTCTTCGTAACCTCACCGCCAAGTTTCTGAAAGAAAACGTTCGCCATCTCAACTACGTGGCCAAGCTCGTTGCTCTCATAGGTTCACCACAACACTGGCTCTGGACTGGTTGTGTGAGATCGCTTCCTGCAGCACGGTTTACCGTGTCGTGAAGGAAAAGGTGAGGCCCACTATCGCGGATTAATTCGAAGAGGGGCGGCGTGCGACGGACCCTCCTACCAGCGCACGGCTTCGTCGGCGTTATCGGTGTGCGCCTGAAGGGCGACGGCTGCGCCGCAATGACGACCACCGCTGACGGCATCGCGCGCGTACAGTTCGAGGACGAAGTAGCGAAGCTGATCTCCATCGACGATGTTGGCGTCGCGTTCACTAATTTGACGTTGGTCGCACAAAATCTCGAAGGTCAGGAGTGCGCTACCAACGCAGCAGTGAAGCGACAAAGGCGTAGTGAAAGAGTTGGGAATCCGTAGTTGCCACTCTGATGCAGATGCTGGACAATTTATTCATGCAGAGTGTCGGGCAAGGGCATGGTGCAGGCGAAGTGGGGACGCCGTACACCATCGAGACGAAAATTCTTCCGGGTGATGAAGGGCGTGAAGTTGCGGTGGGAGCCACGAGCAGGGTGGTTCGCGCCCGCGGGAAAGTGATCAGTTCGGCACCCTTTTCTCTGTTTAAGCGTGACGCGCCGCTCCAGGTCGTAATTGTTGTTCTGGTCGTTGCGTTCAGCTTGTCAACACTTCTAGTGCATCGACAAGGCGGGTACAACTTATTTTGGGACGGCTGGGTGCAGAACATTGCCTACACGCTGCCGGCACTCCCAATGATGCTGTGTGCGCGTCGTGCGACTTCACATCGAACGGCATGGTGGTTCATGGCGGCCGGGGTCGTATTGAACACCGTTGGCAACCTCGTCTATTCGTATCACGATCAGAATTTGAATCCGATCCCCAGCCCGGCCCCGAGCGACGTCAGCTACCTTCTCTCGTACGCGGCATTCATTATCGGAGTCGCTCTTTTGACCCAGACCAACCTAGGGCGCGTACACGCCAGTGTTCGCTTAGACGGCGTCATCGCCGGTCTCGCCCTGGCCTCGTTGGCCGGATTGACCTGGTTCGAGCCCGTACTCAAGGTGAGCGGCAATCCCCTTCAGGTGATCGTGGGGATGAGTTACCCATTGAGCGACCTCGTGTTGATTGTCCTACTCTTCGCGGGGTTAGCTCCGAATCACTATCGACCGAACTGGACGACCGCCCTACTAATCGCTGGAACACTGTGGCTCGTGGTTGGCGACGTCATCTCTCTCAATCAGGTGGCAGCCAACACCTACGTCGGCGGGACGTTCCTCGACGCGACCTGGGTCATCGGCGTCTGCCTATTCGGGCTTGCGGCGTCAACGCAGGACCGCCGTTCCTCGCGGGTGCCGGCTACTTCCACTACGTTGCCCCGGGGCATTTCACTGATTCCCGCCGGATCGGGACTCCTGGCAATCGGTGTGATCGCCGGCTCGGTCATCGTGGGCGTGTCCGCAGTTGTCGTCTCACTGGCGCTGAGCGCGCTGGGCCTAGTGATCATCCGCATGGTGCTGACCCTTGGCGAGGAACGTCGTTCCACCGCCAACTTCCAAGATGCCCGAACCGATGCACTGACCGGTCTACCGAACCGGCGCGCACTCTTCGAGAAAGTTAAAGTTCTTTGTGACCAAGACTCAGTGGGGATGCCCGGTTTAATTTTTATCGACCTCGACGGTTTCAAGGAAGTCAATGACGCCCTCGGGCACAGCGTGGGCGACGAACTGCTCTGCGCGGTGAGCAAGCGCTTCATGAACCGTGTTGGTGACCGCGGTCTCATTGGTCGCCTCGGCGGTGACGAGTTCGCCTGCGCTGCTCAGGTGGGCTCCGAAGAGGAAATTGTGGCGATGGCCCACGAGCTGCTCGACACGTTGACCGACCCCTGTGAGCTTGAGGGGATTTTGGTTCACGTAGGCGCGAGCCTAGGCGTGACGATTGGACATGATGAGATTTCGACGCCCACCGAACTTTTCAGGAGTGCTGACGTGGCGATGTACTCCGCGAAAAATGACCAGTGTGGGATTTCGATTTATCGCATTGCGGACGACCCGAATAGCCGCGAGCGACTCGCACTCCTAGGCGACCTGCGAGAGGCAATCGACGCGAAATCCCTCGCGCTGCACTACCAGCCAACGTTGGACATGCGCACTGGTCAAGTGCGAGGTCTAGAGGCACTCGCGCGATGGGAGCACCCCGAACTCGGGATGCTCTATCCAGACACCTTCATCCCCATGGCGGAGCGCGCTGGACTAATGCCGCTGCTGACCCGAGCCGTTCTCGAACAGGCCATAGCTCAAGCGTCCTATCTCGATCTCGCCGGTCACAGCCTTCAAATGAGCGTCAACATCAGTCGTTACGACTTAATTGACCTCGGCCTTCCTGACTTCGTCGAAAACGTTCTGACGTCGCACGGATTTCCCCCCGAGCGTCTCACGCTTGAGATCACCGAGTCCGCGATCGGCAGTGATCCGGATCGGGCCGCAGCGTGTGTGGACAAGCTTCGCGCCAAAGGAATCCGCATCTCAATCGATGACTTCGGCGTCGGCTACTCATCGATGTCTCAACTGCTCAGTCTGGCGATCGATGAGTTGAAGGTCGACAAGTCATTCATCATCGGGCTCTGTTCTGATTCCCGGGCCCAAGCCATCGTTCGCTCCGCCACTGAACTCGCCAGCGCCCTCGGTCTTAGCTTGGTGGCTGAGGGTATTGAAGACGAAGACGTCCTTCTGTCCCTTCAACTGATTGGCGTAGATATCGGTCAGGGATTCTTCATCGCCCGGCCCCTTGCACCACCGCAGCTTGACGACTTCCTCGCAGATTCGCACTGCGGTGGCGGGTTCTCTTTAGACCAGGCCCTGTTTTCGAGGACGGAGTAGCGCAACGGCCCTATCGCTTCGTGTTGCCACGTCGTAGCCGCCGGTCAAGCAAGCCTGATTCCCAAGGACCGTCACCACGGATCTGCCTGGGGTCCGTCAGCTGATTTTGGTAGATGTGCGTGAAGGAACGTGAGGTCGCACGACGATCGCGGGTCCGAGTTGCGCACATTGCATCCCAGGGTGCGGGCGGAACTCATCATCCACTAGGCATTGGTGACTTCATTGAGCTGTGAAACCTCTTCCAGACCGAGGCGTTGAGAATTACTTCTTCAGAGTGACGAATTTTGCGCTCGTCGCCCCCTCGAGATTGTTTCCGCCAAAGCGCCGCTCAATGCAAGCGCCAACGTAGTTCACCACCTCACTCAGACTGCCCACTCGCCGCTGCTCTATCTCTGCGCGAAGTGGTGTACCCATACAGAAGGCCGTCGCAAGTTCATGGGCGGACGAAGCTCGACTCATGAACGAGATGTCATTAAATATTGGAGTGGACGAAAAACCGGCAGCAGCGAGATCATTCATGATGATCTGGCGATCGTGGTAGCCGTAGGGAATTCGATCAAAGAACCGCGGTGGATCATCTGGAAACAACGCGGCGAGCGAGCGCGTCACCTGAAGAGCGAACTCATTATCTTCAATGTCATTCCAAACGCTAAAAATAAATTGACCTCCAGCGCGAAGGACTCGGCACACCTCGGCGAAAGCGGCCGACTTTTGATCGAAGAACATCGCTCCGAATTGGCACACGACAACGTCAAATGAAGCATCGTTAAATGGGAGATCCATCACATCAGCCTGTTGCCATTGGATGGCCCGGCTAGTACCGACTTGGATTGCCCGATCAATCATCGCTTGATTAAGATCCGTCGCGGTTATCGAAACCTGCTGGGGAATCTTCGCCGCAAGTGCCCGGGTGACCGCACCGGATCCCGCGGCCACTTCGAGCAGTGCACCTCTTTGGAGATTATGCAGCATGAGTGGGACCTCCGCGGCGTAGTGATCGAAAATCATTGGGACTAATGATTCGTCATACATCTCAGAAATGGATTCTGAGAACACATCATCCGAACTGGGGCTACTCATCTGGACATCGTAGTGACCAGCCATTCTTGACTCTAAGAAAAACACCGACTTTGAACGCAGGCACAGCGTCTTGCGATGGTGTCGGAATGCCGACACAAAGATTCTGCCTTGGGGCAATGCGCAACGCGTCGAAAACTGAAAGTTGTTCTCGGTCATGACGACAGTAGCGAATTGCTTGTTCTGACGTTGCGCCACCCTCGGATCCCAAAACTCGTTCCCGTTGCCAGTGCCACCCTGTCTTTGAGTTCCAAATTCTTTGTGACAACACAACAGGTTCCGACGAATTATCTAGCGCGGGCATTGATTTTCGTGAGCCCAACGACAATAGTGCTTGCCCGATTCAGGCAGTGACCGAGGAGTCCGTGAGAACTCCAAAGGACTGCCAAGTCCCACTCGCCCATTCCATCATCGCGTCAGTCGAGAACGAGGTGTTCGCCATCAGTCCCCGGCGTGGCGGCCGCGCGACGCAGCGTACGCGCACCCTCTGGTTAGTCTCGGTCGATGAGTGTTCTCGATGAGCCAGCTGTCGTGGTGGGTGCGGGTCTCGCTGGCCTGCGGTGCGCTCAGGTCCTCAACGCGAGCGGTGTCGACGTCATCGTCGTCGAACGCTCACAACACGTCGGGGGACGTCTGCACTCATTCCCAATCGACGGCTACGTTATCGACCAGGGATTCCAGCTCGTCAACCCCTCCTACCCCGAGTTGGTCGCGACCGGCACTCTCCTTGACCTGGACTTGCGTCCTTTTGCCCCGGCCGTAGAGTTCCACCAAGGGAGTCGCTGCCGAGTACTGGCCGACCCGCGGCGCCAGCCCTTCCTGGCTCTGAGCGCACTCCGTATAGCGCCGCCGGCTCAGCTCGTGAGGCTCGGCGCCCTTCTGGCTCGCCTAACGTGGACGCCGGCCCGGCGCCTCACAGCGGGTCCCGACACAACGACCCTGGAGGGCCTTCGACAAGCTGGCCTCAGCCATCGAACAATCGAGACCGTGGTGCGCCCCTTCTTACGAGGCACCCTTCTCGACGAGGAACTTTCGTTGTCGTGGATCTTCAGCCAGCTTCTGCTCAAGAGCTTTGGCCGCGGTCGTCCGAGCACCCTTCCCGAGGGCATTGAGGCGCTCGCGCGCGCGCTCGCGCACCGATCCGGGGCGCAGATACGCCTCGACTCGCCGGTGCACCGAGTCTCACCCCATGCCGTGGAGGTCGACGGGACCACCCTCGCGGCCTGCGCGGTGGTCGTCGCGTCCGATGCTTTTGATGCCGCAGCGCTCGTCACCACCCCCGCCGTCGCTTGGCACCGGCAGCTCTGCTGGTGGTGGTCGACGCCTCAAATGACGGGGCCCGCTCGAACGCGCATCGACCTCGACGACTCGCTGATAACGAGCGCCCTGGACCTCGCCGCCGTCGCCCCAGAACGCGCGCCTCGTGGACGCTCGCTGATCGCCACACCCACGATCTCGGGCACCGAGTTTGACGTCGAACGCGCCCGTGCGTCCGTCGCACGCCTCTACCACCTGGCGACCCGCGACGTCGAACTCGTCACGATGACCGAAGTGACGCACGCATTGCCTCACGTGGACCCGCCATTCGTGTCGGTCCGGGAAAACCTCGCAGACGGTGTCGTACTCGCGGGTGACTATCTCACCTCATCGTCAATCCAGGGCGCATTGGTCTCCGGGCGCCGCGCCGCGACAGCCGTGCTGCGTCAACTGGGCCGAGCCTGAACCAGCGAACCGAGGACTTGCGCCGCGAGTACCGCTCGATGCACCGGCCCGGTCGAGGCGACTAGGGACAGGTACGGCCTCTCGCAAATGACACGCCTCGGGCGAACTGTGGACTGTCGAGCCGTGCGGGACCTACAGAGCAACCGAACAAGTTTGCCAAAAGTGTTCGAAGCCGTGAGAGCACCCCACCGAGTTGACCGACCCCCCTGCTCAACACCGCAACCTCTGCTCGACGGCAGCCGCAATTTTTAATCAAGCCGAGCAGCTCCAGTGTCTTTCCTCCTACACCAGACTGCGCAATTGACAAGGAGACCTACTGTCGCGCCTCGGCGATCGAGTTTCCTCCATCGATCACGAGACACTGGCCGGTTACGTACGACGCGCTGGGTGAACATAGCCAGCCAATGGCCGAGGCGACCTCATCTGGTCGCGCGCTTCGCCCCATCGGTGTTCTCAGACCCTGCTCGTGCTCGAACGGCGTCTGTGAGTTGGTCGCGATCCAGCCCGGCGCGACCGCATTCACGGTAACCCCATGAGATGCTGAATCGATGGCGAGAGCCCTCGCCAGGCCAACCATGCCCGCCTTGGCCGCCGCGTAGGCCGGTTCGCCAGCCATCGCCATCACGGGACCGGTCACACTCGCCACGAGTACCAAGCGGCCCCAACGTGCCGCCAACATGACTGGCAAGCAGGCTTTGGCCACGTGAAAAGTAGTGTCGAGATTCTGTGCGATGCCAGATCGCCATAGGTCATAGGTCATCTGCTCAATGGGGCCGTTCGCGAAGACCGGTACTGAGACCGACGTCATTCCAGCATTCTGCACGACGACGTCGAGTCGTCCCCACCTCTCGATCGCCACCGCCACTAGTCCCAGTGCAGTTGCTGGGTCAGTGAGATTGCCACTGATTCCTATGGCGTCGCCCCCGAGGGATCGCAGTTCACCAACTCGCTCGTGAATCCGGTCCGTGGTCGACGTTACGAGAACGGAGGCACCCATGTCTACGAGAAGTTGCGCAGTCGCAAAACCAATGCCGGAGGGACTGCCCGCACCGGTGACCAACGCCGTGCGCCCCGTCAGGTCATACGCAGAGCTCACGTTGTGGAATTTTCAGTCATCTCTTCCTTTGCTACTACCACTTCAACATAATCAACTTCTCAAACTTCGTTAGGCATTCCCCCTCCTTGGGGAAGTACAGGTACGCGAAAGCTCTGCGTTTGTGACACCGTCGCGACTAGCCCACTGCACTAACTCACCAGCGATTCCTCGCAGATTTACCATAAATGAGATTTCCTGTGAGAGGGATCCACGATCGCCGATGAGAACACGTGAGCAGTCTCCAACATCGTGAGATAACAGAGGTTGTTCTAAAGAAATTTGAAGCGCACTGGACTATCGCTCTTGGCGTCGTTCATCCTCTCATTTTTGACGTGTCGGGTTCGCGGTGGAACATGTCGCGATGGCGGTTGGCCACTAGTCGATGCTTCACTGCATCCCCCTTTCTCGTTTTCGTCGATTGCCCCGAGCGTTCAGCCGTCCTAAAAAGCGCTCGAGCGATAATGTCGCCGCCATGGAAGAACTAACGCACCGTACAGTAAGCACGAACGGCATCTCGATGCACATCGCTGAGCAGGGCGACGGGCCGCTCGTCGTACTCTGTCACGGGTTCCCCGAACTCTGGTACTCATGGCGCCACCAGTTCGCGGCTTTGGCGCACGCCGGCTACCACGTCGTCGCGCCCGACATGCGTGGCTACGGCACGACGGATCGGCCGGCGGCGATTGAGGAGTACGGCATCGACATGCTCACGGATGACCTGCTCGGTCTCCTCGACGCGCTCAACGAGGAACGCGCGGTGTTCGTGGGCCACGACTGGGGTTCGTCGGTGGTGTGGAGCCTCGCACAGCGAGTGCCAGCACGCGTACGTGCTGTCGCGGGCCTCAGCGTGCCGTTTCTGCCGCGCGGTGCGCGTGATCCGATCTCCACGTTGGAGTTCCTCTTCGGCGACAACTTCTTCTACATCCTTCACTTCCAGGCGCCCGGCGTGGCGGACGAAGAACTCGCTCGCGACGTCGAGGATTCCTTACGGCGAGCCATGCGGGCCTTCTCGGCCGAAGAGGTCACCAGCGCCATGGGTCGGTTGCCGGCCAAGGGCACCGGGTGGCGTGAGTGGACCAAGGAGCCGGGTGCCCTGCCGGCGTGGCTGAGCAGCGATGACCTTGCCTACTACGTAAACGAATTCACGCGCACGGGATTCACCGGCGGGCTCAACTGGTACCGGAATCTTCGACGCAACTGGGAGAACTCGGAGAGCCTCGCCGATACGAAGATTGTGGTGCCGGCGCTCTATCTCGTGGGAGAGCTCGACATGGTTTCGAGGTTCATGTCCGACGACCAGATGGCCGAGTGGGTCCTTGACCTGCGAGTGAAGCGCACGGTTCGCGGCGCCGGACACTGGATTCAGCAGGAACGACCAGACGAGGTCAATCAGGCCCTGCTCGAGTTTCTCTCCTCGCTCGATTGAAACCCCGGCGACCTCGACCGTTGTAATCAACACTCACCCCACGCAACTAGATCCCCAATCACCAAGTACTCAGGGCTTTTCGGACTCGGTTTGCCCGAAATATGGTCGTCTGGTACTTTCACCGAGAGCCACATGACAGGGGAGTCAATTGACGAAGACAGATAGCGGGCGCTCCGAACGGCGCCAGCAAACTGTGCGATTGACCGTCGTCGCCACGCAGCTGATCGCGACGATCCTGTGGGCGACCGTGGCGCTAGGTGACTACGCCAGCGCCGCGACGCCGTGCAAGAGCAGCCTCTACCTCTGCACGATCGACGGTTATGGCTCGACCACGATAAGCAACAGCTGGGCCGCCCGATACTACGGAGCTACCACGAAGGGCGGCATTGGGACGCCGCCGCACAACTGCACGCTGTTCGCCGCGTGGATGCTGGCCCGCAACGGGCTACCTGACCCCGGTCGTTCGTGGGGCTACGCCGATCAGTGGGGCCAGACGTTGGCGGCCGAGACCAACGCGACGCCAGCGGTCGGCGCGATTGCCTGGTACGCCGCGGGGGCGATGGGTCACGTCGGGTACGTCGCACACGTCAACTGGACGAACCACACGGTGTTCATCGTGTCGGACAACTACGGCGGCGGGGTCGCGGGCTACACCAGTAGCGCGTGGGTTCCCGTCGCATCCGTCAGCGGCTTCATCCACCTGCGTGACCTCGCCACCTCGCAGGTACCACACGCATCGCCACGGCAACTGCGTCGCTGAGACGTGGTCAACCTCGGCTCGTAACGCGTAGCGCCTAAGCGAGTACGTACGAGCACGTCCACTGGCTCCAGCCGTCTCGGGCGTAGAGAACGGCGGCGGCGCGCGCGTTGGTCACCGGATTAAAGGCCAGCGCAAGATTGTTCGGGTTGAGTCCAAGTCGCCCGAGGAGATACTGCTCAGTGCCCCCGTCATTCAACTGAAAGAGGCCTCGGTCGTGCGTCCCGTTGCTGTTGAATCCAATGTCGCTCGCCCGAAACTTGGACTCGCACCAGGCCACGGCCTCTGCGTCACGCCAGGCGTGTCGGGGGAAGATCTTCTGGATCAGGGATATTACGTGGACGTCGCTTCTGGTCGGGCTCGATCTGAAGGCCGTCGCCGCCATGAGAGCGCTCGAGGAGACCGCCACCGCAATTTTGGCGGGGGTCGTCGTGAGCGTGGTGCGAGACGCACGAAGAACGGTTCTCACTGATTCGCGAACGTGTTGGCGCAAGCTCTGGGGCGACGAGTTCGCGACGTGGAGCGTGGCGAGTGGACGCTGGGAGCCGGGAAAGGAAGTGGTAAGGGCGAACGTAGCGACCACGAGGGCGACTGCGATTACCTTGAATAGAGTCATGGGCCGTACTCGGCCACAATTGTTTCGAGAGTGCGTATTGAGCACTTGGGAACCCTGTTCTGGTCGTGTCCAACACCCCGTTGGTGATGGATCAGTGATTCACTGGCTCCTTGCCAGCTCATCAACACCTGCTTGAGAGCGTCATCGTTAGACCGCTCGGCAGGTTGGCCACGTCATGTATTTGTCCAGTGGTGAAAAACAGTCTACTTGCACATGACTTTTCTCGTTACTGGGTGAAATTTCCCTTTAAAACTGGCACTTTTGACCCCGAAACTACTCGTTGGCCCAATTTGTGCCCTCCGGTCTTCGTTGGAGGTCCGACCGTGAGAGTGACGATTCGCCACTCGCGCAACTCAACTTTTTTGGAGTCTGACGTCGGTAGGCGTTGACACATTCCCAAAGAAGAACGAACCTGACGCCCGCGTGCGTAGTGCAACCTAGGCCAGTGGGCCACCAGGTAACTGCCCTACTCGCCACGAGTGCATTGGGCCAACCACGAGCGCCGACCCACCGACCGCGAACGAGAATCTTTGACGTGGCGATTCGCTCACCCTGGCGTTCCAATTAGATGTCAATTGTTCGCCCCGTGCGCTCCAGATAGTGTCCGACACGGTAAAGACGTCGCCTTCCCCAGTGACATATCAGACGCATTGAATGAAATGCTTCGACCTCTACTGGACCCAGTGGGCTGCTCGGGCCCAACGTCTCTGGTCTTACGCACGACCGTCAGCGCCATGCTCCACGTGTCGCACGGGGTGGCAGTGGCCTTATCTCGCTGGGGTGTTCGGTCCTCGCTCCAAGGTCTGGTACCGGTCTATTCGTTTTGACGATATGCGCTCGAAGAGGTGGTCGCAGTCGCCCGCGAACAATCGTTCGATTTCGAGCTCCAGCTCGGCTACCAAATCGTTTGTTGCCAACGTTCGTCCGGCCCGGCCCCCCGCTCGCTACCATCAATGAAGGCATTGCGTTCACGCAACCGAGGTCAATGGGCTAACAAACATTGGTCATGCATAATGAAGTGTGACCTCGAATAGACCCCACCACAGTCTCAATCTCGCGCCGGCGTCGATTGGGGATTACCGCGAACTGGCCCGTCGTCGCCTCCCACGTCAGATCTTTGACTACATCGACGGCGGCTCGTTCGCTGAGGCTACGTTGGCGGCAAATCGCGACGACCTACATCGAATCCAATTTCGCCAACGCGTGATGCGCGACGTGTCGGTCCGTACGCTCTCGACCACGGTGCTTGGTCAAGAGATTGCGCTGCCCATCATCCTGGCACCGATTGGATTCGGTGGGATGTTCGCGAAGCGTGCGGAGGTTCAAGCGGCCCGTGCTGCGCAACGCGCCGGCGTCGCCTTCTGTGAGTCAACGCTCTCGATCTGCAGTATCGAAGAGGTGGCCGGCGCCGTCTCCACGCCCCCCTGGTTCCAGCTGTACGTAATGAAGGACCGAGGCTACGCCGAGGACCTCATGGCCCGGGCGCAGGCGGTCGGCTGCACGACCATGATCTTGACTGTCGATTTACCCGTCGTCGGACAGCGCTATCGCGACGTTCGAAACGGCATCAGTGGGAAATTGCCGGCGCTGAAGCGACTGCAACGTGGTCTCGACCTGATTGGCCACACCGGATGGCTCCGTGACGTCGCGATCGGTGGCAAACCGCTTACGTTCGGCAATCTCGAGAAGGCGCTGCCCAACGCGCGAATGCCCGGTGACTTCCAAGGCTGGGTCGCGGGCCAATTCGATCCGAGCGTCACGTGGGACGACCTCGCTTGGATTCGAGCGCATTGGCGCGGAAAGATCGCGTTGAAGGGCATCCTCGATCCTGACGACGCACGAAGGGCAGCGGATCACGGCGCCGACGGCGTCATCGTGTCCAACCACGGAGGTCGACAGTTGGACGATGTGCCCTCGACCATTAGGGCGTTGCCCGCAATCGCCGCCGCCGTTGGCGATAGATGCGAGGTCCTCATGGACGGCGGTATTCGCAGCGGCCTCGACGTAGTGAAGGCACTCTCCCTCGGCGCCCGGGCCTGTCTCATAGGCCGAGCGTGGGCCTATGCCGTAGCGGGGGGCGGCGAACGCGGCGTTGACCATGTTCTACAGATTCTCCAGTCCGAGATACTGGTGACGTTAGGTCTGACGGGCGTGAACGACGTAAAGGACCTCGACCGAACGGTCATTGTTGAACCATGAATTCCGCGATTCGTTCTTCAACGAAAACGGCTCTTCTAGCTCATTCCATTAACGCATTACGGATGTCCGTCGCGCACGTGTACGCATCGGTCATGTCATAGAGCGACGCGCTGCTCGAGATCCCCGCACTCGAGCGCATGATCGGTCGCCGACACCCTCTCGCGCCTCGGTTCCGGAGCTGTCATCATGCAGCGCCGCGTGCGAGACGCACACGCCGACGCCGACGCCCCACGCCCGACGCCCCACGCCGCCGGCTCCCTGCTCATCGACTCCGTCGAGATGGCGGTTCGATTCACCGCTCGAGTACTTGCCAAGAAGCGGTCATCGAAATCCGAACGACGGAGCCCCAACTCGAGTGCACGCTGACGCTGAACAACGACGACGTCACGCGGGAACCGACGGCAGCCTTCGACCGGCACGACCTCGATATTGCGGCCGAGGCGTTCATCCCTGTCGTCTACGGCCGTCTAGGCAGCGGTATCACGTTACGGCGGGTTTATCATTGCTTAAAAGACATACGCGTTGACCCGCAACTCGTTCAGTCCTCTCCTCGCAAGCGCCCGGTTCATCTTTCACACGTGCGCCGCAATGCACCCAAGGACACGGTAGGGGACCTCCATCACTCCACCTGAGGGGCAGCGCTACGTTTCGTCGGTCCGGCGGACACTGCAACTGTCGCGTCCAGTCAGGCGCCGCGCGGAGTGATCAAATGGCGCTATTTCCAACGAAGTGTCATCCCTACCTGTGCGACAGGTTGATCCGTCGCCCGACGTAGGTGCGAATGCACGACGGGTCGTCGGCCAGCACCCGTCCGGTCCTCGCGTAGGCACGGGCTCGCGATCCCCCACAGAGTCTGCGCTGTTCACAGCGCCCGCACTCACCCTCTAGCTCTCCACTGCGGAGCGTCCTTAGCAACGTGTTGAAGGTATAAATCTCGGCGAGCGGCGTCTCCTTCACGTTTCCGAGCGCCAATGGAAGGAAGCCCGACGCGTGCACCTCGCCGTCGTGGCCGACAAAGATGATGCCGCGTCCGTCACCCGTCGCGAGGGTCGAACGGGCAATGGTGTGATCCTTGCCAGTCGTGTCGAGGTCGAGGCCCCCACGAAGTATCGCGTAGAGCGTACCCAGCGCGAAGTGGTCGCGAGGGTCTTTAGTGCCGAGCGTTGCCCGCTCAGCCTGGACCCGGCGAAAGAAGGGCGCTTCCACGGTACGCACCGTCACGCCGTAGGCCGTGGCGTCGACGAGGAAGTGGCAGATGTCCTCGGCGTCCTGGGGATCAACCTCTTCGATCAGCGCGCCACGACCGACGCCGACGAGAAAAAAGACCTCCCAAATCAAAACACCGAGGCCGCGCAAGAGAGTAAAAATATCGGCGAGCTCGGTGGCGTTTCTACGCATCACCGTGGTGTTGACCTGTAAGCGAAAGCCCATGTCGCGCATCATCCGAAGGGCCTCGATGGTCTGGTCGAAGTGACCGGGAATACCCCGCAGCGCGTCGTGTGACGCGGCGTTCGACCCATCGAGACTGATGGAGACCGAGCGCACGCCGAGGAGGTAGAGCAACTCCATGTACTCACGGGTGAGGAGATCACTGACGGAGGGCGCGATACCCAGACGAAGTCCCTGCGACCTCGCGTACGCGATCAGTTGGGTGAGATCGTGGCGGGCGAAGCAGTCGCCGCCGGTGAAGACGAGGATCGGCGACGGACCCTCCATCGCGACGATCTGGTCGATAAGTGCGAGGCCCTCCTCGGTCGTCAGTTGCCCCGGTGAGGGTTCGAGCTGCGCGGATGCCCGACAGTGCTTACACGCCAGCGGACAGGCTTTCGTGGTCTCCCAGAAGACCAGGTGCGGCGAACGTTCGTAGCGGGCCAGCGTCCTGTTCAGCGTTGCTTCTCTCA
>JAYVNV010000213.1:0-2537 GCA_043758265.1 Acidimicrobiaceae bacterium
GTGGCGCCCTGGGCGACGTACATGAGGCGAATAGTGGCCGGGCGTTCGCCGAGCTTCGCCGCACACAGCGCAGCGTAGAGTTCCGCGTTGGCGAAGGTCTGGCTGTCGTAGTTACGGTTCGGAAGCGCGCCGGTTTTGTAGTCGACAATCGCGAGCGTGCCGTCGGGGTCGCGGTCGAGACGATCGAGGATCCCAAAGAGCGGCGCGCCGTCCACCGTGGCGCCCAGCCGTAGTTCGACGCCTTCGCTAGTCACCGTCGAGGGGTCCTCCATCTCGAAGTAGTTGGTGATGATTGCCTCGGTTTCGTTGAGGAGTCGCTCGAGCATCGACTCGTCCATGGCGATGTCGGCGCGCACGTCGTCGGTGAGGATCGCGTCGATGGCCACCGTCACGTACGCTCGCGCCTTCGCCACGCTCCGCTCGGGTGCGGGCAATAAGAACAGTTGCTCGAAGACGTAGTGAGCAAAACGGCCCTTGGCCGTCGCGTACGAGGCGGGCTGGGGGATTCGCTCGACGGAGGCGTACTGGTAGCGACGCGGACAGGTCTGGAAGTCGGCGAGACGCGAGGGGGAGAGTGACTTGGGCAGTGCTTGAACGAATGACATCTCCTCACGCTACGACAGCGCTGCTACACGATCCGCTTCACCACAGCGTGTAGAAATGGTGGGTGAAGCAACGTTCAACGCAGACACGCCGCGGCAACCTCGTGCGATCAACCCGCTGGCACGGCGTGAGTGCCGGTGACCCGGTCGTGGTCGAAGGGGTCAAAGGACGACAGCGCTGGCTCTTCGTGGCCCACGTCGTCAATGAGATCACCGACGACGAGTGGGTCGAGGTACGTGGAGGTCGTGTGGGTGAGGCGAAGGGCCGGTCGTTTCGACCCGACGTCATCTACCCATTGTCGGCGAAGAGGGGTTCGCGTCTGGTAGGTCTGTCATTGGCGCAGGCGCCGATGCTGGAGTTGCGCTAAGTCGACTTCGATCGATTTCGTTGATTCGTCGCGAGAGCAGAATGAAAATTCCCGGCAGTGCGCTGACCAGACTCATGACGACGAAGTAGGTTCGGATACCCCAGTGGCTGGCGAGGACGCCGGCGGCGACGAGACCGAGTGGCGCCAATCCGAGCGACACGAACCAGTCGACAGAACTGACGCGGCCGAGCAGCTCTCGAGGGACGTCCGTCTGCATCACTGACTCCCAGATGACGTTGCCCCACAGCATCATGGGTGATGAGATGATGGGAAAAATGAGTATCTCCCAGTAGTTGGTCGCGACGCCAATGATGAGCGCCGAGAGCGTGCCGATCAACCAGTAGGTCCACATGACTCGAATTCGCCGTTTGGGCATCTTGAGATTCGACGCAATTAAAGCCGCGATCGCTCCCGAAAGTCCAAAGACCGCAAACGCGTAGCCGACGAGCACTTTGCTCGTATGCAGGGTGGTGCGCAAAAAGAAAGGAAGAAGTACGCCTGAGGGCACGAAAATGAACGCGTTACTCAGCGTCGCAGCAGCCAGCGTCGTCCAGAGCCACCGAGTCTTTCGAACGTAGCGCACCCCCTCGCGGATCTCGGTGAGCATTGTTGAACCTTCGTTACGCGCCGGTGCCGGCGTGGACTTCATTGCGAATAGGCAGGCCGAGCTCGCGACAAAGGTCAGGCAGTCGACGCCGATTGCCCAGGTTGTACTCGTTGCCGCGATGACGCCGCCAACGGCCGGACCAATCATGTTGCCCATCAAGTTTCTCGATAATGGTCGCACGGCATTCATCGCCGGCAAGAGGTCCTCGGGCACAATTTCGGGGGTCAGTGCGGTGATGGCTGGCATGAAGACGGCGTCGAAGGTGCCAAACAGTACGCCAAAGGCCATGAGCTCCCAGAAGCGCAAGAGCCCAGTGCCAATCAGGACGACAAGGACACCAGTGAGAAGCGCGCGCATCGTGTCCGATATCAAGAGGAGAGTGCGGCGTGAGAACCGGTCAACCACTACACCGCCGACCAAGAGGAGGACGACAAGCGGCGTCATGCGCGCAGCGGCGAACCAGGCGAGCTTCGAGGCGCTGTGAGTCGTATCGAGAACCAACAGGGTCAGGGCCACCAGGGCCACGCCGTCACCGAACTGTGAGACGGTCTGACCAGAGACCAGTAGGGCCGGCTCACGGTGTCGGAACAACTCCACGATTGCCAGTTTCTTGTTCACTCCACTGAACTCTAGAAGCGCGCGACTGGGCTACGTCGGAGCCTGGCGCTCCGCGCCAGAGTCAATGTGCGCTACTCGGTAGTGTGCCCGTATGGTCCTCGACCTCGACGACGCCAGGAACCGTTATCACTTCGCCTTCACACGCGAGGATCACGAGCGATTGCCGTTTTACTCGGCGCTGATAAAGCTGCTCGAAGACGACCCTAGGGCCCAGGCCCTGCTCGCCGGTGTGCGCGTCGAGCAACGAAACCCGATGCTTATTCTCGCGTCGCTGCACTTGGCCGCGCTGCGTGGTCATTCCGTCCTCGCGCCGATCTACGAAAGCGCTCGGCACGGGACGAT
>JAYVNV010000214.1:0-2535 GCA_043758265.1 Acidimicrobiaceae bacterium
CGCGAGCGAACCGGGATGTTGTGCAGATTCGGACTATCCGACGACAGGCGACCGGTGCGCGCGACCGTCTGGTGGAACGTCGCGTGGATGCGACCGTCGGCCGCCACCGCGTCAATGAGCGGCGACCCGTAGGTGCCACGGAGTTTCTCCACTTCGCGGTAGCGCAGAATGAGTGGAATGACCTCGTGTTCGTTGACAATCGCTTCGAGGCTCGACGCATCGGTCGAGTAGCCCGACTTAATCTTCTTCACCGCGGTGAGGCCCATCTCGGCGAAGAGCACCGTCTGAAGTTGCTGGGGCGAGTTGACCTTGAACTCGTGGCCGGCAACCAATTGAATCTGCCTGTCGAGCATGGCCGCCTCCTCGGCGAACTCTTGGGCGATCGTGCGCAGTAGTTCTACGTTGACGCGAATGCCACGCGCCTCCATTAATGCGAGCACCATCACGAGGGGCAGTTCGATCTGCTCGTAGACGAAGGTCAGTTGCCAGCGTTCAATCTCGACGCGCAGATGCTCGCCCAGTCGCGCGATCAGCGCCACCTCGTAGAGTAGGACCTCATCGCTCGACGACGACTCGAAGAGCGAGGGTACTGAGGCCACAATCGGCTCGTCGAGAAATCGATACGCGACGTCGGCCAGTTCGTAGCGACCGCTGTTGGCGTCGAGCAAGAAGGCCATGATTGCCGTGTCGTTAGCCGGCTCAAGCATTGTGACGCCTCGTTCGCCACCTCGACGATAGAGCGCCTTCAGGTCGTGGCCGTTCGCGGTGACCGAGACCATGGCCGTGATCAGTTCATCGACGTCGCAGAGCGTCGCGCAGCCCGACGCTGGGTCGAGCACCGCGGCACGTTCACCCCGGTACGCGACGACCGGCGATTTGCACGAGGTGAGGAGCGTGTCGAGTGACGATTCCATCTTCAACGACGTTGGAGCAACCTTCGTCGGCGTTGAGCGTACGGTCTCGACTGACGGGTTTCGCCCGTCGCCGAGAAGCCCCTCTCTCATCAGCTGTGAGAAACGTGATCGCAGCGAGTTCATTTCGAAGCGGTCGAAGAAGGCGTCGGTGTCACTGCGGTTCCAACCGCCGAGTGTGACCGTCGACAACGTGAACTCGATTGGTACGTCGCGCACGAGCAGCATGACCTTTTCGTTGTTGCGAGCGCGCTCCTCGTAGGTCGTGAGGTTTTCTCGCAGCTTGGGCGTCAAATCAGCGAGGTGGGCGAAGAGGTCGTCCATATCGCGATAGGCGGCGAAGAGTTTGGCGGCCGTCTTCTCCCCCACGCCCGGTACGCCGGGTAAGTTGTCCGATGTGTCACCGCGCAGAGCCGCCAGCAGTGGGTACCGGGCCGCTTCTATCCCGCAACGATCGAAGATTCCGGCTTCGTCGTAGAGAGAGTAGTCCGAGACGCCACGGCGGTTGTAGAGGACTTTTACGTAGGGATCCTCGACGAGCTGAAAGGCGTCGCGGTCACCGGTCACCACCACCACCGGGATATGCTCATCGCGGCCCCAGGTGGCGAGGGTCGCCAGAACGTCGTCCGCCTCGAAACCGGGCACGCCCAGTACCGGAATGTTGAGCACCTCACAGAGGTTGCGAATGAGGTCGAACTGATGTTCGATATCGGGCGGGGTTTCGTCACGGCCACCCTTGTAGTCCTTCGTCATCGCGTCACGAAACGTCCCACCGGGCAGGTCGAAGGCGACCGCGAGGGCGCGCGGACCTTGCGAACGAACGAGAGAGATGAGCATCGCCGCGAAGCCGTGCAGTGCGTTCGTGACTACTCCCTCGGAAGTCTTTATGTCCGTCGGCAGCGCAAAGAAGGCGCGAAAGGCGAGCGACATCCCATCCAGCAGCAGCAGCGGGCGCTGGTCGGGCGGGCGCTCAGCCAACGAACTCGCCCCTCAGAATCTGCTGGGCGACGTCGCGCATGCGCGTGCGCCCGCGCATGGCCGACTGTTGGATGATCTCGAAGGCAGCCGGCTCGTCGAGATTTCGCTCCTCCATCAACAGTTCCTTCGCTCGTTGGACAATCTCGCGGGTCTCAATCTTTTCGTCGACGAGGCTCACCTCGGACGCGAGAGCCCCGACCGCGACGGGAGCCAGCAGTGCCGCCAACTTGGGCAGGAGCTCGCTCGAGCGAAAGGGCTTCACCAGGTACGCAACGACGCCCGCGTCACGCGCGCTCTCAATCAACGACCGTTGGCTGAAGGCGGTGAGCAAGACGACGACGGTGTCGGTCTCCTTGAGGGCGCGCGCCACTTCAATGCCGTCAATGCCCGGCATCTTGACGTCGAGCAGCGCCAAATCCGGTTTGAGCTCACGAATCATCTCCAGCGCGTCGTCGCCCCGCGCGGCCTCGCCCACGACCAGGTACCCGTCACCCTCGAGGATCTCCTTAAGGTCGAGACGGATGATCGACTCGTCGTCGGCGATGACAACGCGCTTATCCATTGCCCCCCTTTGGTGCCCAGTCGCGAAGGAGTTCGTCCCTCGCTTGACGAAGTTCGCGCACCTCGTCGGCCCGTCGATTCATCT